>JAMPAW010000032.1 GCA_023666975.1 Clostridium sp.
CTGTTGTACAGCTCCTGTGCAGCATTATACCCCATCTGCTTCTGACGGTGGTTGACCGCCGCCGACTCTACAATAATGGCAATATTTCTGCCCGGCCGAATCGGAATATTATGGGAAACAATCTTATTGCCGAGAATCTCTGTGTACTGGTCCTCTAAGCCCAGCCGGTCATAGTTATTCTCCTTGTCCCATTCCTCCAGGTTAATGACAAGGTCTATCCCCTGCGTCATTTTCACACACTCAAAGCCAAACAAAGCCTTTACATCGATAATGCCAATTCCTCTAAGCTCAATAAAATGACGGGTTGTCTCCGGTGAGGAGCCAACCAGTGTATCATCAGATACCTTCTTAATCTCCACCACATCGTCGGATACTAATCGGTGTCCCCTTTTTATCAGCTCCAAAGCGGCCTCCGACTTACCAATTCCACTCTCTCCACGAATCAGTACACCCACACCGTACACATCTACCAGCACGGCATGAATGGAAATTCTCGGTGCCAGTTCGACATGAAGCCAGCGCACGGTCTCATGAACAAAGGCAGAAGTCGTAACCTCTGATGTCAGAACCGGAACTCCGTATTTCCTGCCCGCATCCAGCACAAAGCTGTGTGGCTCTAACCCCCGGCAGAACACCAGACACGGAAACCGATATTGGAATAATTTATCGAAAATCATTGCCCCCTTATCCATATCGTGTATACTGCTGATATAAGCATGCTCCACATTACCGCATATCTGAATGCGGTCGGCATCAAAATGTTCAAAAAATCCGGAAAGTTGAACTGCAGGACGGTTAATATCCGGATTGGATATCAAAATCTTATCCGTGTCAATCTCCGGTAAATGATTTTTCAAGTTCAGTTTTTCAATCAACTGTGTCAGCGTTATGGAATACATTCTTCCCCTCCTCATTTACCAAAATTATGTGTTCATTAAGTGTTCATATTATATCGTATCCACTAAGCTCGAAAGTACCTCGCTAAGTGGCTAGATATATATTCTCACTAAATTTGCACTGCACTTCGTTTGTGCTCATTAAGTGTTCATATTATACCATATCCCACCAATAATCTCTACTCGTTTTGATGAAAAAAGTTATATATCTCCTGTGCCACCTGCGGCGTAATCTCTTTCACCTCCACAAGCTCTTCCACAGTCGCCTGCTTAATTTTATCCATCTCTTTAAAATGCTGCAGTAATGCCTTTCTCCGGGCTGGTCCCACTCCCCTTATCTCATCTAAGATACTTCTCACCTGCTCCTTACCCCGGAGCTGCTTGTGATAGGTAATCGCAAACCGGTGAGCCTCGTCCTGAAGTCTGGTAATCATGCCAAACACCTCACTGTTTCTGGGAAAAGATATCTCCTGATTATGATAATAAAGACCTCTGGTGCGGTGGTTATCGTCCTTAACCATGCCGCAAACCGGAATATCCAAATGTAATGCCTCCAACACTCTAAGTGCTACATTGACCTGTCCTCTTCCGCCATCCATCATAATGATATCCGGAAACACATCAAACCGCTCGTCGGTAAACCGTCTGGTCAAAACCTCCTCCATACTCTTGTAATCGTCCGGTCCGGTCACTGTACGCAGCTTGAATTTACGGTAAGCGTTTTTTCTGGCCCGCCCTTTTTCAAAAACCACCATCGAAGCCACGGATTGATAACCGCTGGTATTGGAGATATCAAACGCTTCCAGCCGGTCGGCACTTGGAAGACCCAGCATATCCGCAAGTTCTCTTGCTGCTCCTACCGTTCGGGCTTCCTCCCGCTTTATTTTCTCCAAATCCCTTGAGAGTACCACAGCGGCATTTTCCCTTGCCAGATCAACCATCTTGGACTTCTCCCCCTTTTGAGGAGTAATAATATGCACTCTGCCGCCACGGCGTTCCCCCAGCCACCGCTCCAGCAGCTCCTGCTCCTCTACGGCGTACTCCGTCAACAGCTCATTCGGCACAAAGGGAGTTCCGCTATAATACTGCTTAATAAAAGCCTCGATAATCTGTGAACCGCTGTCGGTTCCTGTCCGCTCCAGATGGAAATGTTCCCTGCCCAGCAGCTTGCCGTCCCGGACAAAAAATACCGAAACCACCGCCTCCTCGTCCTTCCTCGCCATAGCAATCACATCGCGGTCCAGGCTTTTATTCTTTACTACCCGCTGTGAACCGGTCACATGCTCCACACTGGCAATCAAATCTCTATATTCGGCCGCCTTTTCAAATTCATACGCTGCTGCTTCCTCTTTCATTTTTTTCTCTAAATCGGCAATCACTCTTTTGTAATCGCCATTCAAAAAGCCCATCAGCCTGTCGATACGCACACGGTATTCTTCCTTGGAAATATATCCCTGGCAGGGTCCGGCACACTGCTTCATCTGATAATACAGACAAGGCCTGCCCAAACCAATTTCCTTAGGCAGCGATTTGGCACAGGTGCGGATTCCATAAAGCTTTTGCAGCAATTCTATCGTATCCCTCACCGCAGTCCCACTGGTATAAGGTCCATAATATTTGGCACCATCGCGCCGCATCTGCCTTGCAAACAAAACCCTCGGAAAATCCTCCTGCACAGTCACCTTCATAAAAGGATAGCTTTTATCGTCTTTCAGCATTGTATTGTACTTCGGTCTATGCTCTTTAATCAGGTTATTTTCCAGAACCAATGCCTCCAACTCCGAGTCCGTCACTATATATTCAAAATAATCAATCAGTGTAATCATTTTCTCTATCTTGGGACCACGATTGTTGACCTTGCGAAAATAAGAGCTGACCCGTCGTTTCAAATTAATCGCTTTCCCGACATAAATAATCTCATCATTTTTACCGTGCATCAGATACACACCGGGGCACTCCGGAAGTTTTTTCAATTCTTCTTTTAATTCAAATCCCTCTTTCATCTCCTACCTCTGTCCCACTGTAAGCCTGATGATATTCCCTGTCCATTTCCCACTATGCCTCTTCTCAAAGTAAGAAAAAGGGAATCCGTATCCGGAATCCCCTTCTCTCATATTATGCTTCCCGCTCACTGCCATAATCACCGTAATTTCCATAATAGCGTCCATAGTAATTGCCATAGTAGCCTTTACCATAGTAACCCTTGCCACCCATTTCCACTTTATTCAAAACAGCGCCAAGAATCCTGCATCCGCTTTGCTCTAACTGCTTTTTCACTCTCTGTACAATCTTATAGCTGGCATTATCCGTCTCGATCACAATAACCGCACCATCACATTCCTTTGCCACAATCGCCGCATCAATCACACTTCCAAGCGGCGGACAGTCAATGATAATATAGTCAAAATTCTCCCTTTGTGTTGCCAAAAGATTTTTGAAACGCTCGCTGCCCAATAACTCCGAAGGATTAGGCGCTATCTGTCCAGTAAAGATAATGCTGAACCGGTCAATATTTGTCTGATAAATAACCTCTTCTAACTTACACTGCCCGCTGAGATAGTGAGAAAGCCCTTTTGTCTCAATATCCACTCCATAACGTGCAATGGTAACGGATTTACGAATATCTGCATCAATATACAGCACACTCTTGCCGTCCTCTGCCAAAGAATTGGCCAGATTAAATGATACCGCTGATTTTCCCTCATTGGGAACCGAACTGGTAAAGGCAATCACGCGAATGTCATCGCCGGAAAAGCTGATATTGGTACGCAGTGTCTTGTATGCCTCATTTGTTTTAAAATCCAGTTCCTTTTTCTTCTCAAAATTAACTTTCATAAGTGTCTACCTTTCTCATTCTATACTACCAAATAATCGCCAAATGCTATTCACCGCTCTTTTTACTTGCCGCTGCCTTCTGTTTTCTCCGCGCCCTCCTGCGCTCCCTGCGCAGCCTCGCCGCATCCTTATCATGTCCTCTGGTTGCCCGTTTGGACGCTCCCTCTTCCAAAGGAATTAAGCCCAATGTATTGATGCCAAGATATTTCTCCACATCCTCCGTAGTCTGGATTGCATCATTCATCAAATGCAAAATAATGATACAGCCGACCGAGAGTACAAAGCCGAGAATTGCACCGATTGCTGCATTCTTGGTAACGCTCGGACTTGTCTGATGCTCTGGAATGTTTCCGTAATCCGCAATGTTCGGCGGTGCAGTCTCCATAATTTCTCCCATACGCTCTGCCGACACATCAGCCAGCTTATCCACAATCGTCTTTGCCATATAGGCATCATGATTATTTACCGTGATATAAATAAAACGGGTATTGGTAGGGTTATCCACAGATACACTGCCTACAAACTCTTCATATGTCATATCCAGCTCAAGCTCCTCAATTACCTTGTCCACTACGGGACGGCTTGTGATAAATACCTGATAGTCCTGTGTCAGCGAAGAGCCAACCTGCAAATCCGTCAACGACGTGATACTGGTTGATTTGGAAACCACCCACAAAAGCGATGTCGAACTGTAAACCGGACGGACAAACGCCATCGTATATCCGGCTGCCAGCCCTAATCCCAAGGCAGTCACCAAGATGATAATCCATATCTTTCCTAACAACACATAAAATAACTCTTTTAAGTCAATTTCTATTTCTTCATTTCTTTCTTCATTCATGCTCATTCATTCTCCTATTTTGTCGTTTACTGTATAACATCAAACCATTACTTATCTTACCCGATAATGTATTGATTTTCAACCATTTTTTGTGGATTAATATCAAATGTCTTTTCTAGGAAGTCTTCCCCGCATTTCTTTTCTATCCATGCTGTATAATCTTTGATATACGGTGCCCGGTCTTCCAAGTCATGGGCATCCGTGCCAAAAAAACTAATATATTCCTCTCTCACCAGCTTCTTACACCAGCGGGCATTTTCATCTAACAGACCGCCGTATACGCTGGAAATATTCATTTGCAGATAAGCCTCCATGCCTATCAGTTCTTCAATCCGTTCAATGTGCTTGAACAGACACCGGTAACGTTCCACATGGGCGATAATCGGACGGTACCTTGCATTGGTAATCTTACGAATTGCGTCATAGAGCTGGCTATAACTGATTCGGATATTGAACTCAATTAACACATATTTGGTGTTATTCATGGTCTGAATCAAGCCCGCTTTCAAATCCTCAACGATTCCCTCTTCATATAATATCTCGTTTCCGAGATATAACTTCATATCCGGGTGCACCTTATTCACCTCTGCCTCAAACTCCTCAAATCGATTATGTAATTCTCCCTTTGTATAGCGGTTTTTGCCTCTGGCATAATGGGGAGTCAAAATCAGGCTTCGGGTTCCCTCGCTATAAGCAATATCAATCATTGACAATGCCTCTTCCAAAGTCTGTGCCCCGTCATCCACACCAGGCAGCATATGGCTATGAATATCGAAATATTCCATCTGTTTTTCTCCTGCGTTATCATCCGGATCAACAACCGTCTGTAACTATTCCGTCTGGTTATTCAAAAGTGTTTTGTATACGCCTATTAATATCATTCCCAGTACCACACAAAATGCAGATACACATGTCATCACTTTCACTGTCCACTGGATATATTCCATCAAAAATAAATATAAATAATCAGGCTCAATATATATATGCAGATACGGTTTATTGACAGTCATCACCACAGTAGCCCCTACCAGCACAATGCTTGCTGCCAACTGTCCAAAGGCAAAGTGCTTTACTCCTCTCTCCCGCCTCTGATCCATAAAGATCATCAGCACAATACCGCCTAGAGCACTGATTATGGCAAATATACCCGACACGCGAAACAGTCTCATATAACTGTTTCTCACATTATAGATATACGGCGTAACATTACTGTCCGGAACACGGATATTCGTTTCTCCATCCAGTATCTTCAGGGAATTCTGCTTGATCGTAAACAGATAGTCCTCATAGCTTACAATCTGCTCCATATCGGAAATACTTCCGCCTGCTGCCAGCTTATCCTTCGCCTCTTCCGCCATACCGGATATATACTCTGAATACGCATAACGAAAATATCCGCTGCTCTGCATATTCTGCATAATCGCATCCTTGTTAAACAGGCTGATATAACTGCCCAGTAACACAAAAATCTCAATCAGGCAGATCATCGTCGTCACCGTCAGAATATTTCTTGTATAACGACGGATTTTCCTCCGCTTACTGTGTCCTTTTCTTGCCCTTCTGCTCTTCGGTCTTTTGAAGCTCATGCACTTTGTCATAAATAAGATTACACCACATATCAGAGTAATTGCAAGTATTATTCCGGAAATACCATCAATTACCATGATTGTCTTGTCAGAAATCAACTGCTCTTTCTTTGATATGCTAATCGTTCCGTTATCCTTCGTCGTGATGACAATGTCATTGGCATCCATCTGTACAGATGCCGATGCGTCCCCTTTCTCCGGACGGTTCTCTAATTTCTCCTTCGCCTCTGTCTGATTCGACATCGCTTCCCATACATCCAGCCTGGAATCATTACTGTCTTTGGTCTTATCCTCTTCCTGCTCCTTATCGGAATCCTTTTCTTCCACTATCTTGTCTCTATTCTTACCGTTATCCTCCGTTGTCACCTCACCACTGAGTTCCCCAGACTGTCCGATCACCTCATAGAGATACCCCTGGGCAACGCCCTCGGCAACATTGGCATACATCATAGCGATCGCTTCACTGGCCTGCTCTGCTGTCAAATCCACATCATCCGCAGCCAGGTAACTGGTCAAAGAATTGATATAGGCAGAACCTGCCCGATAGGTTTTCCCATCATAAGAAAACGTTCCACTTGCAGCAGCAATCACGCCTGCCTCATTGCTGTTGATTCCTCCTGCAAATGCAATCATCTTAGGACATGCCACCCCGATTACAAATATGAGCATTGTCACCATATATAATCCCAAATGATTCTGCTTTCTCTTCATCCCGATTCCCCTAATCCAAATATATTTCTCATTATACACAGATTAAGCTGTTAAACATGCCGTCTAACAGCTTAATCTAAACATCATATCATTCTAAACTCTGAGCTAAATTATTTAACAGTGATAACAACTACCTTTGCTTCCTCTAATTTAGCGAAATCAGCCTTAACATCACCCTTAATGTTGATGTTCTTGCCATCAACTGTGTACTCATAAGTCTTCTCGCCAATCTTGAAGCTTGTAGCAGTGATATCGGTAAATGTTACATCAGCATACTTAACAGATGCTACAGAAGCTGGAGCAAGTGCAGTAAGTGCTGCAATCTTATCCGCTTTAACATCAACCTTAACCTTAACTGACTTAGTGCCATTAGCCTTAGCAGAAGCAGAAATTAACTGACCGTTAATCATAACGTTTGTTCCGTCATAAGAGGCAACATACTTTGTACCGTCAAGTTCAACAGTGATGTCATCGTCGGCCTTAACTGCAACCTTAGCAAGAGCATTTACATCTTCCTGTACCTTAGTAGCATCCTTAAATGCAACCTCAACCTCAACTGTAGCACTCTGTGGAGCAATTACAGTAGTGTAATCCTCAACCGTTACAGCAGCCTTAGCAGACTTCTTTGTACCATCGGTAGATGTAGCTGTGATTGTAGCTGTACCAGCTGCAACAGCAGTTACCTTACCAGTCTTATCTACAGTTGCTACCTTCTCATCAGAAGATGTCCACTGAATAGTCTTGTTTGCTTTCTTACCTTTTGTTGTAGCAGTTGCCTTAATTGTATCCGTAGCGCCAACCTTTAATGTAACAGCTGTCTTGTCTAATGCAACCTTTGTTACCTTACCAGCTACTACCTTAACGGTAACGGTAGCTTTCTTCTTCTTGTTCTTCTTAGAAGCTACGGTAATCTTAGCTGTACCGTTTTTCTTCTTTGCTGTGATAACACCCTTAGAAGTTACGGTTGCTACCTTCTTGTTAGAAGTCTTATAAGTAACCTTCTTGTTAGCTGCCTTGTTCGGAGTAACCGTTACAGTAGTTTTCAATGTAGCTTTCTTACCCTGTGTAAGAGTGATTGTCTTCTTACCTGTTAACTTGTCAACAGAAGCCACCTTCTTAACAGTAACTTTCTTTGCTGCTTCTGCAGTAGAGCCTGTACCTACGCTGGCTGCAACAACTAATGCAAGAGCAAGTACGACTGATTTTGCAATTTTCTTCATTTTAATATCCTCTCCTTTTGTTTTTGATATGGTTTATAATAAACGTCTTGATTTGATTTGTCAAGGACAAAGCTTATTTTTATACATATTTTCCAACAAAGCTTCGTCCAAAAAGCTTCTCTTCTACAAATTCCACAAAGCCTGTTTACACAGCTCATTTTTGTCCATTTTACAAATAGTTGTGGCTATCTCCTCCAGTTCATTCCTCTCACCACTACATATGGACACACAGTAATCTTCCACGAGGAAAAAAGTGGCAAACCATATTTCCTCTCCCTGTACCCGTGATATGCCATTTTCTTCCTCCTGCCTGATGAAAAAGGAAGAAAATGGAATTTGCATGCCTTCGCCGGAATATTTTACATACGCTTCCTTCATCGTCCAGTATTCCAAAAAGAGCCGTTCCTGTTCTTTCGCACTGTCCGCTGCAGATATCCTTTCATGCTCCTGCGGACAGAAAAACCGTTTTGCTATTCCGAGAGCGTTTTTTGTCCTATGTTCTATGTCAATTCCCACCGTCTGGTCACTGACTGCCAAAACCGCATACTCCCCGGAATGGGAAAGGTTGAAATGCAACGGCCTAAACCGCTCCTCCGGTCTTTTGCCGCCAAGCTCTGTCTCCATTCTTTCCATATCCAGCAGTGGTTTCCCCTGTTCGCCATATTTATAGGAAATAACACTGGCAGGAACTTCCAGTTCACCGCCCAGCACAGTCTGGAGAAATGCCCCTGCATATAAGGCTTTTCGTGCAGCATCCCGATTTTTCATTTTCCGTATTCTTTTTTGGCGTTCCTCCGGCAAAAGGTTATACAAAGCAAGTGACTGCTCATCCGAGCAGCCACCGTTCAAATTCATATAATAGGCATGTATCATTCCGTTCATCTCCTAAATCAGCCCATTCCACTATAAGGATTCGGCAACCTTAGTAAGAATTTCAACCTCCTTGGAGCGGGCATCGTCCAGATAACCGGCAATTCTGTCTCCCGCCTCGATTTCCTCCGTTACGGAAATGCGCACCAGCAGATTGCGGGCAGCCAGCATATCCTCTACCACTTCACCATACTGATCCAGCATGGCCTGGTCAAAAGGAATCACCTCGTTAGCCATCAGATATTTCAGCCGGTCATACATCAGCACCTTGTGGTCATAAGCGATATGTAAAGCGCGAATATCGAAGTCCGGCTCCTCTGCATGGAGCTGTTTGTCTACTCTTCTCTTCAGTGCATCATATACGTTCACGCCGAAAACAGTATCGTTAAACCGGTTACGCATCATGCGGAAATGATCCTTCGTATCCTCACTATTCAAATATTCTTTCAACGTTCTCTTGATTAAAACCTTATCCACTTCATAATATTTGGTATCGACATTCCGCTGTATAACATACAATCCGCGAAATCCTTTGTAGTCATCCCTGAGCACATGGTCCTCACCGGGCTGCAGCGCATCAAATCCCTGCCGCACAGATTCAAACGTAACTGTTGTATAAGCATATTTATCCTTGAAAGTAAAATCTCCCACATAGAAGACTTCCTCCTCCATGTTATATCCATAGATAAACAACTCATGAGAGAATTTGTAATCCACACCGACATTGCTAATCATTTTCGCCTCATCAAAGGCACCGTATACATAGCCGCCCAAATCAATAGTTTTCACAATAAAGTCAATCACATTACCGCAATAACTCTCAATCTGCTGCTTGGTAATCAACGAGCCGATTAAATACGGGCACTCCGTAAGCGCACTGTTCCCCGGCATCATATCACACAGTACAATCTCGTCCCCACTCGTATACTCTGGAATATTGTAACATCTAAGCTGGATATAATTGCTGTAAATCCACTTCTTGGCATTCTCATCTTCACCTAGAATCGAAAAAATAGTTGCATGCCACTGCCATGATGTTATGGCAGGATATTTAACCGGTAAAACTACTTTGTTAGACATAATGCTTCTCCTCCTTATTACTGCAATTTTTCATCAATCACTTCAATGAAGTCATCAAAATTCTGATATTTGTTCAGCGCAAGCTCCCTGTCATCAAACTTGACGTTAAACGTCTGCTCCGCATCCACAATCATTCGGATTAACGAAACGGAATCTACACCATATTCATCAGCAAAAGCAGCTCCGGTGTCAATCTTGTCAACTTCTACCTCCGGCAGTTCTTCTTCTACAATCTCCAGTAATTTTGCTTTAATCTCGTTCTTTTCCATACCATTACCCTCCATTTTCAACATATCTATATTTTAATACGAATACGTTCAATGTTCAATAAAAATATTTATTTTCTTGTGATTATTTATTCGCTCACAATAATTTATGCCGTTTAAATTCGACAATACAAAACAATACCACCGCTGCGGATATCACGATTACACCCAGATAGCCATAGCGCATATGCAGTTCCGGCATATATTCAAAATTCATGCCGTACCAGCCGGCAATCAGCGTCAACGGCAAAAAAATGGTTGTAATAACCGTAAACAGCTTCATAATATTATTGAGATTATAGTCCAGCATCGCATCATGCGTTTCCTGTAGCTGTACGGTATACTCCTTCAACTGTTTAACATTTTCACTGAGCCTGCCTGTACGCTCGGTAAACAGCGAAAAACGTCTTACATTTTCTGCGGGAAACATATCATTTTCATTATCTCTCAGTATTTCCCCCACATCAATCAGCTGTTCATAATAATTCCAAATGTACATTAATTCCTTTTTTGTCGTCAAAATTTCATTGATAAACGCAGGATTCACCCTTTCTTTCAAAATCCGTGTCTCCAATGCGCTCATATGAAATTCCATATTTTCCAGAAATTTCTTGTCATCTCTGATTAAGCGGTTAAGAAAATGATAGAGAAATTTTTCCGGTACCGCCTCTACAAGTCCCTGCTTCTCCGCCTCATAGCGTTTCACCACCTCGTCAAACAAACTGCGGACACTTCCATCGTCATCTTTGACCGTTACAATCAGGCATAAATCATTTTGTATATAAAGCGCAATCCTGTCCTTCTCGCCAAAGACATCCTGAAAATTCAAAATATCCAGCACGGCAAATACCAAATTAGACATCACATAGGCATCACTGCGAAAATTATAGAGATTCCCCCTGCACTCCTCTATCGTCTGTTCCGGAAACCCATACATCACATAATCATCCTGCAGTTCCTGAAAGGTAATCATTCCAATCCTGCCTCTTTTCAATTCATGAAACATATAAACTACCTCCTCATCTCCATGAACCTAGTCATGAGCAAAACTCTGTTTTTGCAATTGTCCGTTGAACAATCTAACCACCAACCGTTACCAGACTCATTTTTCATTTGAAGCGGAAAAATACAGACTGCTTCACGCAGATTATTATATGCGTATTACCGAAATTTAATCCTTTAACAGACACAAAAAGGACATGTCAAATCCGACATGTCCTCATCACATTCATGATATTGATGAAATTTACTTTAAGAGAACAGGCTCTCAAAGAAATCCTTAATGGCATTGATAATCTTCATGAAAAAGTTTTGCGCTTCCTCTTTGTCAAATCCCATATCCTCTAACTTGTTAAATAAATCCTCGGCCTGCTGCTTCATGCTGTCGATATCCAAATCCAAATCGCCGATTTTTTTCATCAGGGAGATAATCGTATCCTTCTCCTCCTGCGTCAGCGTGACACCCAGCTGTTCGGCGCCTTCATCTACAGCCTCACTGATTGCCTCATCACTATCCAGATTGCCCTCTACCACCTTCGCCTTGACAAATGCAATCAATTCTTCTACATCCTCTGCATTGATATCCTCTGCCATCTGGCTGGTAACTACCAGCTCATTGACGGCGGTATCCATGCTCTCCGCAGAAATCTCCTCGCCGGTAAGCTCTGAATATGCTTTCATCGCTCCCACCAAAGCAGCTGTTCCGGTAATCTCAAATGGTCCGGCAACAATGACATCTGCATCCTCGATACCGGCAGTAATCAAAGCATTTGTATACATACCTGAAGTACAATAGGAAATATTCTTTGTCTGCACATCAATTCCGTCACCTTTTTCACCGAGCACAACAATCACAGAGGAAAGTGCCCTTGAACCGATTACACTGTTATCCAGATAATCTCCCAGATATTTATGCTCATCTTCATTCGTTATCTCACCGACCGTATAATCCTCCAGGTCACCCTCTTCAATACCTAACAGGCCCATCACTGTCGCTTTCTCACTACTGTTCAAATCGGCACCAAAAGAGATATACACATCTCCCGGGTCTGCGTCCGTCACCGCATCCGCCTTTGCCGTTATTCCCGCTGCCGGCAGTGTCAGCACCAACCCTGCTACAAGCACCATTGCCACAATCTTCTTATATATCATCTTCATCTTTTTACCTCCCTTAACTCTATCGTCGATAAACACCTGCGAGCTGCCTATTGCCAATACCTGATTGTACAAGGCAACAACATCATAACATCCATATCTTTTTTCGTCAAGAAAACTTCTTTTGCCGCCATGGCAATCGCTTAATATTTTTTATCGCTATCAAAGTTTCGATAAATCAATTTCTGTGCTCTGGCTCGTAACGTTATACTCGCGAACGAAATGGATTGCCGAATCCAACATTTCACCACGGTATATGCAGTTAAACTAAGCATTTGCCTTCGGCAAATACTAAGGTTAACTAGTATCATCTACCTGCCATGAGAAATATCTGCTTGGTTTTTCTGTTTGCGAATTGTCCGAAGGCAGAGACATTTTCTGGTTTTCGGACATAACTACATTTATTAAACCAAGCAGATATATTCTCATGGCAGAAAAGGTAAGAAACGAGCCAGAGCGCAGAAATATATTTTTCAGGATCATGGCGATAAAAAATATTAAGCGATTGCCCTATTTTGCCGCATGATCAGTCCCGGCTCCTGCCCAGATATCTTGTAACATAATACAAAATCTGCATAATCGTCGTCACCAGCGCCGCCACATAGGTCATCGCCGCTGCGCTCAACACTTTTTTGGCACCCCTGAAATCCTCATCGGCAAACATTCCACTGTCCCGGATAACGGCAAGCGCCCTTCCCGATGCGTCAAATTCCACGGGCAGTGTCACAACCTGAAACAATGCCACCAGCGAATACAGCAAAATGCCAAAAAAGATGATACTGCGTCCCAACTGATTCCCTGCAAAGAAACAGCCCACCAGTATCAGAACCGGACCGATACTGGAACCGAAATTACACACCGGTATAATCGCATTGCGAAGCTTTATCGGACCATACTCCTCAGCATGCTGAATTGCATGGCCTGCCTCATGACAGGCAACACCGACTGCACCAATGGAAGCAGAACCATATACCGAGGACGATAAGCGAATCACATTATCCCGCGGGTCATAGTGATCCGTCAATTCTCCCGAAACCTGTTCAATGCGGACATAGGAAAGACCATTCCTATCCAAAACCATTCTTGCCGCTTCCGCACCAGTCATTCCTCTGGAATTATTCATCTGGTTGTACTTCTTAAACGTGCGCGTCACCTTCGCCTGCGCCCAAAGTCCCAGCAGCAGCGCCGGCAGCATAAAAATTAAATATCCGAGGTAGCCGCCGCCATATCCATATCCGTGATAACCTCCATGGTACGCCGCCATTGTCAGACAATTCATCATATCCAGCATTATACATCCCTCCATTTGTTATAACATAATCGAAATATGTGTTTATTTTGTGTACATCCTGTATTTCTTATGTGTAACTGCGGTCGATTTCCACTACTGCGTAATAACTGCCCAGCTCGCTGACTAACCGCTGGACCTCCTCCCTTATCTCTTTGGAGTCCTTTTCCATATCATAGGGTGCCACTACGTCAAAAATCAAATTGGTATGTGTCGGGCCGGTAACCATGCGAAAATCATGTATCGTCATGCGGCTGTCTATCTGCTTCACCTGTCCGGCCACGACCTCCCGCATTCTCGCCACCTCTTCATTATCCGTCTCAATGGGATCCATATGAATTACCGCAGCACAATACAGCTTTTCGTGAAGCTCCCTTTCAATATGGTCTATCTTATCGTGAATCTCAAAAATATCCCTGTTGCCCGGCACTTCGGCATGCAGGGAAATCATACGCCTGCCCGGTCCATAGTCATGTACCACCAAATCATGTATTCCTTCCACCAAATCATGGGACATTACAATCTCCTGAATCTGCCTGACAAACTCTGGTTCCGGTGCCAGGCCCAGCAGCGGGTCAAGCGTATCCTTGGCCGCACTGTATCCCGCATAGAGAATAAACAATGCCACCAATATTCCGCAGAGGCCGTCAATATTGACACCCGTATAGCGCATCACCAGCATTGCCACCAAAACGACGGTAGTCGCTGCCGAATCCGACAGGGAATCCACTGCCGTTGCCTGCATGGCGGCAGACCCAATGCGGTTCCCAATCCTCCGATTGTAAAATGCCATATACAATTTCACCAGAATAGACACCAGCAAAATCACCATAGCCAGTATCCCCGTATCCACCGGCTCCGGATGAATAATCTTGGATACGGAGCTTCGCAGCAGTTCAAACCCCATCAGCAAAATGGCAATGGACACGATAAAACCGGAAATATACTCGAACCTTCCGTGTCCAAACGGATGATCCGGGTCCGGTTTTTTTCCGGCAAACAGAAAACCAATCAGCGTGATAAAAGAAGAACCGGCATCAGACAGGTTATTAAATGCATCCGCCATAATTGCCACAGAACCGCTGACGGCACCGGCAATATACTTTCCGGCAAACAAAAGGATATTGAGACAGATTCCGACAATACTGCAAAGCGTTCCATATGCCTTACGGCATTCCGCCTCATCTTTGTTTTTTATCAATATATGGGATAATATTGTAATCATATTCCGTTCAGCAGCCCAATTGTTTTAGCACATCTTTAAGGGCAGCATCCTCCATTTCATATTCCAGCTTTGACAATTCTTCCTCATATCTGCGCCGATAAGCAATCCCCAAAAGCTCATCTGCCAGCCTCGCATTTTTTGGCAGAAGCGGACCGTGCGAATAGGTTGCAAATACATTGTTATACCTTGCCCCCTCTGTCTGATCTTCCCCGTTGTTACCGTATCCCTTTACGATTTTACCCAGAGGCTTTACCCCGTCACCGAGCCATGTCTGCCCGTTGTGATTTTCAAAACCTGCTACCAAAAAGGATTCTCCGCTTTCTCCGGTATATTCATAAACAAAATTACCAATCAGCCGTTTATCCGCCGCCGTAGTATATACATCAATCCCTCCAAGGAAGTCTACCCTCGTACCGTCCGCCGCCTCATAATATTTTCCCAGCATCTGATATCCTCCGCAGATTCCCAAAATCACGGTACCTTTCTCAATCTCTTCTTTCAGCCAGCCCGCCTTGTAGGCGAACAAATCCTTGACCAGAAGCTCCTGTTCAAAGTCCTGGCCTCCGCCAATGAAAATGATATCATAATCGGCAGACGTATCCATCTCACCAAAGGACTGTCTGGTCACTTTGGAATCTATCCCCCGCCATGCCAGACGTTTTTCCAGCGTGCGGATATTTCCGTTATCCCCGTAAAGATTCAATATGTCATAATACAAATGGCAGATATGCAGAATTTTCTCCTTACCCATACCTATTCTCCTTATCGATTCACTATTCCGTCAATGCTCATATTTCTTTAGCGGCACAAATTCACTGAGTTTATCCCTGAATTCCAGCATACAGGTATACGACAATACCAGAAAAGTCTTTTGCTGCTCCTTTTCCAGTCTGGTTATCAATGTCTTATAGTCCTTTTCCACATAAAATTTCGATGTGTCAAAATCCGCATATTTTAACCGGTTCTGCATATCATATGCCCTTTTTCCGGTAAAATAGAATCGCTTTGCGCCCGATGCCGCCTCGGTCAGCCGTTCAAATTCCACATCATAAATCCACGAGATATCCTTGCCGTCAGCATAATTATCATTGAGGCCAAACACGATATTCCCCTCTGGACGCTGCTGAATCAAAAACTGCAAAACCTCATTAAATCCCGCCGGATTCTTTACCAGAACCAGATTCAGCATACACTCTCCCAGCTTGACCTGCTCCATTCTTCCGAAATGGGTAGTCAGACCGCCAAGCACGGAGACCATTTTCTCCTTCGGCAGCCCGACCAAATGTGCGATAACGGACGCCGCCAAAGCGTTATAGAGATTGTATCCGCCGGGAAGCATTACCTCGGTCTTTACCTTCCTGCCAAACCAGTCCATTTCGATTAACTCAGAATCATCTCTCCACTCCAGTACCTTTGTCAATGCCACATCCGGAGTATGCCGCTGATAACCACACTGTTCACAGTAAAAACCGCCCAGATGGCCAAACGTGCGGTAACGGTACTGATATTTTGTTTTACAGCGAATGCAGTATACCGCATCGGATATATCCGAAGACGTCCCCTCATACAGCGGAGCATTTATTCCAAAATAGTGGATTTCCCGATTGGGAAGGTCACTCAAAGAGGTCGTCAGCGAACAGTCCGCATTCAGCACCAGCCTTACGTTTGGAAGCTGGCTCAAGCCCTCCCGGATTTTATTCACCGTAGTCAATACTTCTCCGTACCGGTCTAACTGGTCACGAAACACATTGGTCACCACGGCCGTCACATCCAGCTCCCCAAAGTGCTCCACAATCGATTTCAGTGCCGCCTCGTCACACTCAAGCAATGCATAGTCCGTCTTCACCCGGCCGTTTATTCCGGCTGCTCCCACAAAGGCAGAGACAACACCGCCCAGCAGATTTGCCCCGGCGTCATTGCAAAAAACCGTGCTGCCATTCGCTTCCAGCATATCCCGTATCACATGACAGGTTGTTGTCTTACCGTTCGTTCCGGTCACACAGATAATCTTCATATCCTTAGCAAGACGCCCCAAAATATCCGGACAAAGCTTCAGCACTACCTTGCCCGGAAGTGAAGTGCCGCCGCTCCCCATCAATTTCAATATCATCGTTGTAAATTTGCCGGCACATACTGCCAGCACTGCACGCATACCCATATTATTCTCCCGTTTTTCCTACCCGATCACAATCCGGTACTCTGCCGCAAACTCTTCACCCGGCTCTAACACATTTCCATATTCCCGCTCTTCCAATGTACCGCCAAATTCCTCCGCATCGCACCTGCCATACCAAGGCTCAATACAGATAAACGGTGCATTTTTCTTAGCTGGTGACCACAGACCAAACAGCGGCGTATCAAATTCCACCGTAAGATACGGACTCCCGTCCGGCTTACACAGGGAAACCTTTTTCGCCTGACTGCCCTCTACCACCAAAGCATCCTCATCAAACAAATGCTCTGTAACCTGCATTTTACCACCATTTGTCGCCAGCACATTGTCCCGTTTATATACCAGTCCGTTTTCACTCAGCTTGGAATAGGTCAAATCCTTATCCGTATCAAACGCAATAAAATAGTCCGTCTGTTTCCCCTCTCCGTCTAACGGGCACATAAATGCCGGATGCCCGCCAATCGAAAAATACATCTGCTTGTCATCTTCATTGACAACCTTCCACAACACCTTTAACGTGTTCTCTTCTAACACATATCCTATCTCCAGCGTAAAGGCAAAAGGATATTTTTGAACGGTTGTCTCATCTGAGCTAAGGGAGAACCAGCATTCCGTACCGGTATTGGAGACAAGAGAAAACTCCATATCCCGCGCAAACCCGTGCTGTCCCATAGGGTATGCTTTTCCCTCATACAAAAATTCCTTATTCTTCAGACTGCCAACGATAGGAAACAATACCGGAGAGCTTCTCTTCCAAAACCTCTCGTCCGCATTCCACATATACTCCACGCCGCTTTCCTTCTTAACGATACCGGAAAGCTCTGCACCAAAATGATTGACGGTTACCTTTAACATATTATTTTCCAATATTGACTGCATATTTCTCCTCCGATTATTCTAATCATTATACTCGCAAACGAAATTGATTACCAAATTCAACATTTCACTGCGGTATATGCAGTTAAACTAAGCATTTGCCTTCGGCAAATACTAAGGTTAACTAGTATAATGTGACTTATTATACCTTTTTCGATAACGAAAGTCTACACCTTATATAAAGTCAAAGGTCGCCTGACTGTATTCCAGATTTTCATACTCAATCTCCTCCTGCTCCACCTGGCTTCGGTAATCCACCACAACGGTCTGCTGCCTGCCTCCCACAAGCTGCTGTCCCAATATGTAGTTGACATCAAACCGGTTCGTAATCGCAGGCGTTGCCCCTCTTGCCGGAACAATCAACTGCACATTATTTGTCTTAAGCAGTGCAAAAATCGGCTCCCAGATATAGATGTCTTTCGCCGCACCAAAAGGATTATCAATAAAGATTACTTTTTTCAGTTCATTTGCTTCCGCCTCCGGCGCATACATTCCGGAAATATAATTAATAATCGAAACCAGAAATTGTATATAAATACCCTGAGACTGCCCGGTGCTTCCCACGGCCTCCTCATAGCGCAGATACCGGCTCTGCTCCTTCATCCTCTCCCGCTTGTACAGTTTTAACTTAATGGCATTCATATCCGTAACCATGACGCCAAACAATTTTTTCAGCAGCAGCCTTCCCTTCATATATTTCATCCGGTCATTGCCGTCACTAAACCGGTCCGCACCATTGACCACCTCATCAATATAATCCGACATCCGCTGTTTGATAAACTCATCTTTCACATATGGAACCGAAAGGCTTATCATCTGTATCATCTCTCCGTCTAACTGAATGCGGGACAGCTTCGGGAGCTTTTCCAATTCTGTACGCACATCTCTGCAGCGCTCAATACACTGGTTCTCAAAATTATTTTTGATTGCCTCCATATCTTCAATGCCGCGCTCCACCCGTTCCTTTTCCAGTGCGATATAGGATATCATCTCCCGGATATTGGCCAGCAGTGCTTTCGCCTGCTCATAGGTTTCCGGCAGCTCCACATCTTCACGGACCGAAGCGGACAGTTCAAATGCGCCCATCGTATAGAACGTGTCAGCTGTCTGCGCCTTGTAGTTTAACAACTCCTGCTTTGCCCTGGACAGGGACTTATTACTCCGGTCAAAGCCCAGCAGACTCTCCTCAAAAATCTGCCGGATTTCCTCCTGTCCCTTTACCAGAACAACCGCTTCCTGCGTGTCAATATTTTCATTCTCTACAATACGCTTCACATCTTTATATAAATCAATTATCACGCTGTTGTTTTTCACATACTGCTGATACTGCTTATGGAAATCTTTTATCTCCTCCTGCAGCTTCTTTAAGATACGGTCACCCTCGGCAATAGCCTGAACTGCCTCCTCTCTGGCCACTGGTCCGTTATCCCCGTCAAACTCATCAAACGTCTCCTGGCCAAATCGCTCCTTCAATGCCAAAACTGCCTGCTCTATGCGCCCCTCCACGCGGGCCTCATCATGTTCCTTTTTCTTATATTCCTCTTTAAGCTGGTCATACCGGACAGAAAGACGGGATAAATGTATACTCATGCGGTTAATCAGCTCTTCCTCCGCCGGATGCAGCTCTCCCTGTTCTCTTAACTGCTCCAGCCTGTCAAGGTCTATCCCCCGCCGCCGGATAATTTTGAGCCCTCTTTCCATGCTCTCCGACAGGGCAGCAATGAGCTTATGCTTATCTTCCAGCACAACCGCATCCTGTTCCACCACTGTTCTCGCCGCCAGAAATTCCGCTCTCATCTGTTCCTCCGGAATATTA
This sequence comes from Clostridium sp., assembly GCA_023666975.1. The sequence goes on from JAMPAW010000032.1 coordinate 19,838, forward strand.
ACCGCAGTAAAATTTCCCTCCACATAATATTCCCGGTAAATGTCTTCCCAGTCCGTAAGAACTTCCTTTATCTGCTCCTCCATATGGATAATCTGGCCGCCAATCTCTTCCCTTTTCAGGGAAACCGCCTCTTTATTCGATGCCGCTTTTGCCGTATCTGCTTCCAGACGCTTCACCTCTGCATGGTAAAAATCAAGCCGCTCCTTCGCCTCGTCAGCCAGATCACTCTTTGCCGCAACACCTGCCAGTTTCATCTGCTCATCTCTGTTGGTGAGCAGTGTATTCTCTATCGTCTCTGCCTCTTCCCGCTGCCTGCGCAGATGTGCAGATATCCTCTCTATATCGGCCTCCAGACTGTCTATGTTCCTCCTGCACTCTAACAGCTCTTCCCTCTTTTGCTGCACCTCATTTTCCGCATTGAGGAAATTCCCGTCGTTAAGTCCGACCGTATAGGACAGGTCCTCATCATATACCTGTTCCATTTCCCTAAAGCGTTCCAGCTCCTCTAACAGCTCGGCAAGCCTTTTTTCCAGACGGGTCGTCTCCACTGCAAGCGCATTTTCCTCTAAAAATACATTCTTATCCTTCGCCACCAGTAAAACGCCTTCCTGGCTCTGCGGAATATATGGGGATTCCAATACATTTTGGTCATAAATCGGAACCGCCTGATTTTTCAAATCAATCGTTCCGATTCTCTCGTCTTCCAGGAGAATGTCAAACTGCTTTGTCACTACTCCGTAGGGCAGAAGCGGAAAACGCTCCAGCAAATCCTCCCTGTTCGCTCTTGGCAGCGCAGAGAGGTAATCCACTCCCGAAAGGGCAAAATCTCCATGTCGGCTCTCCAAATAATCCTTGACTGTAGAGACTGCCTGCGATTCTTCCAAAATCCGCCCCTCTTTCACCTGCTCCAAATGACGGTTGACCCCGGCGATTCTCTTCTCCAAATCGGACATGGCAATCCTATGTTTAAATGCCCTCTCCCTTATTACATCATAAAGGGCCGTTATATCCTGCGTGCCATAGACCTGCGTCATCTTTTTGATCCGTTCCTGATTGAGCGTATACTCGCCATGCTTTTGCTCAGCCCTTTGCAGTGCAGCCTCGGACGCCGCCAGCACCTCCTGTTCTGCATAGAGCTGCCGCTGCTTTTCATTTAACTGTTCGATATCCGACAAATACTCCTGCTCTGCCCGTGCCTTGCGCTCTCTAAGCGTCTGTTCCTCCTGCCGTAAGTCCTCGCGTAAATCCTTTATATCGCTCAACACCAGAACGGAAATTTCCTTGCGGACATCTCTTATTTCTTCCATCCTCCGCTGATATTCCTCAGCGAAATGTTCCCGGTGGCTCTTTGCCACAGCCAGCGCCACTGTCCCCTCTTCATGTATTCTCGCAAGGGATTCCAGCTCGGCATCCAATCCATTCAACTCCTGTTTTCTCTCGTCAAGCCGGCTTCTAATACTTTTCAGCCTGTCATCATCTAATTTCTTCTTCGCCGCAGCCAGACTATGCAGCTTTGACAGCTGGTCGGAATTCGTGTCGGAAGCTGCCGCTATCACGGCCTGATTCTCCTCCATCTGCGCCTTATCCTTGATATAGCGAAGATAGTCGTTGATACTCTCTTTTAAATCCAACTCCGCTTTTGCCTGTTCAAGCTCCCCGGCCGCTGCTTTAACCTGACTGGAAAGTTCCTCCATTTCCGCCCTCAAATCTGCCAAATCATACCGGTCCTTGAGAATCTTAAGGCTCTCAATTCTTTTTCTCTCCGAGTGAAGACGGTTCTCCATCTGCTCTCTTTCCTGCTCCATGCGGGCTATTTCCTCCTCGCCTTTGCGGCTCAGCGATTCGCCTGTCACATAAATATCTGCCAGAGTCCGGGAAACCTTGTCCCGTTCCTCATAGAGAGATAGAAATGAGGACACCTTTCCTTCCAACAAATGCATAAGCTCCGCTTCCCGGTCAAAATTGGCGATCTCACTCTTCTTTCTGGAAAGCTCCACCAGCTTATCCTTAATATCCAGCAGCGTCCGTGCCATATCTTCATTGACATCACTCTGCTCAGTCTTAACGAGAAAGGCTTTCTCAATAATCTCCTCAATCAGCAAATCCTCAACCACTTTACGGGTAGTTTTGTAATGAGATTCAAAATAAGTGCGGACATGTCCCTCCGTCCGGTTAATGCCCCTGATAATTTCCCACTGGCTCTCAAACAAGCCATACCCGCTGATAAAGCGCTGGTACTCCCCTTTGCGCTCAAAGACATGGACCTTAAGGCTTAAATTATTTCTGGAAAGCGTCTTCAGATAATTCTTAAGCCCCGTATAGGTAATCCTCTCTTTGCTGTTTTGCAGCGGCAGATTAACGATATCATTCTCGTTGTAATCCCGATAAAAAATGCAGTAATTAAAATATTCAATCGCCGCACTGTCTCTCACGGGTGCTGTCCCCGCTCTTGCAGAGTCCGCAGCCTGCACTTCGGTACTCTCGCCATCTGCGTCCCCGCTATCAGAAAAAGCCATCTGTCCATTGTCTACCGAATCCACTTCCCTTGCTTTCCTCGCACAGAATCCGGTAGTCATGTAACGAAATCCTTCTTTGATATCCTTGTCATCTAATTTCCACTCTACCAGCGAATGAATCGTGGTATTTCCTCCACCGTTGCGAAAAAGCTTCTCCACGGGCTGCTTATCATCAAGCGTACAATTGGGAATAAGATTTTGCAGCAGCAACAGCATCAGCACACTTTTGCCGCCACCGTTCGCCAGATCATACAATGTATTTTTCCCATACATACGCATGGAAAAATCATCATAGCTCTGGGTTCCAAAATTATATTTTACATTATTTACTCTGATTCGGTTTATATTTGGCATAATGATTCCTTTACTAAAATTTGAAAATATGAGGTTTTATAACCGCCTGTCTTTCTGTCCAACTTTTTGATTTTATCACTCTATACCCGTTTTTTCAAGAACAGGGAGGTCATTGTCCGTCTGTCCCCGACAGCGCATCATAGATTTGTCCCCTATACTCCTCAAAATAATGCTCCACCACTGCCTGAAACCGCTCCGTGGGATAGTAGCGCCGATTCACTTCCACAAACAGCTTCTCACCTACCAGAAAATTCAAGGTCAGCTTGACAAAACTCGCCTTTGACGCACGGGACGCCCTTATCTCCTCCTGATCCTCTGTTGTACTTGCCGGCAGCTCGTCCCATAAAAGTGCAACCGTGCGAAAGCTCTCCTGTTTTTCCTCCTCGATGTCATAGACGGCGATATCCTTTGTAAACACGGACAACGCCTTCGTCACCTCTTCGATGATATTCTCAAGTTTGATGTATTCTTTAAACTGATAGGAGGCTGAATCGGAGTAGAAGGACAACAATATCTCATACATGATAAAATAACACAGATACAACTCACGGTTATAGCGGACACCGATATGTTTCTTCAGTTCCTCATTGGTATAGCCAAAAATCCGGTTCCCCTCCCCGGCAGACAGAAAAAGGCTCTCTTTATACTCATAGATACTCAGATTGAGTTTTTTGAGGATAACGCCGACAATCTCGTAGACCTCTGCATTACCGTAGTAATCGTCATACAGAGCACCATTTGCTCCGCTCCTGCTGATATCCTCTCCTGTAATCAGCCTTGCATAGATGTCCATTGCTTTTTCCAAATTTTTCATCTCCATTTATTTATCCCTGTCCTCTCTACAATCAGGCATTCCGGCAGTGTAATCATGTGAAACCGGCATCTGCGGTTCCGTGTTCACAGCGCATTCATCATCAGCCTGTCATTTTATCTCATATGCCGTATACTCCCTGTCAAAATGGTATCCCAGCTTCTTCGCCAGACCTACCGACATCAGATTCTGCGCATCCCAGCTCGGAAGCCATTCCCTGTCCAGGCACTCCAAAATGAGCTTTGCCGCACAGGCATAGGCAAGCCCCTTTCGCCTGTGATCCGCTCTGGTGTCCACTTGAATCTCGATTCCGTTACGAAATCCCGAATAGGAAGAACAGCTTGCCACAATCTCCTCCCCTTGTAAAATGACCACACCCAGTCCGTACCGTCGGTATAGATCATAATCCGGATAATTTGCCATTCCATCCCTGCACCAGTCAAGCAAAAGACAGCGGTTAAACAAAGCCTCGTCGATCACTGCGGCCCTGTACTCCGCAGACAGGTCCGAAACTGCCTGTTCCAGCCGATTCCTGTCAAAAATGTCCTGCTCTTTTTTTATCGCATAACGGACTACTTTTTTTGCCCTGCCGCCATAACAATCCTCAATGACTCCGTTCCAGCCATCATGCTCCGGAACCAAAATCATATCCGCTTTCCCACAGTCCGCTTTCCACCGCACCAGTTCCCGGTTCGGCCGGCCTGCAAGAAACTGAAAATCACCTAAGACCACGGCTCCACAGGTCGGATTCTCCTCATCATCGACATAGACATCACCCATAATTCCCTGCATGGCTGACCAGATACAGCCCTCCTGCCAGCCGGCAAATAAATCTTCCGCTTTTTGCAGATTTGCTAATCTTTTCATCACTGCCTTACCCTTTCTATCCACAATATTTTTATAAATACTTTTACAACCGTTGGCTTACCGCTCTCATCCATTAAAACAGTTCTTCCCTCCCAAGTAGAAAATCAATCAGACCGCAATGAAAAACACCATTTTCATCGTAAAAATTATGTGGTATATCCATACGAACAATAATTTTTTTGAAAAAATCCTTTGTAAGCATCAAAGATACAAGTTCCGCTGATTGTTTCTTTTCTGTATCCATTTGCAGTGCAGACTGAATATAAATTCTCCTGTCCGCATCATTGACAACAAAATCAATTTCTCTTTGCACATTTTTGCCGCCTTTTCGATCCGTTACCACACCGATATCAACTGAGTAACCTCTGCGCACAAGCTCATTGTATATCATATTTTCCATAATATGTCCCGGATCATACTGGCGATAATTTAGTCTTGCATTGCGCAGTCCAATATCTGTGTAATAATATTTGTTTGGGTAATGAAAGTAGGTTTTCCCTTTAACGTCGTAACGTTTTGCCGTTTCAATCAGAAAAGAATCAATAATATGCTGAATATAGTCTGATACCAATGCCGGATTGACCTTTTCGTTTTTCATGCTTGCAATCGAATTGGCAATATTCGTAGGATTGGTAAGTGAACTGATCTGTGAAGCGAGAAAATTTAAAATATCATTTAGGATATCTTCCCGCTCAATTTTGTTCCGCTCCACAATATCCTTAATATAAAGTTCATCATAAAGCGAAGACAAATAATGTTTTCTATCTTTTTCATCCTCCAAAGCCAGTATTCTTGGCATTCCCCCATAAAGCATATAATGTTCAAGCGCTTTACGCTCATCTCCTCCAATATAGGAATAGTATTCTTCAAACGAAAACGGGAACACATGAATCTGCGTTGCTCTGCCCCTAAATTCCGTTGCAATATCTTTCGACAACCCTTTCGAGTTGCTTCCCGTAACATAAACGTCAATATTTTTATATGCTTTGAGTTCATTCAGCATATCATAAATTGTGACCTCAATTCCACCATTTTCCTTATCAATAACCTTTTGCGTAAGCTGAACCTCATCAATAAACAAATAGTATTTCTGTTCCTTGTTTGCAAGAAGAACCGACTCTGTATATTCACACAGCGCAATTGGATTTCTGTACTTGTAATATCTTCTTTGGTCAAGTTCCAGTTTTATAATCTGCTCTTCGCGAACACCCTGCTCACGCAGATAACGATAGAACAGCTCGAACAGCAATACAGATTTCCCACATCTGCGAATACCCGTAATCACTTTTATTTCACCGTTCCACATATTGCGAATCAGCTTTTCCAGATAAAAATCTCTTTTAACCATGCCTTCACCTCGTACTTGCGACGTTTTTGCCTCTACTTCTTGGTATAGTATGCCACTTTTTTACCGAATTATCAAGTATTTCAAACGCATATCTTATTTGAACCATGCATCGCTCCCCACCTTTATCCGCAAAATACCTCTTGACAAACAATATTATATATCGTATAGTATTATTTACAAAATAATATTATTGGCTTGCCATAATGCGATATCCATTGCAATGCCGTACAGAAAGGAGAGGAAAACATGACCTACCAGTTAGCAGCGCCTCTGCTGGATGCCTGCGTATTGGCTATTATTGAAGAGGAAGATGCCTATGGCTATACCTTAACTGCCCGTGTCAAGGAAATTGTCGATATTTCCGAATCTACCTTATATCCCGTTCTAAGGAGATTGCAAAAAGACAACTGCCTGACCACCTATGACCAGCCGTATCAGGGCAGGAACCGCAGGTATTACCAAATTACGGAAACCGGAAAAGAAAAGCTGGTCTTTTACAAACAGGAATGGGATATGTATAAAAATAACATTGATGCGTTATTAGGAGGGAAAATCCATGAATAAGTCAGAATTTATCCAAGATTTAAAGCGAAGGCTCCGGCATCTGCCAAAAGAAGACCGTGAGGATGCCATTGCTTACTACACAGAATATTTTGAAGAAATGGGGGCTGACGACAATTGTGACGTAACTGCCCAATTAGGAAAACCGGAAGAAGCGGCAGCGCAAATCATCACCAACTGCGCCGAAAAATATATCCATACACAGCAGGAAAACGGCGGAATCCGAAACAGCATTGCTGTCCTCAAAGTCATCACCCTGGCTGTTTTTGCCTCTCCGTTTGCACTCACTTTCGCCAGTGTCGGAGCTGTATTGTTAGCAGCCATTTATCTTCTGATTCTCTGCATTGACATAACGGGAATTGCATTGATATTTAGCAGCGCGGTCCTGTTCGTCAGCACCGTTTTTACGATAGGAATTGCACAGGCATTTGTCTGCTGCGGAATGGGATTTATCGCTTTGGGGCTGGGTATCCTGATATTGATCGCCGGGCTTCGCATTGGCGAAAGCTATACCCGTACCGTAGCTGCGCTATTCAAAAATAAATTTACCGGAAAGAAGGTGGCATCATGAAATCCAAAAAATTAATACCAATTTGCGTTGTTTTCATTATAATCGGCATTGGATTATCCCTGCTGGGATACCGCATGGGAGGCAGCTTTTCTTTTTCCTTCTCACCGGATGCCAAGCTCCTCACCGATGAAGACATAGAGAAAGCGACAAAATTAACCACAGAAAAAACGAGTCCGTTTACCGATATGGATATCCATTCCGAGACCATGGACGTGGAAGTCAAAACCGGAGATGAGTATTCTATTTCCTATCCAGAATCTCCTTATGACGAAACGGTATATTCGGTTGAAAACAATGTTTTAACGGTAGATTCCATTACGAAAAACCATGTTTTCTTTTTCTCATTTGATACTGCACCGCAGAAAAAGACCATAACCATTACTGTTCCGAAGCAGCTTAGCGCAATGAGCCTGCAAAGTGAAAACGGCGACTGCCGAATAGAAGGGCAAACCGCCGAAAAAGCAACTCTTATCATGGACTATGGCGACCTGTATATCCAGGACTGCGATATGGAAAATGCTTCCATCACCTCAAAAGATGGAGACGTATCATGCAAAAACTGCCGGATTGACCGTTTAGACGCTGCACTTGCCTATGGAAACTGCACCATTGCAGATTCCGTCATCACCGACCATTCTGTTACGCTAAAGGACGGTGATGCTGTTATCAGCAACCTTAGAGCGCAAAAAAGCGACTTCGACCTGACCTACGGTGATATCACGATGACAGACTCCCGCCCGAGACAATTATCTGTCCAAATATCTGACGGCGACTGCAAAATCACTCTGCCGGAAGACAAAGACAAATACTCCCTCCTACTGAACAACGCTGACGGCGACACCATTTTAGACGGCAGCAAGTTTGAGGGAACCTACCAGTCAGAGGGAACCGGAAAATATACGGTTTCGGTGACCAGCAAATATGGTGATATCCATATTCTTTTTGACCGCTGATTACGTTTTTGTCCCTGCGCTGCTGCACTACTGTTTCCACTCTGCCTCTTTAAACCCAACAAGCACTTTGTCGCCATCAATAAGAATCGGCCGCTTTACGAGCATTCCATTTGTCGCTAAGAGCTTTAGCATTTCATCTTCCGTCATGGCAGGCAGCTTATCCTTAAGCTGCCTCTCCCTATATAGCAAACCACTTGTATTAAAAAATTTCTTCAACGAAAGTCCGCTTTTTTCATACCATTCTTTTAGTTCGTCATATGTTGGATTTTCTTCCACGATATGACGTTCTTCAAACTTCTTGTTGTTCTCGAGCAGCCACTTCTTTGCCTTCTGGCAGGTTGAACATTTGGGATAATATATAAATAACATCTTCTGACCTCCGTTATGAAGTGACTTTTGTCAAGAGGTAAATTAAAAAAATTCAAACTTT
>JAMPAW010000330.1 GCA_023666975.1 Clostridium sp.
ATGAAGCTATGGCAATAAAGGATAGCTATAAGATATTGAATGCAGTGCTTCTGGGCGAGGAGGTCGATGAATGATGGGGAAATTCAGCCGAAATATCAGTGAAGTACTGCGCAGGGACGATTTTAAACAAATCAGTGATTATATAGTTGAAAGCTGTGATTTATTATCAGTAGACTATCGATGCCAAAGAAAGCAGATGCCTAATCATGAAAATAAGATCAGAAATATTCTGCTGGAAGAGTATTTGGATGATGATAATCGGCGAACCGATTTTGGTATGGGAGATTATCGTTTTTTCCCCGAAACACAGGAACATTATAACGGGCAGGGGAATTATATCGGGCGCGCCGATATTCGGGTTATATTAAAGACAGACTTTGAAAAGCGGAACGCATACTATTTGGTGGAGTGCAAGAGGCTTGATGGTTCCCGTAATTTGAATGAGGAGTATGTTGAGGAAGGCGTGGCACGTTTCATATCTCGAAAGTATTCTGCCTATTATGGAAAAGGACTAATGCTCGGGTTTGTAGTAAGGCAAATGAATATTTCAGAAAATGTACACAAGATTGAAGAGCTGCAAAATACAAGTGCCGAACCAAATATGCATGGGAAATTTGAGGTTCTGGATATCAGAACCTCACAGGAAATATATAGCTGCGATTATCAGCTTCAAGAGGGAGCACTGGAACTTCGGCACATTTTTGTGGATTTCTCAGGAGTGGTCGAGTAAGAGAAATGGCTGTTCTGTGATACCACAGATGGCACAGATGCGAGTATGATCCGGTATTCCCTGTTAGAAAGTTTGACACAGTAAACAACGCAATGACCAGAAGACTGGAGTTCTACATGAGACGCTTCCGGAAAGCGTCTTAAGGAGATTGAGCCATTCGGCCAATGGTAAAAAACAAACTTTCTGCATTTTGCAGTAGCATCCAAAGGCTGGGAGTGGTACAATAACCTTATTCCCGGCAGAAAACGGTCGAATGGCCATTCATACCGTGATTGCGCAGCAATCATGGTACAATCAAAACAGATACACTCATTGATACAGAAAGGGATACACAGGATGGAGCAATTTGGTCCGATACATGAGACCTCCTATTTATCTGTGCCAAACGCATCGACATATCGGAAAATCATGCGTTTATTTTACGGCGAATATGAGAAGATGCATTTTCAATTATATAAAGAAGATGTCTTTCAGTTGATCAGGCAGGATGACTCTTTCGCAGACTATTCTATGGAGCAGCTGGTGTCGGATATGGAGGCCTTAGTCAAATGGAAAAATCTTACTCCAATTCAGGATCCGGGTCGGGTTTATACCATCGCTGAATATAAAAACAAGCAGTACCGCTATACTATGTCCGAGTATGCGGTAGAGATAGAGAGACTGACAGTTCGGTTAGAAAATATTTTTCTGGAATCGGGAAATTTATCCACCAATTTTTTTGTTCGATTGGAGAAAAGCCTGGAGGATGCAGCGCTGATGGAGAATGCGGGCCTTAAGGAGACGAATGAATGGTGGAATCTGCTTCAGGAAGATTTTAAGCGGCTTAACCAGAATTATCAGGATTATCTTCGGGATTTTTATTCGGGGAAAACAGATCATTTGATGAAATCGGTTGAGTTTGTCATTCACAAGGATAAATTTATCAAGTACTTAAATGAGTTTGTACAGGAACTCCAGCAGCACGCAAGAAGAATCGAACAAATATTGATAAAGAATATTCCGGTTGTGGAGAATAAGATTTTGGAGAAAGTAGTACAGAGCGAACTGGATATCCCGCACGCACTGCTGGAAATTCATGGAAATGCAGAACCCAGCATCAGGGAAAATGTCATGGGCAAGTGGAATTCCCTGAGGAGCTGGTTTATTGATTCGCCCGGACATGACTGCGAATGCAAAAAGGTTCTGCAGATTACCAATGACGTGATTCGGAGTATCATTCAGAATGCGGCGCTGATCGTCCAGATTCAAAACTGGGGAATCAGCAGAAAAGATGAGTATCGTAAATTTTTGGAATTGTTCTTAAAATGTGAAGATCTCGATGAGGCGCATAAGCTGTCGGCCCATGTTTTCGGCATACAGAAAATACAACATTTCAAGACGAATGTGCCTCGTGAAGAAAATGGAATTAATAATAGTATTTATGAGGAAGAACCCGCGGAGTTTCTGTTAAAGCCTCATACAAGAGCCTACAGGGAGAAAAAGGATCGGAGAGGTTTTGCGGATAAGTCCTTGGAAAAAAGAATGCAGAGGGAAGACTATCTGCAGCACGTCAGAAAGCAAAAAGAGATTGTGATGCGCTACATAAAAGAGGATCGAATCATTTTTTCTGAGATCAGGGAAACGGTTCCGGCAGATGTCAGAATGATATTTCTGCAATGGATCGCTCAGGCGAATATGAACTCGCAAAGGATGGGGAGAACGGAGTATGGGCAGGAATATCAGCTTGTTCGAGGAGAGGGGAACTGCGTGCTGGATTGTGAGGACGGTACGCTGACCATGCCGGCATATATATTGGAGTTTAAATCATAATGAATGAAGTAAGAACGCTGTTTGAAAATTTTTGGATTTGTAAGGACAGCGATAAGGAAACCTATTATAAAGTAAAACGTGACATCCCTGATTTTCAGAAATTTATCCGTGAACAGTTAGGCTGGAAGCTGATCCATACGGAGAATTTATTAAAGCTGGAGAAGAAACCGGCGCACGCCCAAAGCTTTATGGGAATAGAGGAATTTACCGATATCAGGGATTACTGTATTTTATGCGCAGTCCTGATGTATTTGGAGGACAAGGAGGAACAGGAGCAATTCCTTTTGTCGGAGCTGATCGACTATGTGGAGACGCAGTTAAAGGATTATATGGGGATTGATTGGACTTCTTTTGCGCAGAGAAAATCGCTGGTTCGGGTTCTGCAATATATGGAGCGGCTGCAGATGCTGCGTGCGTATGAGGGAAACAGCGAGGCGTTCGGCGCGGAGGCGGGACAGGAGGTCTTGTATGAAAATACGGGGTATTCCAAATATTTTGCCACCAGCTTTGTTACGGATATTTCCTCCTACGGATCCTGGGAAGATTTTGAGAAGATCGATTTTGCGGAATTGGACGAAGACAGGGGAACCATGCGTATCAACCGCGTATACAGGCAGCTGGCGGTCTGCCCGGCTTATTACTGGGAAGGAAACGAGGATGCAGATGCGCTCTATTTAAAGAATCAGCGTCAATGGATTTCGAAATATCTGAATGAGAATCTCGGAGGGAATCTGGATATTTATAAAAATGCAGCGTTA
>JAMPAW010000331.1 GCA_023666975.1 Clostridium sp.
CAACGACTAACCTCAGATGCTCAACTGTAAAAGGAGAAGAAACCCCCGGTAGCGCCTACTACCGGGGGTTTCGTTTTGCATAATCTGTCGTGATCGACTCATTTGCCTATCGGCATTATAGCATATGAAAAACAGGAATGCAATATGCCCCGGAATATTTTATTGACTTTGTAAAACCTCATTGTTATAATATGCTTAACAAGGCAGTCGGAGGGTGAGTGCGCTTCACCCGACCCGGCAAAATATCAAGCTAAGAAATAGCCGTCTACTTTTCCAGGAGCAGGACGGCTATTTCTTATTTTTCACGTTCAGAATTGCCACAATCAGCAGCGCCACGGTTAAGATCACCATGAGTTCCTCATATGTACTCATAAGCATCATCCTTTCTGTAAGGATCAGATCGGATGAAAAGCATGTCCCCAGCCTGCCCTGGTAAGCATATTATATTTTCAAGGTGCTGTTGCGACGTCGCAACAAAATGGATGTTGCTGTGACAGTGGATGCCACATTAGCATTTACTGATAGTCACTCTTTTCATTATCCACCAAATACTTTTCACAGTAGTCTTTTAATGCAGGAATATCGTTGGATATAATATCCCAGACAACTGCAGGCTCCACAGTACCATACGCATGGGCAACAATATTGCGGAATCCTTTGATCTGCTTCCAGGGAATACTTGTATGCGCAGCTATGAAATCGCTGGTCAGAGCTCCGACCAGTTCGCCTATTTGCAATAAACAAAGGCAGCAGGCATTTCGGTAAGTATTGCTGGAAACAAAAATAGAATAGTCATTACCAAAAAGATTGACGGCTTCTGTAATCTGATCGCAATATTGGCTGATATGGAGTAAGATGCTTTTATTCCGGTTTTTGCTCATATAGCAGAACCTCCTCGTTCTTAATGGAATTTAGAAAATCTTCCTGTAAACTTCCGGTAGTGAGAAGATCCACCTTTTTTTGAAGCAGTTCTTCCAGATCGGACAGCAGGCCGCCCAGAGCCCAGCCGCGGATGCTTCCCCGGTCAATCCGGAGATCCACGTCGCTATCCTCTGCCGCGTCTCCCCTTGCATAAGAACCGAAAAGGTAAATGCGTTCTGCTCCATATTGCGACCCGAGAGTCGAAACAGCTTTTTTAATTTCTGAGATATCAAGTAGATGCTCCATGGAGAACCTCCCTCTTAATCATTTACAATTTCATAATCCTCTCCCGGCTTCCCGATCACTTTACCCATGCAGACAATACTATTGCAGCATATCCTCTAAGCGTTTTCGGAGAATGTTTCGGATTTTTCCTCGCGCCCTAACGTTCTGAGAATCCGCTTTCGGTTAATGCCGGGAACGGATTATTTTATTGCGACGTCGCAACAAAATGGGTGTTGCTGTGACAGTGGATGCCACACAGGCAACTTATACTTTGAAATTCGTACACTGATACAGGCTTACACACCCACCATGTTATATAACTTTATCCCAGATGAAGCTGTGACTTTAAAGCATCCTGTAAAACCTTTGAAAGACTGATATTCCGCGCCTCAGCTTCTTTTGCTAACCAGGCGGGAATAGACAACATTTTTTTAACGGCTCTTGTGTCGCGGCGGTAAGCATCTACATCGGTAGAAATATAAATTACCTTACAGTCATCGGATTTCACATCATCAATACTGGATGGAGCAGGGATTTCATCTCCGTGTTCCATGAGAGATACAAGATATAGCCCTAACGCTTCCCGAGCCATTTCCATAGCCTCTCCCAAAGAGTCCCCTTCCGTCAGACATCCCTTTAAATCAGGAAACTCAACCCAATAACCGTCCTCCTCATGAAAAATAGCCGGATAAACCTTGATCATCTTATTACTCCTTTCATAAATGTTAAAGGGAAGGGGCTATTGCAGCCCCGTTTCCTTTAGTAGATTGTGGAGAATACCTTTTTTCAGGTCTTTGTTGTGAACTGGAACGGATACGATTTTGTCTCCTTTTCTCATTATGTGATGACTTCCACTGACCCGATCCAGTTCCCATCCATCTTTTTGGAGATTTTTCACAAGTTCTTTTCCTTTCATGGTGTCCTCCTTACAATCCTATTATATTATATAATTTATATAATGTCAAGAAAAATATATAAATTATATAATATAATTTGCCGATTTCTCAGAGATTATGCAACTAATCATTTACAATTTCATAATCCTCTCCCAGCTTCCCGATCACCTTCCCCATGCAGACAATACTATCGCAGCATACCCTCTAAGCGTTTTCGGGCAATGCTTCGGATTCGTCCTCCGCTTTTTCCTCACGTTCCAACTCCTGACGGTACAGGGCGACCTTCTGGTCGATGGAAAGGTTGGAGAGATCGGCAGCAGGATCGGGAGCCTTTTTCTTTTCTGCGATCGGTTCCGGGGCGGGAACCTTTTCCTGATCGGCTTGGCGGGCCCGGATTGCGTCAGCCAGACTGAGTATATAAGCAGTTGCTGCAGCTTTTCCTTCCGGATTCAGCTTATAATACAGTTTTAATCCTTCCATGGCCAGAACATCGTTATTTTTTACGAGAGAAGCGGCAGCCAAGGAAAATAAGTCGTCTTCTGTAACCTCTACAAACATATCGCCTGTTCCGGTCCGGAGCCATTCTTCATTGACGTTAAATTCCCGGCAGATGAGGGAGATGACGGCATCACTTGGCGCATTTTTTCCGACTTCGTAAGCCGCAACATTACCTCTTGAAATTCCTATCTGGTCAGCAAACGCTTGTTGCGTTAATCCGTGTTCCTTTCTGATTCTTTTAATTCTATCTTTCACGTTGAATGAACCTCTCTTTCTATCATAAATATAACTCAAAAAAAAATGTGTGTCAATAAAAAAATGTTGGCAAATAACAAAACAATACTTGACAAAAGATGTTGACCAACATATAATAGTAATATACCAACAAGAAAGGAGAAAACAAAATGAGTAAGAAGAAGCACAAAAAAGGTGATAAGAACCACCGCCTCGAAACAATCGTTCTTATCACCGCACTACTTAATCTACTCGATAAGCTGGTGGATATCATCCAGAACTTGATAGATTAAGCAAAGGGGAGGGAAACCTCCCCTACCAAAAAGAATAGCTTTTTCAAAACTCATTGTCAAGATAGAAATCAATCGAAAGAAAGGGGGCTTTGGAATGGAAGGATTCCGTATACTGCTGGATGTGCTCATAATCCTTGTGGATCTTGCGCTGATTGTCACCATCATAAAGAGGCGCAGGAAATAAGCGCCGGACGGACCGACCGTCGGATTTAGGCAAAATTT
>JAMPAW010000332.1 GCA_023666975.1 Clostridium sp.
TGCATATGATAATTCATTATATTACCATATACAGACGGTATTTTCAAATCATTCGGAAAATTCGTTTGTAAAAACAGCATTTAAGCTGTTCTTCTTACATGCCCTGCCGCCGTCAGCCCCGAATATTCAAAGGGCTACTGCCCCTCCACATATACACATGCCTGTGTACCATTTTCATCATAAGCACATTTAAACAGATATTCCGAGCTTCCCTTCACCATCGCAAAAACCGCCTTCCCCTCATGAAAGGTATCTCCGGCATGGAATGTCTCCGGCGTATCGGAAATATCCCATACTGTGGACAAACCGATATATCCGGCAATGGCACCGGCATCTTTTAAATTGCATATATTGAAATCCAAATCAACGTCCGTTATCCCATAATCTGCCTGCGGAAAATCCTCCGGAAAGAAAAGCTCATAGGTGACAACCCGGTACTCCAAATCCTCCTTATCCAAATCCGTCAGCTTGACTGCACTGCTTCCCGCATTATATGTATCGACAATTTTTTGCGCCTCTGCTCCGGCAGTTACCCCGGTAAGGCGGAAATAAACCGTATGGTAATTCTTATCCTGTACGGAACGCTTTTTTGCCTCTACCCAGTCCCCGATTTTTGCCGGCTTCTCCAAAGCTGCCTCCACCGGTGTAATTTCCGGCGAGCCTGCATTCTGGCTCTCTGCCTGCGTTTCTCCGCTGCCCGCCAAATCCTCGCCGCCTGCCTCCGTGGCCCCGCTGTCTTCTCCGGCATCCGCCTCTGCTTCTGTGCCACGGATATCTTCCCCAGTACCCGCCTCCATGCCCCCGGCATCCTCTCTGGCATCTACCTCTGCCTCCGGCTCTTTGCTAAACGTGTCCTGCTCCTGTACTGCGGTTCCACTCTCCCTTACCGGATTTTCACAACCGGTAAGCAGAAAAACACCCATTCCCAAAGCCAGTGCCAGTGAAATCATCTTTTTCCTCATCATTTTACTCCTCCGTGTCATTCATTTTAAGATTGTATAACCGCTTTCATTGTACCCCATATTTTTCCTCTGTTTTAAATGAACTGACACCCCCAGGATTCTTGACATTTCATTTTCCCGCGCATACAATAAAGACCAGCAACATATTCTGCCTTACTTGCCTATATCCGAATAAATTCGGTACAGGCAAATGCGACATACTATCAACGGGAACCTACTAACAGATTTTACGGAGAAAACAGATGCCAATACCCATTCATGACGGCCGTACCAATGACCTCTACCATGCCTTAACACAATGTGAAGATATAAATGATGTGCGGATTTTTCTTGACCGCTACAGCGAATATTTTACCGACTGGAAAGCATTTATCAACTGCCTGCTGGATTCCGGCGGATACTCCTATACGCAGTTCGCCCGCATATGCCACATGAGCCGGAACACGATTGTCTCCTGGTGCGAGCAGGGAAAAATACCAAGAAGCCGCGAGCAGTTTATCCGCATTGCCTTTGCCGTCCATATGTCTGTTGCGGAAACAAATGATTTCCTACAGCGGTACGGAAAATACCCACGGTTAAATGCCAAAAATATTGAAGATGCCGTCACGGTTTTTTCCCTGTGCCGCCAGTTGAGCTATGAGCAGTGCTATGCGCTGAAGGAACGGTTTTCCCCGATTCTTTGCCGCACGCTGCAGGCACGGAAATTGGCAAAAGACAAAGACTATATATACTTTTCGACAACGGATTTGGAAACCGAACTGCTGCATGCCGGAACACTTGGCGAGTTTGAAGCATTTGTACAGAAAAATGCCGAGGCATTTGCCAACAGCTATGTGCAGCTTCTGGATTTTCTGGACAGCTATGTTGCCATGAATGCCACGCATACCGGCAAAGCCCCCGGCACGTTAAACGCTTTCCTCAGCGAAACAATCAGCGCGCCCTCCGTCGTTGCCGGCTTTAACACCATGATCAGCAAGCTGCGCTGCCGTGGGACGGTTCCCGCAAGGATGCACCTGATCGCTTTAGGTATCCATCTCGGCATGACCGCCGGCGATATCAGCACGATGCTTGGCTTTGCCGGTATGGAGCCGCTTTGCGCAAAGGACAAACTGGAAAGCATTATCTTATTTGCCGCTGAAAATGCAGTCCTGCAAAATCCCGAAATTGAATTTTCCAATGCATTGCTTTTAAAGCAATATACCAAAAATGCCGGACTGCGGGCAAAGTGCGATGCGGTTATCCGCCAGTTTGAGCTTGCAGGTTACCACTCCGACAGCAGCGCAGATTTATTTGAATATATCACCGAGGCACTGTTTCGTATTGACTCCGGTCTGGCGGACGATATACTCTTCCTGCTCGGAAAAGAAACAGCTGCCAGAAACCAGCAGCCATAGAATATGCCGATGGCTTAGAAAGACAGAGGTGTTTACATGCTCCAATCCGAAGATGACAAATTTCTTCATTCCCAACAGCCACTCCTTGAAAAATGGTTTCTTGAGGAGGTTATCGGCGAAGGCAGTTCCGGAACCGTATACCGGATAACGGACAACATGGGCAGCCATTTTGCCCTTAAAGTGATCCCCATAACACCTGACGACACAACGGGTTCCCTCTCTTTCACCGATTCCAGCCCGCTTGCAGAAAAAGCCCGCTTAGACGGGATTACTGCGGATATCCTCTCGGAAATCAAGGTAATGCAGGCATTGCAAAACCACGAAGGAATCGTGGCCTGTCATGAATACGGCGTGCTGGACAATGCCGATACCCATACACGGTTAATCATCATCCGCATGGATTTGCTTAAACCCCTTAACCGGGTTGTCCGTATGCGGGAGACAGAATTTACCCCAGGCGAAATCACCGCTATGGGAATGGATTTATTGACCGCTTTATCCGAATGCCGCCGCCACAATATCATTCACCGTGACATCAAACCCTCGAATATCTTTGTCACCGGGGATAACCGGTATTTACTGGGAGACTTTGGCAGTGCAAGGCTTTTGGAAAAAACCATGCTGGCATCCCACAAGGGAACGCTCGCCTACATGGCACCCGAAATCGCCGCCGGGCTATCCTTTAATTCCACCGTGGATATTTATTCCCTGGGAATCGTATTGTACCAGCTTCTCAACAACCGCCGGCTCCCCTTTCTGGATGCCTCCTTCAAGTTTGCCGATATGGAAGCGGCAATCGAAAAAAGGCTTTCCGGTGCTTTGCTGCCCTGTCCCGAAAATGCTGACCGGGAGCTTTGCGCCATTATCGGTAAAATGTGCGCCTACTCGCCAAAAGACCGCTACCACTCACCCGAAGAATGTATCCA
>JAMPAW010000333.1 GCA_023666975.1 Clostridium sp.
CAATGTCTTCCCATGACGCCTTCCTGTATTCATAAACAGTATCCGACAGCAATAGATTGTGACGATTTAAAACCTGTTGAAAAAACAATAAAAAACCATCCTCAACCGCAACCTTATCTGCCTTTTCTTCCGATAAATCGTAATAGTATTGATTGGTTTTTATATCAACCGACATACTGTCTAATGGAAATCCTTTTTTCCTGACCGTACCACAGGGAACATCTGTCAGGATAAACCTTTCACTTTCCATAGAAGGCTCCATTGCCTCATAAATATGCTCCTCATCCATTACAAAACAGATCGCATTCTTATACCTTGCCATAAGGTTTCCATACTGTTTCACCAGGTGCCCGTAATACTCCACCATTTCCTCATCGGATAAGCATTTTCCATTCACGTTGCGCACATGCACACCCGGCTGAATCTCCTCCGGAACATTATCAAAATATAATCCGGAATCACAGGAAAATACAGGCATCCGAAACGCTTCATAGTATGCAACTGCCTTCTGCCTTGCATTTTCAAGAGGCGTGTTCCCATCCTCCGGTACTTCCGGAATGAGAAGCCCTTCTGCCTTTAAATCAGATAAACTGATTAATTCTATACCTAAGCTTTCCAGCCTTTGTTTCATAGCAGACACTTTTGCCGGATTACCCGTTCCGTATAATAGTTTCCTTTTCGAACCGTCCCTCAGTCTGTCCATAGACCTTTCCTCCCAACCTCCTGCACAGTAGCTCCCTAAATCGGTATTACATCTAAGGGAAGCGCTGATTCAATCAGTGCTTCCCTTAGTATAGCAAATCCCGTATCAAGATAAAAGGTCTTTTCATCAAAATTATTTTGATGCCATTTTAATATAAGAAACAATGATATCCGCTGTTTCCTCTACACCCCTGGAACTGTCAACACATAACTCATAGCCATGAGAATCGCCCCATTTTTTATTACTAATGCTCTCATAATATGATTTTCTGGCCGAATCGGAGCGTTCGATACTCTTTAAAGCCTGTTCTCTGCTGTCTCCATACATCTCCATTACCTTTTTGATACGATACTCCTTTGGTGCGGTGATAAATACCCGTACCATATTTTCATGGTTCCTCAGAACATAATCTGCCGAGCGGCCTATTATCACACAGGAACCCCTGTCGGCAATCTCACGAATCGCATGAGCCTGAGCTGTAATGGCATCCTGCACCACATTTGTGTTTAAATACAATTCACGCATCACCGCATTTTCATCGGAATTCAAGCCGGAAATAAATTCCTCCGCCAATCCGCTTTCACGTGCGGCAATCGCAATCATTTCCTTGTAATAGCATGGAATTTCCAGCTTTTGGGCCACTAACTGTCCGATACGCTTGCCGGCCGAGCCATGTTCACGGGATATCGTAACCACAACACCTTTCTTGACCGGATATTCCGGCAAGGCCTTTTCCAAAACATTTTCTCCTTTTTCCTTTAGCTGTTTCCAAAGCCGAACCATAACAACTGCCGTAATCGCAATTGCAAGAATATCCGCCGCCGGAGCCGCCCAGAAAATACCCGTGACCCCAAGGAACATCGGCACGATTAAAGAAAGCACAATCAGGAACACATCCCTGAGTATGGAAAGCGGCGCCGCCGTTTTTGCATGGCCAATAGACTGTAGGAAAATAGCACATACCTTCTGCACACAGGTAAACACAATCAAGGAAAGATAAATTCGAAGGCATCCTACTGCAAACTGTGTATACAATTCCCCGTCTGCGCCAAACATACGAATAAATACCTGCGGAATCGCCTCAAACAGAACCGTACACACCAGACACACACCGGCCGTCCATCCCACAATCAGCTTCAACAGTTCCCTCACACGTTCATATTTCCCCGCTCCATAATTATAACCCACGATGGGCTGTGCGCCGGCAGCAATGCCGATTGCTATATTCAGCACAATCTGAAACAACTTCATAATGACCACAAAAGCCGCAAGAGGAATATCTGCACCATAAACCGACTCGGCCCCGTAACGTACCAGCAGTATGTTGTTGATTACCGTAATAACCACGATAGATAATTGTGTCAATAAGCTTGATGTCCCCAATGCCATAATCCTCTTTAACAAGGAGCCATCCAGCCGGAAGCTCCCCGCCGAAAGGTGGAAGGTCTTACTTTTCAGCAGATAGACAGCACAGATAATAAAGCTTACAAACTGCCCCAGAATCGTCGCATAGGCGGCTCCTTTGATTCCAAGCTGAAGAACAAAGATTGCCACCGGGTCGCCAATTATATTGATGACTGCACCCACTAACATGGCACCCATTGCATAACGAGGACTTCCATCGGCACGGATAATGGACGCCAGTGTATTCTGTACCATTGCCAGGGGCATCATGGCATAAATGATAAAACCATAATCATGAGCCATTGTCAGGTTCGCGTCGGTTGCACCAATGAGCCGCAGCAGGCTGTCGCCCCAGAGATAACTGATAACGATAATAACCACCCCGGATAAAAAGGAACACAAAACAGCGTTTCCTACCCCTTTGTGGATTGTTTCGGTCTCGCTGCGCCCCAATGCCACACTAAGA
The DNA here is from genome assembly GCA_023666975.1 of Clostridium sp. The sequence continues at coordinate 2,574 of JAMPAW010000333.1, forward strand.
TGCGCCGCTGCGCCGTCACCAAAAAACAACGACATCCCCCACCCCACAACAGTGATTGGGAAAATAACGCCTGTGGCCGCATTGCCGAGATATCCGATGCCATTGCCCACAAAAATCTGGTCAACAATGTTATAAAGGCATGATATAATAAGTGAAAAAATACATGGGACTGCAAACTTCCCAAGCAATCTGCCGACCTTTTCTGTACCAAGATATTGATTATTTTCCATAAATCCTCCTTATTTTTGCGCAAAAAAAGACACATGCAGCATCCGTACCGTAATCAGATTTACGCGCAATGCGCCACATGTGTCGTTAATTGCCTTATTCTTATATCGGGTTTTATTGTATCTCTTCCCTTAAAAAAAAGCAAAAGACATTTTCCACAATTTTTCAGCTTGATATATTTGGTAAATTTGCCATCCTCTCTATTCACACAGCTATATTTCCTTATCCAATCGCTGCCGGCCGATATTACGAAAACTCTATTTACCCTAATGCCACATCCAGCGCCAGCATAACCGTAAAACCGGCCGCGAACAGAACCGTACCCACATTAGAATGTTTGCCCTCCGACATTTCCGGAATCAACTCCTCCACCACTACATAGACCATTGCCCCTGCCGCACAACTCAGAAGATATGGCAGAAACGGAACAACAAAACCTGCCACAAATATAGTTA
>JAMPAW010000334.1 GCA_023666975.1 Clostridium sp.
ATTAATAAAATTATATAATCAATACCAGTCTGATGCGGTGAGAACAGAAATTATAGATATGCGATTAGAATTCCTTTTCCAACGTGCTTTGACGTGTTACATGGAAGGAAATACTCAAATCAGAAATAGAATGAGACGTAATATGAGATTATGTATGGCGGACATTAGAAAATTGAGTAGACCATGGAGGGAAAAAAGAGAGGTTCGTATTCTATGTAAAAAATATGAATGGATTGCCCTGAAGTACAGTGTCAAAAGGATATTAAAGAATGAAGAATGTAAGCGTAATAGTGCCGATTTATAATAGTGCAGCCACATTGAGAACTTGCCTCGACAGCATATTATGCCAGTCATTTCAAGAATATGAAATTATCCTTGTGGATGATGGTTCTGAAGATGGCAGTTTTCAAGTGTGCCAACAGTATGCAAAACAAGACAGTCGGATCAGGATCTTTAAGAAAGAAAATGGAGGTGTTTCTTCTGCGCGCAATTTCGGGATTGAGAAAGCGCAAGGCGATTACCTCTTTTTCTTAGATAGTGATGACTATATTCCCCCGCAGTATTTATACAGTATGGTTTCCGCTATGAGTAATAAGAAAGGCAGGGAGGAACCTGTCAGTACTTTTTGTTTTTTTACTGCGGATGACGATATTGAAGATGAAAAGCTGGAATGCCTGGGAAGGGATCGACTGGGGTACAATGATGCTTTGAAACTATATTGCGAGGGATTGCTTAATCCTCCTTGGAATAAACTATTTGACAGGAAAATAGTGATGGATTATAAAATCCGTTTTCCGGAAAGCATATCTCTGGGTGAAGATTTGCTTTTTAATATTGCATATATACAAACAAAAGAGATAGATGAATATATTGTTTTGCGCGGATTAAATTATTTTTACAGGAAACAAAATAGAAATTCCCTCACCCAAAAATTTCACCCGGATTATTTTGAAACACAAAATACACTGTATAAATGTTTGCGGGAGTTGGCATATGATATTAGGGCTTCCTCACAAGATATGGAACTGTTGGAAGAGCAATATGGTAATTTTTTGTTTGGGACATTAAAGTATAATATGCGGAAAGATAATCCGAAAGGATTCTTTCAAAAGATAAGTGACAATAACCATATAATGCGGATGGAGGCATTTCGCTCGTGGATACGAAAACATCAATGTCAGTATAAGGCTTTTGTGGCAAAAGTTTATTTAAGTGGAAATTATTTTTTGGTATGGTGTATGCAAATAGTATTGGATGTATATATTGATATTCGGTATGGGAAAAAGGGAAGAGGCAGAATGCGAGAAGATGATAGAAGAGAATGAATTGATTTCAATTATTATTCCCATATATAATGTAGAGGAGTATTTGGATGAATGCGTAAGATCTGTAGTTAACCAGACATATCGCAGGTTGGAAATTATTTTGGTGGATGACGGCTCTACGGACGGAAGCGCTGTTAAATGTGATGAATGGGCAAAATGCGATGATAGGATTATTGTCATTCATAAAGAAAATGGCGGATTATCTGATGCCAGGAACATGGGCTTATCAGTTGCATCAGGCGCATTAGTAGGTTTTGTTGATGGCGATGATATTATTGAGGATGTTATGTACGCAAAGCTTTATTGCGTGATGAAACATGATCAAGCGGACTTGGTGTGCTGTAATTATGATAGGTTTGGAGATATTGTACAAAAAAAAGTAGACTCTAAACAAACAATACAATATTCAAGGAGTGAATTTCTCTGTGAATATATGAAATTCCCCAGATGGTTTAGTCCATCAGCATGCCTGAAGCTGTATAGAAAATCCATCGTAATGGATATGACGTTTGAAAAGGGTGTACAGTATGAAGACATTATGTGGACCTTATATTGTGCCTGTCGATGTAAGCGGATTATATACCTGGATGAATCGTTATATCATTATCGGTGTAGAACTGGCAGTATCATTACAACGGGAATCACCCAAGACGGAAAAATAGGGGAAAAAGAGATAACGGATCATATTGATGGTTTTAAGAAATTAGAGGAATTTTGGCGTGCACAGGGGAATGATGTATATGCGAACAATGCAGCCAAGGAGTATTTGGAAATTGCGTTACATTGTTATTATGCAGTTAAAAAAAATCATCAGACAGAATTATATTCATATTTACCGTATCTTAGAGAGATTATTAGAGGGAAAAAAGACATATTGCGTGAATGGGGAAAGGATACGCGGAAACCTGAAAAATACATGGCAGGATATATGCCGGGGGCATATTATGCCTTTGTAAGGACGAAAGAAATTATCTGGGATGGGTATGTAAGGTTTTATCATATCTATAAGAAATATGTGAAGAGGAGATGAGCAGGTGGAAGAACAGTGGACTACGCATATAAAATCGACAACAGGTATTTTTGATTTTAATTTGCATGAAATAAAGAAATATAAAGACCTGATTTTTTTATTTGCGAAAAGAGATTATGTTACCAGATATAAACAAACAGTTTTAGGCCCGTTATGGTTGATTATTACGCCATTAGTAACTGTATTACTGCATAGTTTTATTTTTGGGAGCGTGGCAAATTTGGCGCCGGATGGTAGTCCGCAGTTGCTTTTTTATATGACTAGTAATATAATCTGGTCTTATTTTGCACTGTGTTTTCGGCAAATTTCCAATACGTTTACTACAAATGCAGGAATATTTGGTAAGGTATATTTTCCGAGGATTATTGCACCAATTGCAACGGTGCTGATCGGGCTGGTGGATCTATTAATCCAGTTTTTACTTTTGGCTGTTATGATCGGCTGTTATGCGCTGAGAGGCGTATATGTGCACTTGAGTGTTTGGACGTTGTTAAGTCCGTTGCTGATATTCCAGACTGCGATATTGGGATTGGGATGTGGCATTATTGTTTCTTCACTAACAACCAGATATCGGGATTTGATAGTGTTGGTGGGTTTTGGCTTACAACTTTTACAGTATATCAGTCCGACCGTATATCCATTGGCTGTGATACCGGAAAGATGGCGAACCATATATTTATTAAACCCGTTGGCGCCTATTATTACGATATGGCGATATGCCGTGTTGGGAGTAGGGGAATTGCCGCTTAGGATGTGGGGAATCAGCTGGTTAGAAACTGGTCTGCTTTTTTTGGTGGGACTTATTTTGTTTAATAAAGTGGAAAAGACATTTATGGACACTGTATCAGGATAGGAAAATCGCGGAGCCGATAATAAAAATAGAGACTTTAA
>JAMPAW010000335.1 GCA_023666975.1 Clostridium sp.
TTAGATGATAAGATTACAAAAGAGGCGCACGTGCGAGAGATATGAGTGACTCGAAAGGTCATGACAAAAATCTGGATAAAGAGACAGGTTAATGTAGCATTAACAATATACAAATACATAGTTTGGAGTGGAAGAGTATGGGCAATAAGAAAGAAATTATGGATCAATATCAGAAAAGGCATACGATTTATCAAAATTTTGCCGGTGAAGTGGAACATCAGTTAAAAAGGATTTTATCGGAAGAGAATATTTCCTATAACGCAATTACGTGTCGATTAAAGGATGAGGAAAGCCTTAGTGGGAAAATAGACCGTAAGGGTGATAAGTATTCCTGCCTTGAGGATTTAACAGATATTGCCGGTGTGCGTGTCATTACATATTATTCGGATGATGTAGATAAGGTGGCTGATATTGTAGAGAGAGAATTTTTTGTGGATCGTGAGAATTCCATTGATAAGCGGGAGGCATTAGAACCGGATCGCTTTGGATACTGTAGTGTCCATTATGTAGTTGGAATGAGCGAGGAGAGATTGAAGCTCCGTGAATATCAATCCTTCTCCGGATTAAAATGTGAGATCCAGATCCGTTCTGTACTGCAACACGCCTGGGCTGAGATCGAGCATGATCTGGGCTATAAAAATCCGGTTGCATTACCCAAAAAGATTCGCCGCAACTTTTCCCGTCTGGCAGGACTTTTGGAAATCGCAGATAAAGAATTTGAGGAGATCCGCAGATTTTTGTTATCCTATGAGGAGGAAACGACGAAAACCCTGAGGTCTGAATCAGAGGATGAGGATGTCGAAATTGATGCCATACTTTTGGATAAGCTTACGGAAATAAATACAGATATCATAGAAATTAATTCACAAATAGAAGCTATCATAGGAATTAAGTTTGATGATGATATTCAACCCAGTGATTATGAAGGCAGCATTAAAAAGTTACATTGGTTTGGAATCCATACGTTGAGCCAGCTTTATGATTTTATTGCGGGAAATAGTTATTATGCTATTGAGATTGCAAGGGAAATTATAGTTCCTGAGAATTTTGTCATGGAGGCACAAAGCAGTGTGATACATCGGAGCATTGCATTTTTTTATCTCTGTTATGCCGAGCTTATTACCAATATTAAAAAATATGATTTTAACTGCTTTGTTCAATATTTTGAGGAAATGAATATTGGTGATCCCGGTGTGCCGAAAAAAGAGACAGCTTATGATATTTTTCAGTTACGAGAGAAGTTAGGAATCGCAGATGAAAGTCGGAAGAGAGGATAACAGACCATGGGTATATTTGATGACATAGATTTTAATCATTTACCGGAACATTTCAAAGAAGACAGTGTAAGGGAAGAGATTATAACGCCGATTTTAAAGTGTCTTGGATATTCAGCGTTTGACCCATCCTATCGTATTATTCGGAGCCCCCATCTGGCGCATCCCTTTACTCAGTTTGGGACAAATCATGGCAGAAAGCTTTTGATTCCGGATTATCTGATTCAGGTGAAGGGGGAGAATGCCTTTATTATGGAGGCAAAATCCCCATCTGAAAATATCACTGCTGGAAAAAATGTAGAACAGGCGTATAGCTATGCTATTAACCGGGAAGTGCGGGCAAAGCGGTTTGTGTTGTGTAACGGAAGGGAAATGAGTATTTTTGATGTCAATGGGAGTGATCCATTGTTGCATTTTTCTTTTGCCATGGCATCGGAAGATTTATGGGGGCGGGTGTATGAGCTGCTAAGTCCGGCAGCATTTGAGAATCCCCATATATTTAACTTTAAACCGGATTATGGGATATGGTGTATCCGAAATGGATTTACGGGGGATGACATACAGTATTTTTACAGCTGTTATATCCTGGATGTTTACAGACTGGATGATAATACTTTTACGTTTACGGCAGCAGTGGAAAGAGAGGAAGAATTACTGGCATCTTTTGATTTCGATATTTCTTTGTTTGAAAAGTTTATGGAACAGGTTCCGGGACATTTAAAGAATATCGTAAGAAGCTGTGTGAGAAAAAGTCCATTTAAATATATTGCGGAGACGGGACAGGATTCGTTTCCCCTGAGTTTTTCTTCATGTCTGTCAGAGGCGGTTCAGATAAATGAAAATGAACATTATTTGCCATTGAGGGTAATAGAATTCCTGGAACGGGAGTAAAACGGATAAAAACTCGATGTAGAAACGGCACTGCATACTGGTGTAGTGCTGTTTTTTGTGGATTATAGTATTTGTGACCAGTTCGGCAGGGACGGTCAGGGAAATCAGCGGGTGGCGCACACAAAACTTGACGCTTTCCTGTATATCATGGTATTATAATAGGACGTAAAGGGGTGATATGGCTTTGGAAGATAAGAGACAGCGAAAAGTGACGATCAGTAAGATCATGACACCGATCGTCATGCTATTGTTTATACTGGTGCTATTGTTCCTGGTAAATTTTCACTCATTCTGTCATTTTTGCAACCGGAACAGCTATGAAGCCGTTACAGCGACAGTGACGCAGAAAACGACAGATCCATTTGTGATGCTGGTGCCGATGGTGAGGATAAAATACGAATATCAGGGGAAGGCATACGAGGACCGGAAATATTTTTTTCTTCAGCCGTTCTTCGGACTGCCCTCAGAGGAGGGAAGCAAATTGACGATATATGTAAATAAAGAGGCACCAGGCTACAGTATTTTTAAAGAAAATTTCTTTCGTAATATGATAAACTGGATTCTCCTTGTCTTTGAGGGAGTTTTTGTGTCGCTTCTGATCCGGCGGATCCGGCAGGGATTCCGCATACGGAAACAGCGGAAGGCAGAGAATAAACGGGATTAGCAAACAGGAGGGAAAGGATGTCTGGACTGAAACGATTTATACAGGATCATACGTGGGCAAAATGGACGCTGAAGGTGATCGGTTTTCCGTTTTGGCTGGTTTATAAGATCATTACCTTCATTATGAATTTTTCCAAGATCATACTGAATGTATGTCTGATCACGCTGCTTTTACTGGTATTGGCGGGCGGGATCATGTATGCCCGTGTGATGCCGATGTATGAAAAGGCATGTGAGGAGGCGTATGAAAAGCTGACCAATCTGGATGAGAGCAATTTTCATATGCTGTCTAACACGAAGGTTTACGATAAAGATGGAAAGAAGATCGGTGAGACCAACAGCGGTTCCTATCATTATGTGAAGATAAAGGATATTTCGCCGTATATCCAGAATGGCTATGTTGCTACGGAG
>JAMPAW010000336.1 GCA_023666975.1 Clostridium sp.
GACTGCTTATGCCTATGATGCGCTTGGACGGAACACGCAGGTGACGGACGCAGAACAGGGGACAAGCACGGTCGTCTTTGACGGCCTCGGCAGGATAGCCTCGTTAAAGGACCCGAACCAGAACGCAAAGGGCGGGGAAGCTTCCAAGAATACTTACACCTATGCCTATAATGCGCAGGGGCTGCTGTCCACCGAGACCAATGCTGTTGGGAACACGGTGCAGTACCAGTACAACAGCGAACAGCTGCTAAAGGAGATGGCGGACAGCGCAGGGGAGAAGACCGCTTACACGTATGACAGCCTGAACCGCTTAAAGACGGTGAAGGATGGGCTGGGGACGATCGAATATGCCTATGATGCCAACGGGAACGTGACGGAGGTATCAGAAAAAGAGGGCGGTTTATCCAATCTCTTTGCAGGGAAAAAAGTAATCCGCAGGGAGTTCGACTCCTTAAACCGCATAACGAAGTATACGGACTACAAGGGGCGGGAAGTAAAATATGCCTATGACGCCTTAGGCAACATGACCGCACTGACCTATCCGGGCGGGGAAGTGGTGAGGTATGCCTATTATGCTGACGGCAGCGTGGCGGAGATGACCAGCAACAGCGGCGGGACCTTTACCTACGGCTATGACAACTACGGCAGGCTGTGCCGGATTACCCGGGCGGACGGCTCTGTTGAAACACGGAAATACGACCCGGCGGGACAGCTCCTTTCCCAGACCGATCTGGACAAGGAAGGGAATGTCTTACAGCAGCATACCTATGCCTACGACGTATTCGGCGAGGTCATTACCAAGACCAGCACGAATACCCAGAACCCGGATGTGTTAGAGGCGGTCAGCATGACCTATGATGATGCGAACCGCCTGAAAACCTACAACGGGGAAAGTGTCACTTACGACGAGAAAGGCAACATGACCTACGGTCCGGTGGACGGCGTAATGCAGGAATTGACCTATGACTGCCGGAACCGTCTTGTGGAAGCGGGCGGAGTGCGTTATACTTATGATGCGGAGAATACCCGTATCGCAACGACAGAAAACGGGCTTACCACGGAGTATGTTACCGACACCGGCGGAAGTTTAAGCAGGCTTTTAACCGCCTATGAAGCGGACAACACGGAAACGACTTACTACTACGGCGCAGACGGCTTAGCGGCTCAGTATAACAGCGGAACCGGCAAGTACTTTGCATACCACTATGACAACATCGGCTCGACTACGCTGATCACGGCAAAGGACGGCCATGCGGTGGAGCGGTTCGCTTACGGAACCTATGGGGAACTGCTGAAGGATCCGATTACAAAAATCCGTTTCCTGTATAACGGAAGCTAATATGAATGTCATGGATATTTTTCCATTTTATGAAACTGTTCAATTTGCCTTAAATAATATGGAAAATGATTATTGGTTTAATTTGGCTATGCTATGGTATGAAAAATTTAATACAGGGCAACAAAGTAAATTGATTTATGCGTTATCCAAAATTGAGTGTTCCATCCAATTTTCACAGAAAAATCGTCAATATGCAAGAAAAGAAATAAGAAGAATTGCATGATGCAGTGATTAAAGCCTTTGAAAAAATGGTTTGATGGTACAATGTGATTATTAAAAAATGTGTCGATACACAAAAACAAGGAGCAACAGTTTGGAAATTCAGAGAGATTCCTACATTGAGCAGTGAAAACTAAGAAAAGATAATGGAATGATTAAAATTATTACCGGAATTCGAAGATGAGGGGAAATACTATCTGCTTTTGGATGAAGTGCAGTTTATGCCCAGATTTGAAGAAGTGCTTAACAGCCTGCTCCGCATAAGCAATCTTGATGTCTATGTGACCGGAAGCAACTCGAAGTTTTTATCCAGCGACATTGTAACCGAATTTAGGGGCAGAGGAGATGAGATAAGAATTTATCCGCTGTCCTTTGCTGAATTTTATTCGGCTTTTGATGGAGATTATGATGATGCATGGAATGAGTACATGATATATGGCGGACTTCCGCAGGTGGCACAGTTTTCAGTGGAACGTCAAAAGGCAGAGTATTTGAAAAATATTTTTACAAATGTTTACATTAAGGATGTGGTAGAGCGACATAACATTCAGAATGTGGACGAGGTTGGAACTTTAGTGGATATTCTCGCTTCTGCCATAGGCTCCCCCACAAATCCAACCAAAATATCGAATACATTTAAATCTGAGCGAGGTATCCATTATAGTAACAAAACCATATCGAATCATATTGATTATTTAGCGCAAAGTTTTCTGATTTCCAAAGCCGGTCGATACGATATTAAAGGCAGAAAATATGTAGGAGCAAATCTGAAATATTACTTTATGGATGTGGGACTTAGAAATGCCAGGCTGAATTTCAGACAGCAGGAGCCTACACATATTATGGAGAATATCGTTTATAATGAATTGCTTGTGCGTGGCTATAATGTAGATGTTGGTATTGTAGAGGTGTATGCAAAGAACGGCAGGAAAAAACTACTCGCAAGCAGCTGGAGGTTGATTTTGTGAATCAGGAGAAAATGTGGTGGATCAATTATTAAAAGAAGCGGGTTATTACAATGGGCGGGAAGTAGATATCACGGAGATTCTTGAAATGTACATGGAGCATGGTTACATTTATACAGATAAACAGATTGAATTTTTAAAAGCGTATGCCTATCTAAAAATTGAGTATATTCACCCGATTTGGAAAGATGAAAAAGTTTTTATGGATATAGACCCGATAAAAGCGCAGAAACCGATCGATATAAGTTGGATACAAAAATATAATGCTTATTTAGACGACGAACTTCTGATTATAGGTGAAATAAAAGCGGAAGAAATGACATTGTATTTATCGAAAAAAGGATACTTCTTTGGGTGCTTTGACGATTGTATCATAAATTGGGGAGATGATTTTGAAAAAATGCTGTTCTTCTTGGTCAGGGGAGAGAGGGGGGAATATATGGAAATGGATTGAGGTTATGATATTTTGGACGAACATGCTGATACTAACACGCAAGATTTAGATGCTACATAAATGGTGGTTAAAGAATTATGACTCAAGAATGTTATAGACTACAATTATCCCTCTTTTGCTAATGAGAAAAATGAAAACAATCATTTTTTACGAAATGCGAACGATTGTTTGTATAAATCATATAATTAATTCCTATCCTTGATCTTTTTATATTTTTATCAGTTTTTCCTTGATTATGCACATCCTGTTTGTTAT
>JAMPAW010000337.1 GCA_023666975.1 Clostridium sp.
TTGATAATGTCAATCCCTGATAAACCCAACAGCAGAAACCAAAAATATATTGCGGCCAGAGACAACAATATGCATTAAAATAAATTGCTTGGAAAGGCTTTGGGATTACGGATAAAGAGGGTGATTGAAGTGGCAGAAAGAGAAATTTTTGCTACAGACGGCGAATTGATAATATGTGCTATATCTGATGAGGATAGAAAAGATTATGTAGAATTACACAGACAGTTAAATGGGGAAACATCGCTATATTTGAACCCGCGATCAAAAGATATGATGTGGGAACAGACGTTAAATCATTCAGATGGTATATTTTCCTTATTTATAAAAAATGGAGATTATTGTGGTAGCATTGAATTGCAAGATCCAGATAGTAATACACCGGAGATAGGGATTGATTTGGTTGAAAATAAAAGAAATCAAGGGATAGCGCCGAGGGCGATCCGATTATTTGCTAAAAAAGTATGTGAAGAAAAGCAGGTTGAATATTTTCTGATTCGTATTTCTTCTGCTAATGTACACAGTCAGCATGTATTTGAAAAGCTGGGCGCTGTTAAAATTGGAGAAGAAGAAAGTACCTTTTCAAAATTTGTAGAAAGGTTCGGAGAAATTGCAGGAAAAAGCGAACAAGATTTAGAAAGCTATAAGTATTTGTTTGGAGAAGACGGTGATGAGGTAGTGTATCGGTATAGACTAAATCCTGATTTTTGTAGGATATCTGCGAAATTATCAAAATGTGATTTATGACAATCTTTTGCTATTAAAAAGGAGCGATTATTTTTTGAAGTATTATGGTTTGAGATATAAAGAAAAAATAGAAAATTATATGTATTTTTATGCTCGTTATAGAGCTAAAATGTTGTCTTTATTGCCAGGAGAAAAGGGAAAGTATTGGAAAAGTAATTACAGGTTCGTTTTCGAGGATGAATATGCTTGGGATAGAGATGATAATTCATTGCCTCAAGGTAAATCTTTTGATTTGTATTCTATTGTTGTTGCAGATTTGATAAGAAGAGAAGATATTAAAAAACTGCAAAGGGGTATACGTTATCTTTTAAAGAAGAGAAGAGCAAATCGGTTTATTGTTACACCCATTGAAGGGTTAGATGAAATATGTAAAAGAGTAGATCAGATGGACTCGACATTGTTATTTTGGTACAATACAGTTGATTGTGGTTTTTTTGAATTTAAAAATCATTCACTAGAAGAAAGTATTGACTATTTTTCTGTTAGAATATGCAATATTAACTCAGCGTATTTATCTTTGGAATTCAATATACATTTGTCACAGAAAAGGAAGGAAGAACTTAATTCGTTAATTGTTTGTAATTATAGAGATAAACGTGGATTCGCATACCAGACGATGACGGGAAAGAGTGGTAAAACGGGTGCATATAAAAATTATACGGTAACACATTACAATAATGATTTTCTAAAAGCTGATAAAATATATGAATTTATCAGTAAAATTGAATGGGAGTTTTTAAATGAGTTAAGTGCGTATTTTCCATTTGTGCTTCACGCAAAGGGAATTATGCCTCCAAGAATTGAGACATATAGTACAGATATAGATTACCATGATAATAATAGATATTTCTGGAATTCAATCGGAATTGAGGATAATATTGGGCAATTTATTGATGAGAGACATAAAATGTTTTTTTATGCAAATATGTCGGGAAGATACGAAAATATCCCAATTAACAATAGAATTATTTATATTTTTAAAGATGATGATATGGAAATTGGACATTTTTTATCTGTAAAGGATGAGGTTTATTTTCATTTAAAAGACTATGCAAATGAATATTTTAAGTTTGAATTTCTTGATATTTTATCTATGGAAACTGGAAAAACTCTTATTGCATATAAACATAGGTTGGATGAAATAAAGTTAAAAAGAAATCATTTGAAGGAACTATTAAAACTTAAATATAATTTATCTTTAGAAATTGATGACTATGAGAGATATATAAGAGATGATATATGGGAGAAAGCAAAGAGAAAGATAGGTGAAGTTTATACATATAGTGATAAAATAGCTAAAGAATCAACAAAGCCCTTTTTTTATTCGTATTCTAATCTTTGTGATGGGGCAGTATCTAATTCTCGAAAGATTAATAGTGATCGAGATATTGTCCTTCAAGAGTTTAATGAGAAAAAACAAATTTTGACAAATTTAGCTGATTATAAAAATACTGCCCGTAGTATTCACATGAATGCTGTGACGATGGCAATAGCTGCAATAACATTATTTTTTACAATTTTTTCAGATAGTGCTGAGAAGGTAGCAGATTTTATAATGGAAGTGTGGAGTCTTATAAAGTAGATACCATAAAGATTATAGTAATTCATTTATTGAAAAGTGATGTAAATTATAGCAGGATATTTAGTAGAGAAAGAGAAATAAAGGAGATATATTAGTATGGCAAATCTATCACAAATGAAACGGGAGCGTATGCTTGCCTTTTTAGACATAATTCGTAAAGAACACAAAGATGATGACGATATATTGAGGGCACTTGGAGAAATTGAAAGTGCGCTTAATTCAAAGAAATATGGTTTGGTTTGGGAAGAACATGAGGAGGCTGTTGATGTGCAGATGCAGAATAACATTCCTGTGTTTACAGAAATAGAAGATAGGGAAATCTGCACCCTGCCAAATGATGGATATAATTTTTTGCTGGAAGGAGATAATTTACATAGTTTGCGATTGTTGGAAAAAACACACTGTGGGAAAATTGATGTGATTTATATAGATCCGCCATATAACACCGGTAGTAAAGATTTCAAATATAATGATAATTTTGTTGATAAGTTAGATGGATATAGACATAGCAAATGGATTTCATTTATGGAAAAGCGTTTATTAATTGCAAAAAAACTACTTAGTGATAAAGGAGCAATTTTTATTTCTATAGATGATAATGAAGAAGCTCCGCTAAAGTTGCTTTGTGACGAAATATTCGGTGAAGAATGTTTTGTTGCAAATATTTCATGGCAGAGAACATACTCCCCTAGAAATGATTCTAAAGGATTGAGTTCAGAGGTTGAGCATATTCTTTTATATAGTAGTAATATATTATGGAATCCTAATAAACTTGACCGTACTGAAAAAATGGATTCTATTTATAAAAGCCCCGATCATGATCCGAAGCCTTGGACAAGCAGTTGCATATCGCGACTCCTAATGGCCAGTTTTGCGGAGCAAAACGGCCGCAATGCGAAGCTAATC
>JAMPAW010000338.1 GCA_023666975.1 Clostridium sp.
GATTCGCAGGGGAATTTGCCGTTTTGTGGCGCAAATCCGGTGGGGGAAACGCTTCTAAGATTGTGTAACTTAATATAAATAATGACTGCTCATTAACAAAAAATAGGCTTAATTTCTGTGAAAATGCTGAGTTTTCTTATCAGATATAGTATAATAAAGTGCAGGGAAAACGGATAGAACCCTTGATAGGTCATACGGCTATATGGAGCAGTATTATTAAGGAGGGCGATGGCATGATTGACATAGAAAAGCTGAGGCCGATACTTGAAGGATATAAGGCTTACTTTCCGAGTCATTGGGAAGACGAGAAATACAAGTGGGAGGCCATCAAGCATTTTCAGACTCATTGGAATATTGAGGCTGAGAACTTTGGCGATATGTTCAAAGAGGCTACTGACAGGACATATAACCTGTTGGCCTCCGGCTACGCTTATCCGAGAGGTATGATTACAAATTTTGCAAAGGCGGACGATGAATTTGTCCGTCAAATGTTCCGTGACCTTTATGATGAGGGTCGCAATCTTGCTGAACGTGTGGCGGCATTCCAGACGTCAGCAGAGGAACTTCGTGCAAAGTATGACGATGGCACTTGGAGAAACCACTATCAGAACACGAATGCCATCAGCACCTACCTTTGGTTGATGTATCCGGACAAATATTATATCTACAAATATGAACTGTACCGGGATGCGGCAGCGGAACTGTCCGCCGATTACAAGCCAAAGCGCAATGGCTCCGTAGAGACCATGATAGGCGGCTTTGCCATGTACGACGAAATTTGTGCTGTCATACAGCAGGAGGATGAAATCAAAGGTATGCTGCAAAATGCCTTGTCAGATTCCTGTTATGATGATCCGGCATTAAAAACCGTGACCATTGACGTGGGCTTTTACCTTTGCAGATTTTATCTCGAAGCAGCAAAGACGGCATTCTATGCAGGCGAGAACAGTGAGTCAGCGGATTCAGAGGCGCCTGGATTCTGGTGGTTGACCGCTAATCCGGCCATTTGGAGCTTTTCGGACATCGAGGTTGGCGAGGAGGAGAGTTACACGCTATACAATGACAAAGGCAATAAGCGCCATGTGTTCCAGAACTTTCTTGATGCTAAGGCCGGAGATATCGTTATCGGCTATGAGTCAAATCCGGTCAAGAAGGTTGTGGCGATTTGCCGCATCACGCAGGAAAACGACGGTGAGGCTATATACTTTGAAAAGATAGAGGGCCTTTCTGTACCTATTGAATATCAGACTTTACGGGATTGCTCTGAGCTGGATAAGATGGAGTTTTTTGTCCAGCCGAATGGCAGCTTATTCAAGTTGACGAAGGGCGAGTATGATTTTATCATGGATATGGTTCGAGAGGTTAATCCTCTGCTGCATCCGGATGCACTGATTTCGAAATACAGCAAAGAGGACTTTCTGAAAGTCGCTTATATGACAGAAGGTCGCTATGATGTTTTGGAAGCGCTCCTGCGCAATAAGATGAATATTATTCTGCAGGGAGCTCCCGGTGTCGGAAAGACTTTTATAGCGAAGAAGCTGGCTTATGCCATGATGGGCGAAGAGGACGATTCCAGAATGGAAATCGTGCAGTTCCACCAGAATTACTCCTATGAGGACTTTATCATGGGATATCGCCCGAAGGGAGCAGATTTCAAGCTTACGGACGGCATTTTCTATCGTTTCTGTCAGACGGCAGCAAACCATCCGGACAAGCCGTACTTCTTTATTATTGATGAGATTAACCGTGGCAATATGAGCAAAATCTTCGGTGAGCTGTTAATGCTGATTGAGAAGGATTATCGTGGCACAAAGGTAACACTGGCCTATAGCGGTATGCCGTTCTCAGTGCCGGAAAATCTGTATATCATTGGCATGATGAATACGGCTGACCGCAGTCTTGCGATGATTGATTATGCTCTTCGCAGGCGTTTCAGTTTCTTTGAGATGGAGCCGGGATTTGACTCTGATGGTTTTATGCAATACCAGAGCGGCTTTGCAAATGAGACCTTTAACACCTTGATTGACCAGATTAAGATGTTGAATAAGGAAATCGTCGAAGATAAATCCTTGGGACGTGGTTTCTGTATTGGACATAGTTACTTCTGCGGCAGAAAGCCCGGAGAATGTACCATAGACTGGATGCGCTCCGTGGTGGAATTTGACATCCTTCCGATGTTGTCTGAATACTGGTTTGACGAGCCAGCCAAGCTGCAGCGGTGGGAAAAGAATCTGCGTGGGGTGTTCGATGACGAATGATAAAGGCATTTTTATAAAAAACATTTATTATATGTTGTCCTATGCTTTTCAGGTTCTGAAGCAGGAAAACTTCGAGGAAGTCGCAGCCGAGGAGTTCGAGCAGGCTTCCGACCTCTTCGCAGCAATACTGGCCAAGGGGGTGGCACAGCAATTAAAGCAAGGCCTTTACCGGGAATATATCACGAAGCATGATACGCTGTCCGTGATGCGTGGCAAACTGGATATGCCGGAAACCATCCGAAACAGAATCCAACGTAAGCAGAAGCTGGCCTGTGAATTTGACGAGTTTTCAGAGGATAACCTCTACAATCAAATTCTCAAGACAACAATGCAGTATCTCGTGAGGGATAAAAGTGTGGATTCGGGCCGCAAGGTTCAGTTAAATAAGGTGCTGGTATTCTTTGACGGCATATCGCTTTTGGAACCGTCGGGGATTCCGTGGAGTCGGTTGCACTATCAGCGCAGCAACAAGAATTATGAGATGCTGTTGAATATTTGTTATTTCGTATTGGACGGTATGCTCCAGACCACAGAAAAGGGCGAATATAAAATGGTTTCGTTCTCTGATGAACACATGGCCAGACTGTACGAGAAATTCATCCTCGAATATTACAGGTATCATCACGGCTACCTGACCGAAGCAAAAGCGGCTCAGGTGAAGTGGAATTTGGTGGGTGAGAATGATGAGACGATGATACGCTTCCTGCCGGTCATGCAGACAGACATTTACCTGCAAAAAGACGACAGAATCCTCATCATAGATGCCAAGTATTATGGTAAGACGCTTCAGCAGCAGTTTGACAAATACACATTGCACTCCGGGAATGTCTATCAGATTTTCACTTATGTAAAGAATCAGGATAAGGACAATACCGGAAAGGTATCCGGTCTGTTGCTTTATGCTAAGACGGAGGAGGCCATTACACCGGATTGCACCTTCAATATGGGGGGTAATCAAATCGGT
>JAMPAW010000339.1 GCA_023666975.1 Clostridium sp.
TTCTTTCAATATCTGCATTGTATCTTTTATTCGTTGTCCTGATGGAACCTGTATATCAAAAGGGGGCATTTCATCCTGCTGTATTGTTAACGTTAATATCATTTATAACTACCTTTCCTTCCTGTAATTCCAAACACAAGCGCACAAATCACTATTCCAACAAACAAACTCCCCATGAACATATAATAATTACTGTAATCCTGTGACTGAATCTGTTGTATATCAATTTGCTTTCCGCTTTCCTGAAACAATTGCGAAACCAGTTTTTCATCGCTATTATTGTTTTGCCCTTCTACAAAGCATTGATTTCTTAATTCTTGTTCTAACTTTGTTTTTTCATTATTCCAATGTTCAATATAAATACTAAATTCTTCTGTAAACAGATTAAGATTATTTAAATCTGTTAATGAGTTATAATTTTCCTGTTTTTCATTTAATATATCTGTGTTAAGTTCCAATCTTTGTTCCATTTTTTCTCCATTAAAGCCCAGCCCTTCTATCAAAAGGACCGGGCTCCATTCTCATGATTTTAACTTTTTAGCAATTTCATCATCTGTATCTGAGATAATTTTACAAATATCTCGGACTTGTTGTGCTAAATCTTTAATTAACTGTTCTGTCTTTGTAAATCCAGGTTTCAACTCTGTAAACTGCTGGTCAAAGGCATCACTTGCTGCACCTTCCCACGCACCACACAATTTCCTTACCAACTGTTCCATTTTTGTTACAGTTGTATGGAACTCAGTGCCTTTTTTGTCTAGCTGAGTTGCCATAGTAGTCATTTCTGCTGGATCCATTTTAATTTTAGCCATTCTTTTTTACCTCCTTTTTTATTACAAAACCTGCTCCTGCAGTTTTTTGTTTTTCTTAAGTACGAAAATCAATAAAAAGATACTGCATATGCCTCCGCCTGATATTAACGAAAATACTATAAATGGATCTATTGGTGTGTCACTTTTATTTTTTTCCTCTTTAGCTTCAGCCTTTTTCTCCTTCGCTACTGATAAATCATCTCCAACTATTGGATTAGAAATATAGCGATACACTTGTCTATTCTCCAAGTCTCCTATTCGTGTATACGGGAGCGTATTGATAAGTCCATCCATTAGCACACTATTATCGGCATTCATACCTTCTCTGGTTTCTTTTATATTTTTTATGTTAGCGGCAACATTACTGCTTGTTTCTTTGTTTGCCTCCTTAATGCTTTTTTCCCAATTTTCTAAATTAGTATTATTCAATTTATTAGCATTTTCAACATAGTTCTCATATTCCTTTTCTTTACTGCCAACCCTTTTTTGCAGTTCAGTAAAATTAGTATTAAATGACTGTTCTATAGAATTTTTCCTTTTCTCATCCCCTAAATCATTTATAGAAAATGTTCTTAATTTCAAATCAATATTGTCCCATGCTGCATTTAACGATTCATAGTCATTTGTTATCTCTTCATGTTTTGCAGCTATCGTTTGGCTTATCGGGTCAAGAACAATATCTGCAATCTCATATCTCAAATCTTCACCATCCAGCTCCTCGTATCCAATAGTCGAATTAAAAAGTATATCAGAAACTCTCTTTTGCTCCTTGCTTTGCTCTTCTTTTATTTCCTCAGCTATTTCCTCTGATGGAACAGTATCCCCTTCCACACTTTCCTCTTTATCAGATTTATCCTCAGTTATTTTATTAATCTCCACATCAACAGTTAACTTATCCGGCATATATAGATCTATAAGATATTCTATGTCTTCGTATGTCATAAGATCTGGAATATAATCTTCTGATATTTTCTTAATGTCATCTTGTTTTTCAGGATTATAATTAGATAATTCCGCCACCAACTTACCAATTGCTGCAGCTTTTAGCATGGCATTCTTTTTAATCTCCTCTATATAAATTTCCTGGTCTATCCTTGACAGGTCTGCTTGAAGTCCTCTTTCAACTGTTGCCAAATAATCATTTTCATTAATCTCCCCCAATTGAACTGTACCAATAATTCCAGAATTATTATTAATTGATGCACTTAAGTCCATTATTTCTTTCTGTAAACGTTTGATTCTATCTACTAAATCCAAAATGACATTTTTTGCTTCATTATATGAATCAAAATTCATCATATTATGTCCATCATGCCTGCAATTTAGTGCAATTGACGTTTTATTATATTCATTCCACATTATCTCATAATGAGATTTCATCAATGTCTTTTGTTGTTCCATTTGATCTTCTAATTGCAAATCTACATTTTTTTGACATGTTTCCATGTAATCCATCTGATTCTCCAGAATATCTTTATCGTAATTTTCCTTCCATTCTTTCAATCCGCTATTAAACTCATTTACATATATATCAATCCCCTCAGTATTACCCAAATTAAAAGCTACATCCTGTTCAATATTACCAACAGCCTCTATACTTTTACTTAATGTGTCCATGCCTGTAGAGATACTACTTGTCTCCTCTACCATCGTATTATACTGGTCTTGAGCAGCCGTCTCGTTATCTTTATAAAACTTTGAAAGAGAAGAAAAAACTTTTTGCATCTCGGTATACAAGTCTGCTATATTTAGCCCCTTCACACTATTATCCATATGTTTCTGCTCCGGATACTTTGCATCTGCAATCATACTGCTTTCCGTAAACTTCAATACTGCTTTTAAATCTTTCAAATCATTTTCTAAGAGTTTACCGGCTCCATCTTGTGCAGAATGAAGTCCATTAAGAATTGCATCTAAATATACATATTCAATATTAGTGCTGATTTTGTTGTTAAAATCGGTAACATCTTCTATAACGGTTTCCCTAACTTCACTATCTAAATTATTATTTATTTTAAAAATAATATTGCTTTTTTGAGGTTTATTATTAATGCTTTCAACATTTCTAGAAAAATCTCCCGGGATAATAACATATGCAGCGTATATATTATTATCTAACCCCTTTCTCGCCTGTTCTAATCCTGTCACCTCAAAATTATCTTCTAATATCCCTATAAAATCTATACCGTAATATTTAATTTCCCCCTCAATTTCAATGCCTTCATCTAAGTTTACCAAGGCAATCGTGTTTATTGTTAATTGTTCGGTTCCTTGCGCTGAACTATTCATAAAAAATCCAATTGAAACACATGTCAAAATCAATATAGTCTCCAAAATAATTATTCCAAGAATTCTTATTGTTTTTTTCATTAGCACACCGCCTTTAACCGTCTAACCCAATTGTATCTA
>JAMPAW010000033.1 GCA_023666975.1 Clostridium sp.
CAAGTATATCAACAATACCTCCACGCTGGAATACCTCTATGATAAGTATGGGATTAAAAGCCTGCGGGAATTGGAATACCTGCATGACCAGTATTTAATTATGATTGATGAGGTCAGAAAATACCAGAAGGTTTCGGGCGACCTGCGGGAGTTTTCAGAGGCACTCTCAAAGCTACTGTTCTCCTACGGAGTGAAGGACCCGGAGATATGGATAAAACAGTCGTTGGCACTAATTGATAACCGCGAGATGGTAGAGGTCAAGCACTCCTTAAATGTGAGGCGGCAGAAGCTTCGGGAACAGATTGCCTATAACGAGAAGCTGCGGTTAAACGGACTGAAGGATATACGGGAGATGTTAAAGACCAATCCGGAGCTTCGGGACCAGGTGAAGCGGGAGCTGGAGGTTTACCATATCCATGTGCAGTAGCAGGAGCGGTGTTTGGAGGAATCAATGGAAGATAAGATAATCAGAATTGAAAACAAAGCATCTTATGGAATCACATGGTATGAGCACGGGCAGCCTTATCTGGGCAGCCATCGGGGAATGCGGTTTCGGATAGCCCGTGACCCGATGGAAGATGTGGCGTTGGCACCTCCGGATAAGAAGGGGGAAGCTGTATTTGTGGTCACTGTATGGCCGGAACCGTTGTGTTTTGAGGCTACGCAGGAGGAAAAAAAGACAACGGCAACGTTTCCTTTCGATGAATCCGGAAAGGAGAAAGCGGTGGAATGGCTGAACAGGCAGTATGAAGAGCGGTACGAGGAATGGGAAGCGGTAAGGGCAAAGCATTAAACGGTAGAATGTGGAGAGTGGTATGGCGAAAAAGTATTATGCAGTGGTAAAGGGAAGAACAAAGGGAATCTATTTTACATGGGAGGATTGCAGGAAACAGATACATGAATATCCGGGGGCAGAGTTTAAAGGGTTTTCGACTATCGGGGAGGCGGAGCAGTTCATCAAGGCGAACGCGGAATCCGGTATGCCTGAGACGGACATGCCGGCGTCCGATATACCAGAGACGGATAACGACAGTTACCCGGTCAGCACGGATACACATTTAATTGCCTATGTAGACGGGAGCTATGATCATAGCCAGCTGCGGTATGCCTATGGCTGTGTACTGGTGTTGCCGGAGGAGGTTGTCACATTGAACGGTAGTGGTGCAGATGAGCGTTATGTGTCTATGCGGAATGTGGCCGGTGAAATCCTTGGCAGCGAAAAGGCTGTGTCATGGGCAAAGGAACATGGATACGGAGAGATTACTATTTATTATGACTATGAGGGGATTGAAAAGTGGGCAGACGGGATTTGGAAAGCAAACAAGCCGGGAACCCAGCGTTATCAAGCCTTTATTGCAGAGAAGAGAAACGAGATGGTCATCAATTTTCAAAAGGTGGAGGCGCATACCGGAGTCAAATATAATGAAATGGCGGATATGCTGGCCAAAGAAGCCTTGGGAATATAGAGGAGGAGTAAAATGAAAACAGGTAAGCAAATGATTAGTGTGCTGCTGGCTGCGACAATGGTGTTGAGCTTTACCGGCTGCGGCACTAAGGAGAAGACGACGGAGGAGACGAGTGAGGTATCTACGGAGGAGATTGCCGATAGCGTGACGGAAGAGCCAGAGGCGGAGGAAGCCGTGACAGGCAATCAGATTGAGAACGGTGATTTTTCCAACGGTACCGACAAATTCAGTGTCTATACAAACGGGGGAAACTGCAACATAAACGTGAACGCAGACGGGGAGCTTCAGGTAGACATATCGGAAGCCGGTGACGTGGCGCACGGTGTGCAGATTTACTATGACGGATTTGAGATGACGCAGGGCGTAGTATATGCATTTTCTTTTGATATACATGCCACAATCGACAGGCCTGTGGAGTGGAGAATTCAGATAAACGGTGGTGATTATCACGCTTATGCCGGCGAAATTATTGATGTGACAGACGAAGTACAACACATTTCTACGCAGTTTACGATGGAGGAGGCGTCAGACCCTGCACCACGGCTGTGCTTTAATATGGGCTGTGTCGATGCCGCACAAGACGGGAGTGTAACGTCGGAGAGCATGGGCGAACATTCCGTTATGCTGGATAATCTTTCGCTGGAGCAGATGGACGATTCCGGGGCTGTGGCAGAGGCGGAGGCTGTGGAGATACCGAAGGTGAAGGTGAATCAGGTCGGCTACAAAGAGGACGATATTAAACAGGCCGTGTTTTCCGATTTAGAAGACGGAGATAATACATTTACCGTAGTGGAGGTAGAGAGCGGTGAGTCCGTTTATGAGGGGCAGATGACAGAGCCGGTAAACAATGCAGAGGCCGGTGAAGTGAATTGTTCCGGTGATTTTACCGCGGTGAAGACAGCAGGCACCTATAAGATTGTAACCGCAAAGGGGGAGGAATCTTATCCCTTTGCCGTTGGCAGTGATGTGTATGATGAAACGTTTAACAATATAGTGAAAATGCTGTATTTGCAGCGTTGCGGGACGGAGCTTGACCAGTCCATTGCCGGTGATTTTACCCACCCGCTTTGCCATGGGGAAGAGGCGGTAATCTACGGGACAGATACCAGAATAGATGTCAGCGGTGGCTGGCATGATGCAGGGGACTACGGGAGATATGTGGTTTCCGGTGCCAAAGCCGTAGCTGATCTTTTGCTGGCATACGAGAAAAATCCGGCTGCTTTTGGCGATGACTGTGGCATTCCGGAAAGCGGAGACGGAATCAACGATGCTCTGCAGGAGGCAAAATATGAGCTGGACTGGATGCTGAAAATGCAGGACAGCAGCGGCGGTGTTTATCATAAGGTAACCTGCAAGGTGTTCCCGGAAACGGTGATGCCGGAGGAGGAGACGGACGAACTGGTGGTAGCGCCTCTGTCTAAGACGGCGACGGCGGACTTTGCAGCCGTGATGGCCATGGCGGGCAGGATTTTTGGCGGGGAAAGTAACCGCGAATATCAGGATTACGGGAATACTTGTCTGGAAGCGGCCGAGAAGGCATGGGCATACTATGAGGAGCATAAGGACGAAAGAGGTTATGTGAATCCCAGCGATATCGTGACCGGCGAGTATGCTGACGGCAACAGCAAAGATGAATATTTCTGGGCAGCCGCAGAGCTTTACAAGGCTACAGAGGATAGCCGGTATAAGGAAAAAATGGCGGAGACGCTTGAATCGGTAGAAAATGTCGGAGGGCTTGGCTGGCTGGACGTGGGTGCCTATGGTGCTTATGCGGCCTTGACGACACCGGCACTGCGGGCAGACAGCAGTAATCTGTTAAAGGACATTGAGAATGCTTTTTTGGCAGCCGCAGAAAATATTTTGCAGGTGAGCCGGGAAAACGGATATATGGTAAGCCGGGAGAATGTCTATGAGTGGGGCTCGAATATGGGAATTGCCAATAACGGCATGCTGCTCTGCCTTGCGAATGAAATCCGGCAAAATGAGGAATATTTAACCTGTGCGAAGGATCACTTGCATTATCTGCTGGGTGTAAATGCAACAGGCTACTGCTTCGTCACCGAAACGGGAACGTTAAGCCCGAAGCACCCGCATCACAGACCGTCGCAGGCATTGGGGAAATGCATGCCGGGAATGCTGGTGGGTGGACCGGACAGCGCTTTGGAGGACCCGTATGCGAAAGCAGTGCTGGCGGATACTCCGGCGGCAAAGTGCTATGCGGACAATGAGCAGAGTTATTCCTGCAATGAGGTGACAATTTATTGGAATTCGCCGCTTGTCTACCTGCTGGTGGCAACCCAGAATTGAAATGGAGGAAAAAAGAATGTTGAAATTAGGCTGTCATGTAGGCATGAGCGGGAAAGAAATGATGCTGGGTTCCGTGAAGGATGCAATTCGGGTCGGTGCCAATACATTTATGCTCTATACCGGTGCACCGCAGAACACTAAGCGAAAGGCGATTGGTGAACTGCGGATAGCGGAGGCGAGGGAACTGATGAAGCAGCATGGGATAGAAGAGTTTATTGTGCATGCCCCATATATTATCAATCTTGCCAATACGGTAAAGCCGGAAACGTTTGACATTGCCGTGAAATGTTTGGAATCGGAGCTTGAACGCACAAAGGCCATGGGTTCTGACACGCTGGTGCTTCACCCCGGTTCCCATGTGGGAGAGGGCGTGGAAAAAGGCGTAGAGCAGATTGCGAAGGGAATTAACGAGGTGCTGACTAGAAATACGGAGGTTCATATCGCGTTGGAAACGATGGCGGGAAAGGGCAGTGAAATCGGAAGAAGTTTTGAGGAGCTGGCGATGATTTATGAGCGGGTAATTTATAATGATAAGCTGCGGGTGTGCTTTGATACCTGCCATGTCAGCGATGCCGGCTATGATATTATCCATGATTTTGACGGCGTGATGGAGCATTTTGACGAGGTAATCGGCAAGGAGCAGATTGCCGTATTTCATATGAATGACAGCAAAAATGAACCGGGAGCCGGCAAGGACCGTCATGAAAATTTTGGATTTGGCTGTATCGGCTTTGACGCACTTATGTATATGATGAACCATAAGGATTTTATGGACATTCCGAAAATTTTGGAAACCCCGTTCGTGAAAGCTCCAGATGATGCGAAGAAATCTTATGAGCCGTATAAGCATGAGATTGCCATGATTAGAAGTGGTGTGTTTAATCCCGGAATGATTGAGGATATTTTGCGGGAAGCGGGCAAGCAGGGATAGCTGCCGGCAGACAGAAGAACAGGGTAAACCGTAGGTTAAGAAAATTTAAGAAAAAAGGAATAGACAACAATATATAGTAAGGTTATAATAAGACAGACACGAGATAAGGTGGCTGTCTTATTTTTGTGATTGAGATGAGCCGTTGATGCAGATTGCCGAATGTTCTGGCTGCTGCAGAAATGGCAGGAAAGGAAATGTATGAATGCTTTAATTGATGTCCGGAACATGTATAAAATTTATAATCCCGGAGAGAATGAGGTCCGGGCACTGGACTGTGTAAGCCTTAAGGTGCATGAGGGTGAGTTTGTCGCCATTATCGGACATTCCGGTTCGGGCAAATCCACGCTGATGAATATGCTGGGCTGTCTCGATGTTCCCACGCAGGGCAGATACATACTGAATGGAAAGGACGTTTCCAGCCTTACGGATAATGAGCTTTCCGAGGTCAGAAACAATTATATCGGATTTATTTTTCAGGGCTTTAATCTGATACCGAACCTGACTGCGGTTGAGAATGTGGAGCTGCCGCTGATTTACCGCCATGTGGATAAGCATATGCGGAGAGAGCTGGCAACGGAGGCGCTGAAGAAGGTGGGATTGGAAAACCGGATGCGGCACAGACCGTCGGAAATGTCCGGTGGACAGCAGCAAAGGGTTGCTATTGCCAGAGCGATAGCAGCAGCACCGCCGCTGATTCTGGCAGATGAGCCGACGGGTAATCTGGACTCCAAATCGACAAAGGATATTATGAAAATATTGAATGAGTTAAATGAACAGGGGAATACGATTGTGCTGATTACCCATGACGATGGAATCGCTGCCAATGCAAAACGGGTGGTGAGAATTATGGACGGGAAAATTGAGTCGGACGAGACGAGGGAATAAACGAAAACAGAAAGGTGAACAGATATGGAAGATGAACAGAACATGGAAAACGAAATCATGAATGAGGCGGAACAGGATTTTGAACTGCCGAAGAAGCGCAGGAAGAAAAAGGGTAAAAAGGGCATTATCATTGTGATTGTTGTCATCGTGCTGGTACTGGTGTCACTGATTGGCAGTGCAATAAAAAATATTTCTGCCGGTGTGCAGGAGCAGATGGAGGCGATGGCAGGCGGAGAAGACGACATTTATATTGTGGAGCGTCAAGATGTACAGCAGGAGATTGCAACATCGGGAACCGTGGTTGGCGTGGAAACGGATGCCTATACCTCACCGGTGACTGCCAAGGTGGAGGATATTTTTGTTGAGGTCGGGCAGAGTGTGCAAAAAGGGGACGTACTGTTGAGTTATGACACCTCTGAGCTGGGCGATAATTTAGAGAAGGTGAAGCTTCAGGCGCAGTCAGAGCGGGCGGCCGGCAATGAAGGGTTTGAACAGGCAGCAGAGGCGGCATCAAAGGCATCGGAGGCGAAGAAAAATGCAAAGAGTATTAAATCCGACACAAAAGATGTCAAAGAAAATATTGAAAAGACAACTGATAAGGTTGATTCCTACAGTGAAAAAATTGCGGAATTAGAAGCGGCCGTGGCAAAAGACGAGCAGGCGGCCGAGATGGCAAAAGCGGAGAAAAAAGAAGCCGAGAAGGCGGCAAAGGAGATCTACTATAATGAAGAGGGAGAAGTGATTCCGACACCGGCAAAGGTGACACAGGCGCTTACAGATGCGGAAAATGAGCTGGCGGCTGCAAACAGCAGGCTGGCTGCGGATAAAGCAGAGCTGCAGAAGTATAAGGATTTGTATAAGGCGGCCAATAAGAAGCTGGGAAAGCAGAATGAAAAGCTTCAGGACCTGCAGGCGGATTTGGCGGAGCAGGAGGGAATTGTATCGGCAAATAAAGATGTGAAGGTATCGGAGAGCACGAAGGCGCAGGTTTCCGCTGCCAATGAGCTTTCCAATATGAACATAAACAGTGCTGAGGATTCCTACCATTCGGCGGAAGCGGGGATTACGGCGGACAAAAACGGTATTATTGCATCGATAGAGATATATAAAGGTGCGCTTGCCAGTGAGGCACAGACGCTGCTCACGATTATTGACGGAGACCGGATTGGTGTGGAATTTGCCATTGCCAAAGATGATATCGGCTCTGTAACACCGGGACAGAAGGCGAGAGTGGTCATTTCCGGCAACGAGTACGAGGGGACAGTTGATTTTATCAGCCGTGTAGCTTCTACGGATATGCAGGCTTCCAGCAGCCAGACCGGGGGAAGTGTTAAGGGAAGAATTCTTTTAAATGAGCCGGACGAGAATGTATATATCGGGATATCGGCAAAAGCATATATTTTTATCGGCAAGTCCGAGAATGCACTGGCAATTCCCTATGAGGCACTCTGCAGCGATGTGGACGGAGATTATGTATATATTGTCAATGCTGAGGGACTGCTGGAACGCAGAGAGGTAAAACTGGGCATTTATTCAGATGAGTATTATGAAGTGCTTGAGGGAATTGCAGAGGAGGATAAAGTCGTCCGCAATGTGACCTCCGATATGAAGCCGGGAGATGTGTATATGGGAAGTGGTACAGGAAATGGTGATGTACCGGTTATGGAAATAGGAGGTTAATATGGCACAGCTTGGTGAATATATCAAAATGGCATTGAAGAATATTGCTGCCAATAAGGGACGTACACTGCTTACGATGCTGGGAATTATTATTGGTATTTCCTCGGTTATATTAATTGTATCCGTTGGCAATGGCGCCACAGAAATGATTGCTTCGGAGCTGGGAAGCCTAGGAAAGGGACAGATTCTTTTTATGGTGAACCAGTATGACCTTAAGTATCGTATAACGGAGGAGGAGCTGGAGCATATACGCAGCATGGAAGGGGTAAAAGCGGTTGCCACACAGGCATATTTTGAAGGGACAACAAGAACGAAACGAGATGAATTTGAGGTGAATCTTGTAGCAGTGAATTCGGAAGGTTTGGATTTTGTGTTTGCTGACGGTTTGGATTATGTGAATGGTGGTAAGTATACCCAAACGCAGGAAGAAGACGGCAGACCAGTTTGTA
Organism: Clostridium sp.; assembly: GCA_023666975.1. The sequence goes on from JAMPAW010000033.1 coordinate 7,719, forward strand.
TTATCAGTGAAGCTGACGCAATGAAATTATTTGGTTCGACAAATGTGGTTGGAATGGATATGGATATCACAATAAATTTTTGGGAAGCAGATATCACACTGACGATTGTGGGTGTTATGGCATCGGAAGACAATAACAGAATGGTCGAGGCACTAAATGCCACACCGTCTGTGCAGGCGTTTATGCCGCCGGCCGCCATGGCAAATGCGATCGGTTATGACCTGAGTGAGGATATTACGGATTTTTATCTGTTAAAGGAAGATGACGCAGATGGACGGCAGCTTTGCAAAGATGTCGTTGATTATCTGGAAACAAAACACCACTGCAAGGGGCAAGATGTATATTATTATGAAAGCTTTGACGATATAATGGCAACGATTAATCAGGTCATGAAGCTGATTACCATTTTTGTGGCGTTTGTCGCTTCGGTTTCCCTGCTGGTCGGAGGAATCGGTGTGATGAATATTATGTTGGTATCGGTAACGGAGCGGACAAGGGAAATTGGTATCCGTAAAGCACTTGGTGCAAAAACCGGCTCGATTACGGTACAGTTCCTGGCAGAGTCCGCATTTATCACGCTGCTGGGAGGCGTTATCGGAATTATATTAGGGGTGCTGGGGGCAGGTGCGATAGCGGCAGTCATTGGTATGGCAGTGCCTGAGATGAAGTTTTCGCCGGCACTGAGCGCTGGAACGGTGCTTAGCGCAGCATTATTTTCTTCGGGCGTGGGTGTCCTGTTTGGCGTTTACCCGGCAAGAAAGGCGGCAAAATTAAGTCCGATTGAGGCGTTGCGGAGAGAGTGATGACAGCTGCGGTTTTTGTCCGTATTGGCGGGGCAGGCTGCTGTCTACATAAATGGGATTGACCGGAATGAGCACGGTATCGCCGATGGCAAGGTTCGTGCCTGTAATGTCAATGATGGTGGAATTCATGCCGATTTTTCCGAGAATGGGAAGCTGTGTTTCTCCGCTATAGGCATACAGCTTTTCTGGAAAAAGTATGTTTTTCAACGTGCGGAGGATATATCCCGCCAAATGAGGCAGTCCCGGACAGTTGTTGTATCGTCTGATACCCAGCCCGTGCGCATAGCCGGCAGAGATGACGGCAATTTTTGTCTGCCGAGATGTCATGTAGGAATGTCCGTAGCCAAGACCGGTGCCGGGAGCAAGTACACGGATATCTTCAATGGAAGCCTGTAATTGACCTACCGGCTGATATCCCAGATGATGGGGAAAGGGCAGTCTGCCAAGGAAGGCTGAACCGATGCGGACAGCGTCCAGCCTCGTTTCCGGATAGCGGAGCAGCGCACAGGAGGCGGCTATATGCCGAAAGCCGATAAACACATTCGCCTGTTCTATTTCGTCACAAAGGGAGGTGAAGCGTTCAAACTGTCTGACCGTGTGAACGGGCTTTTTACAGGAGGCCGCATAAAAATGTGAATAGATTCCTGTGACGCAAAGATGCTTCATCTGGTTAATGGTGTAAATGATGTCTCTCTTTTGGTTATCGGTGAAACCATAGCGGCCAAGCCCAGTGTCCACATAGATTTGACATCTTGCATATATATTTAATTCGGCAGCGGTTTGTTCTGCCATTTCCCCACATTCGCAGGAGGTTATGGAGAGGATTAGATACTGTTTCAATGCGGTGATAATATCTTCCTTTTGATAAAGAGGAGAAAGCATAAGGATATCGCAGCGGATTCCCGAATTTCTAAGTGCTACGGCGTCTTTGACTTCGGTTACTGCCAGTGTTTCGATCCCTGTATCAACCAATATCCGGGCAAATTCGCATAGTCCCAGACCATAACCGTTTCCTTTGACCACACCGATGACATGTGCTTCTCCGGAAAGTTTTTTGGTAATCTCAATATTATTCTTTAGTATATCTTCATCAATAAAAAGAGCTGGCATAATATTTTTCTCCTGTGAACATCTCTGTTTTGAAGTTGACTGATATATGGTAGGTTAAGAATAAAATCGTGATGTATAAAAAGTGTAATCGGAATGTATCAGAATTGTAACAAATTGGGAATGACAAAAAAAGCGGGGCAGCCTTGTCGCTGTCGTCCTGTGTAATAAAAGGAAGTCTTTATAGGGGGATAGGGGAAGAGAAAAGAAAAATTGCAAAAAAATGACCAGATGTATGGTTTTATCGATAAAGTTGTGTTATAATAAAAAATCGGTAATCAGGCAATTGGCAGCAAGAGAAAGGAGAATGTGTATGACGAATTGGAATTTATCATTTGATTATGCTGCAGTCTTTTTTCTTGTTCTGATTGTGGTATGGTATTTGAATGAGAAACGTATCCCGTTAAGGAGCCATCGGGCATTTCTGGGACTGGTGGTCACTACATTTCTTGCTACAGGATTGGAAATTATTGCGACATGGATGGCGAGAGAGGTAAACGTAGTGGGGTATGAGCGGTTCTATGCGGTACTGACATTACAGACACTGGCGATTAATCTTGTGCCTATCGTGTTTACCCTTTACCTGCTACTGCTGGCGCATGTCGATTTCAAGCGGCAAAGCAGGCTTTCTGGTTTTTTCCGGCTGAGTATAATGATAGATTTGGTCATTATTGTCTTGAATCCCAAATTCAAATGGGCATTTACTTTTGAAAATGAGATGTACCAGATTGGCCGTGTCGGTATGGTGATGTACGCCATTGATGCGGTGATGATTGTTATATGTATTGCGACGATGATTATGGCAAAGGAGAATTTTCTGTTTGTCCGCATGGTGCCGTTAGCCTTTAATATTCTGTGCGGAATAGCGGCCTGTTTTATGCAGATTTTTCTCTATATCCCGATGTTGAATTTCATGCTGGCAGCAATTTGTATGACGCTTTACTATTATCAGCAGAATCCGGGAAATGTGACGGATGCTGTGACGAAGCAGTTTAACCGCAAATTTTTTGGTGAATATGTCAGAGGGGCATTTACTGACCGTAAGGCATTTGGGGTCATTATGGTTGCCATGGATGATTTTAAATTTATCAATAAGACGTATGGCGTGAATAATGGTGACCACCTGCTTTATCAGGTGGGACAGTTTTTAGGGCAGCTTGACGCTGCCAAGACCGTATTTCGGTTTGGCTCAGACCAGTTTTGTGTTGTGCTGAATAAAAATGTTCAGGATATGCCGGAGATAGCGGAACAGATTCAGTCCAGGTTTTATCACCCGTGGTTTGATGAGGGGCAGACGGCGATTATGATGTCGGCTTCTATCTGCTGCATCGCATGTCCTCAGGACGCAGCATCGCTGGGGGAATTGATTGAGATTATGGATTACTCGATGAGCATTGCGAAGAAAACCCAAAAGGGCAGGGTGACGCTGGCAAAAGAGGTTAATCTTGACAAAATCCGTCAGGACAAGGCGATTGAGAAGGCTGTTAAACTGGCCATTGACCGGGACGAGCTGCTGGTTTACTATCAGCCGATTTTTTCCGTCAGCAAAGGTGTTTATAACTCGGCAGAGGCTTTGGTTCGTCTTCATGATGAGGAGCTTGGCTGGATTTCACCGGAGGACTTTATCCCTATCGCAGAGAAAAATGGTATGATTCTGGAGATGGGAGAGATGATTTTAGAAAAGGTATGCCGTTTCATTCGGGATTTTCATTTGGCCGAAACGACTGTGGAATATATCGAGGTAAATATTAGTCCTGTGCAGCTGGTTCAACTGAACTTTGCGGACAGGGTCAAACAGATTATGGAGAAATATAACGTGCACCCTGATTAGATTAATATTGAAATTACGGAAACGGCAACGCTTAATTCCGTTGCTACAGTCAATGACAATATTAACAGACTGGTGGACTACGGAATCAGCTTTTCGTTAGATGATTACGGGTCTGGATATGCCAATATTGATTACATAAACAAAATGCCGTTTAAAATTATCAAGATTGACAAGTTCATTGTATGGGATTCGTTTAAGAACAGCAAGGCGGGAATTACACTGGAATATACAATCGGAATGCTGAATGCATTGGAGCTTTACATCGTCGCAGAAGGTGTAGAGAACGAAGAGATGAAGCAGCGTCTGGCAGAATTCGGTTGTCACTATATGCAGGGCTGGTATTATTCCAAGGCAATTCCGGAACAGGAATTCATTCAGCTTATCAGTGCAGAGTAAACATTTTCAATCGACACTATCCTTTTGTCTGATAGTGTCGATTTGTATGTGGTTATGAATTAAAGATTCTCTTCCTGCACAATTTGTGTTACCTCTTGTACAGTCTTATCCATGATATCGGCAATCTGTTCGATAGAAAATCCTTTTTTATACATTTGAAGCATTCCCAGTGAAACTCCTTCCTCCAAACTGTCCCGCCGGATTAACTTTTCCCGCCGTTCAAATGTAAAATCTAATGCTGCCATATTCACCACCTCCGTGCGATGTTCTTGAAAAAACTCTGGAAGGATATCCTCCCGGATACACTCATCGATTGCACGTTCCACCGCTTCCTTGAGCGTTGTCTCTTCCGCTTCATAGGTGCGGACTTTTTCGACAAAGGACGTGTACCCGGATATTACCCTGCTCCCGCTCTGAATATCTTTATTATAACCCGGATTGATGTTATATACAATACATGTTAAGTCCAAATCGTACTGTTTTTCCTTGTGCTCATATGCATCAGACAGGTGCATCACTTCCTGTTCCGGCCGCTTTGCCATACCGCATAAATCTGCACTGTCCTGTGCGGTAAGTCCGTCTGCAAATGATTATCTGCTTTGAAAAAATAATACCACATATGGTTCGTACGTGCAAGTAAAACCGAACCGCCCTTTTTGGTTTACATAACTATTTGCAATGCTCTTTCTTGCCAATGGAAATTTATTCTGCCTTTGGGTCTAGCTGGACATAAAGGATTCGGCTAAGTACAAGTTCTATATCATCTCCTCTTTTGATTGCTGCATATACACGAAATTTTACAGTTTCTTTGTTATCCCACCACTCCTGAGGAAAGTCATAAATACCTATGTTATGGCTATAAGTACGAGTTCCGGAATCTGGAATATTTGAAAAATTCAAGTATTGTTTCATAAAACTAGAAAACACTTTTTTACTTTCAGAATTATAATGTGCTGTGAATTGATTATCATTGATATTCATATTTGCTGTGGTGAAATTATAAATAATTCCAAGCTCTAATTCTTCAATGCAAGTGTAATCGCTTGGTAATGTTATGGCTGGTTGCAGCCATACTGTTAATCGTTCAGGGTCAAATGAGTATAAGCAATTGTTACCATAGACATTATAGTACAGCCAATCCACTTCAGGAATTTCTAAGAGTAATGCTCCAGTTAGGGTAAATGCGGATATCCTCCGCCATTTTGCTGTGTGTTTCATCATAAATTCCTCCTGTTCATTTTTTTTGTCTCTTAATCATATGAGCAAAACGCACGATGGCCAAAATCTGATTGTTCATATCTTTAGTATATACATTTCTATTTTGAGTGTCAATAGTATATAGTTTTAAGAAATAAATATCTATAGTATAGATTTATCATGATGATAGAGGAGGCTGCACATGAATATAACAGAGGAAATCGGCAACCGTATCCGTTATTACCGTACCCGTCAGAAGCTTAGCCAGGAGAAACTTTCCGAGTACAGTGACCTTCACCCGACCTACATCGGGCAGTTGGAGCGGGGCGAGAAAACACCAACGATTGAAACCTTGTACAAAATTGCCAGAGGGCTTAATGTTTCCTTGTCAACGCTTGTCGAGGGCATAGAGGATTTTGCCGAACCGGCGGACAACTTTGCGTACAAGTGCTTCCGGCTGATTGAACAGCAGACAGCGGGGAATCAGGAGCATTTATACTATATTCTTGAGCAGATTCTGAAACTGGAACGGTAGGCGGGAAACGTATTTCAAAAGACTGGCTGCTTTGCCGGGCAGCATTTATGGGATAGATATGGATAAATTAGGGAATCAGCACGATCAAATTTATTCGATAGTGTTGATTTTTTTTATGGAGCGCAATAAAATTGATGAATAAATGGTAAGATGAATAACAGAACCAAAACGACGGAAAATAAGGATTGCAACCATAGGTTGCGCATATGGGAATTGAAATTGCTGGAAATGGAAATATACATTTGTTACTCTTTGGAGGATAGATTTTAGAAAATTGGAAAGGGAATAGTGAGATGACGAAAGAAATGGAACGGAACGGATTAATGGGGGAGCGTTTGCTGAAACTCCGCAATCAGAGCAGTTTAACGCAGGAGGAATTGGCAGAACGCTTAGATGTCAGCCGCCAGTCTATTTCAAAGTGGGAGCTGAATAAAACGCTTCCAGATGTGGATAAGCTGATTCAGTTGTCTGAAATGTATCAGGTCAGTATTGATTATCTAATAAAAGGTGAGGAGGCCTTAGCGGAGGAGAAGGAAAAGAGGGAACCGGAGAAAGAGGCTGCGGCTGTGGCAGATGATATGGATAAGACAGCGAAGGAAGAGAAAAAGGGCGGGGGAAACAGCATAAGTGCTGCAGAATTTACAGTCAAACGGATTATCTTATGTATCTGCATATTTTTGAGTGGCTCTTTGTGCCTTTTGGCAGTTGTCTTTACCGGCAGGCTGTTAAAGAACAATGCATTTGACCGGGAGGGAGGAACACAGGAGGTTGTCCATGTGAAGAAGATTTATGAACAGTATACAAAGGCGGAAATTGCCGGTGCGGATTTTGACAAGGAAGTTGTCTGGTTAGACGTTCCGGGTGTTCGGGAGGGCGATTATGTGTTCTGCTACCCGGACGGGGAGCGGACTTCCTTTGATTACTATGCCAAAACATTGATTCTTCCGATGATATTGGGAATTGTCTTTTTGATTTTCTTGATTGTCTTTATTATGGAGTGGAGGCTGACTGCCAGGTAATTGTGAAGCTCATGTTTTTCAAGATGTCCGTTGTACAATATAGACAAATCAATGCAGGCACGAGCCAAGGCATACCTTTCTACTAAGCTCGGCTGAGCCTCGCTAAGTATTCAGGCATTGCGTTGCTTGTCGCTCGCAACAGTGCTAAGCAATGCAACACTATACCCACTAAGCTCGAAAGTACCTCGCTAAGTGTGTAAGTGTGCATTCGTACTAGGCTCGAAAAAACCTCGCCAAGTACTCACTGCAAGCACTGGCGGCTCCAAAGCACCTGCTTATGATATTGTCTATATTGCACAACTGGATTTTGGAAATTAAGAGTTTCGCAATTGCCTAGATACAGCTATAGAAGAGAGGAGAGTATGATGATGGAAGAAAAGGGAATGAGCAAGGGTACAAAGATTGTGATTGGCGTTTTAATTGCGCTGGTTTTACTTTTGGTCGTTTTAGTGGGAATATTGCTGCTGGGAAAAGAGAAGGAAAAGCAGGGCGGAACCGGAAATGCGGGGCCGTTTGTCGTTGAGGAAGGGAAGAAAACGGATACAGATGAGAATACCGCAGATATTTTTGACCGGGAAGTAGAGAAAGAAAGCGCAGGAACCGGAGACGGTATTACCGTGGTGATCGATGGTTTTAAACTTTATGTGCCGGCAGATTATGGCTGCTTTTATGCCGAGGGCGTGGGACCTGTGGTGTATTTAGATGATGTGTTCCAGATGAAGACGGCTGTGCGGGACAATTCCTATGAGGAGTCGATGAAAGATCCGGAGGCATTGATGTCAAAGACTGTGGAAGCAGGCGGGAAAATATTGCAGGACATTAAGGAGACAGAACTTGACGGCAAAAAGTACGCCTATTTTCTCATGGAGCTTTCCGGGGATAAATGCTTTGTGGGATATACGCAGGCGGCAGACACGGACAAGCGGTTTGGCGGACAGATTGTAATAGAGTCCGACAGCCTGACCGATGAGGATTTGTTACATATCTTTGCGGATATCACGTCAACGGCGCAAGTTACGGACGAGCCGGATTCGACGATGGATGATATTGTGGAACAGTCCGTGCATCAGGGTGCTTCTGCCATAGGAGAAAAAAAGGAGGAGAGTACGTTAAGCATTGCTGATGAAACGATTACTTTCCAGGTGCCGGAGGGCTTTTATTCGCAAGGGATCTATCATGCAGAGGGTTCCGAGTCGGAAAGCTTCTGGTCAGACGGATATGGCGTGAGTGTGGACTGCTGTCTGGCAGCAGCGGATGAATTTGTCGGCAGTGCGCTGACCTATGTGGAAAATGAGCGGGATATGGGCTATGATTCCGTAAAGGACAACATGCAGATACAGACAATTGAGATTGCGGGGAATACCTGCTATTATATGGTGGTACATTATAACTTTGAAGGCACGGATTATCAACGGATTTGTGCAGCCTGTGATGTGGGGAATGGAAATGCTTATTACAGTGTGCAGGCATGCGCGATTGATTGGGAGGAGGAACTGTCGATGGAGACGGTGAAGGATTTTCTGGTTTTCAAATAGGAGATGGCAGAGGGGGATAAGGGGTAAATGGAGAGGATAGACGGAGCGAATCCAAAGGCACCGGAGAATGATAAGGGCGGAGGAAATAAAGGGATTTTGCGGTCTGTGCTTCTTTTGTTTGCCGGGGTTGTCCTGACGGCTTGCAGTGCAGATTTAGGCGGCGGGAGTGTGGATTCAGGAGACGGGAATGCGGATTTTAGCAGCGGGAGCGTGGATTCAGGTGGCGGGAATGCAGATGTTGGCGATGGGAATGCAGATTCCGAAGAGGAGAATATGGATTTATACACGATTCACATTGGTTCCTCGGAGCTGACATTGATTGTGCCGACTGGGGCGGAGGAGGTCAGTGCCGTAGACGGTCTGCTTACCTATAAGGAGAATGGGCTTTATATACAATACAGCGATTCCTTTTGCGGAGCAGGGGAAGACGGACTGAGCCGACTTAGGGAGAAATATGACAGGCAGGCGGACGACGGCGCGTTAGACCTGTTAAATCCTGCGGAATGTGTGGAGCCTGTGGAAATTGAGGATATCGGATATGAGGTATTCTATTACCGGCAGGTTGTCAACAGCGGGGATATGGACTATTCCTATTATACGTTCTTTGTGAACATCGACGCAGACAATTATCTGGAAGTGGATGTACACGGCATGACAGATGATTTTCCGAAGGAGGATGTTAGCAGCATGATCCGGCGTTTGCTGTATAAGATGCACAAAGTATGGGCGGTTTAGATTCACCAGGGCATTTTGCAATTGCCTGGATTTCGCGGTACAGAAAGAGTAAGATATGAAAAGACGGAGAATGGGAACAGGAAAACCAGTCGGGGCGGTAAAGCGGTTTCGGGCATGGGTTTTGGTTTTGGGTGTATTGGCAGTGGCGGCGATCCCTTTGTTGGCAGGACAGGATAAACAGCAAAAAGCGGTCACAAAGACGACAGAAGAAAAAAATGCACCGGGGGAGAAGCCGTGGAGCCGGGATTCCCTGCGGGAGGGAGTGGCAACCGCTATCGAATATGACAAACAGTACAGGGCATATGTTCCTTCTAAAGAAGAAGCCATGCAGGCAATCCGGGAATACGGGATACGGCAGCGGGAGAGGTATGTGAATCCCCCTGTGGAAGAAATGGAAATGCAGATGGAGAAAGATTTTGCTATAATGGCTGTGAATCTTGGAGAAATAGAGGAGGAAACGGCAGGAGATATCCGGGATGCATTTGCTTATATGTATGCCGCTTATCCGCAGTTAAAAGGAAGCATTACGAATGTATCCCTGGGTAATTTTGAACATCGGCAGGCGGGCAATGTGGCGGTCACGCAAAATGCAGAATTTATGATTAATGAGGAATTTGGGCGGTATCCGTTTGTCGTCAAGTATGAAATTATTTTCAATGCCGCCAAATTTAAAAACCGGCAGAAGCTGTTAGAGGATTGTGCGTACCAGGTACAAACCGGTTATTGGCCGGAAGGCTCGGATATTACCTCTGTGGTCGTACATGAACTGGGGCATCAACTGCTGAATGTGATTGCTATGGAGCAGTTCGGGCTCGAGGATGCCTGTTATATTACAGAGAAAAACGGGGAGGCTTACAGCCGGTATGTTACGGATTCGTTAAGCGTGAACCAGAGTGTGGCGAAGGCAGTGCTCGGCAGGGCTTACGATATCTGGAAACAGGAGTACCACCATACCGGCATGGAGGAAGAATTTCGCGGCAGTATTTCCGGCTATGCAAAAGGGGAACAGGCAGACGGAGGGATTTCTTACGGGGAGACTGTTGCGGAGGCGGTGGCTGATGTGTATTTACATGGCGAAAAGGCGGCAGATGCCAGCCGGGCAATTGTGGATGCGGTTCATCTGTTTACAGAAGGAGTGGAAGAAAATGCGAGGAATTTGGATGAGGGTACAGGAGAGGATTATTTTTCTGAGTGAGAGACACCCGGCATTATACGGCTATGGCTATCTGCTCTGTTTTGTGCTGATGGTGGCAGCGGGGGCTGCTTTGCCGGATGTTGCAAAGTCCGTTTTTTATCCGCTTGCCTTTGAAAAACAGGAAACGGGAGGAATCATCACGGAGATTGTGAAGGAGGAGGTGCGGGTGGCTTCCGGGAAGCCGAGAAAAAGCACCCTGCCTGCCACTTATTTTGAAGTGGATGGATTTCAGATTCTGGTTTCATCTTCCACCGCAGAAAAATATCAGGAGGGGGAGTGGTATGATTACTATCTGTATGAAGCTGGGGAAATGCGGATTGCCGAAAGAAAAAATTATGTTTTGGCAGGCGGAGTGGCAGGCTGTTTTCTGGAAGCGGTTATCTTTTTTGTTGGGGCAGCATTTTTGTTGACAGAGACAGGGCAAAAAGAGAAAGTGGAGAAAGAGGAAAGGAGGCGGAATAATGGGATTCTTATCATTGTTGCCGCACTTATCCTTTACTGGTGTTCAAGAACCGTTTATTATTTCATTATGCTGCTTTGACGCTGGGATAAGGAGAGAGGGAAGATGACTATGGAAATGTGCATTTTTATCTGTTTTATCATCGCGGGTATTTTGCTGCTGTCTGTGGTGAGAATACAGCAGACCAAAACCCAGATTGGCGATGAGGGGCGGCAGACGGTATGGTCGGAAGGCGTGCGGATATTCGCTGGCGGCATATTGCTGTTTGCAGGCAGTGGCGCAGAAATCATTTACCGCCGGATCTTGCAAAAGTCAAATATCGACATAGACATTATCTTCTATGTTATTTTTGGCGTGGGGCTGTTGTTAGGCGGCTTAGGGTTTATCATTTTGAAACGGATTAAGCGGGAACAGCAGACAGAGCCTGTCATAACGACGTTGTCGGACTGCAGGATTGTAAACCTGAATAGCCGTTGGCCACGTTACGATATGCTGACCGGTGTCTCGGCGGAAGGGCGGCAAAACATGTTTACGATTCTGGGCAGGGACAGAAAAATGGTCGGGCAGGCGTTAAAGACGGGGAAGAAGCAACTGGTAATCCGTTATTATCAACATTCGGGGAGGATACAGGACATATCATGAATGAGGAAAAATTAGACAATATCAAATTATACTGCATGGTGACCGCCGTGTTTATTCTGCTGGCGGAGATTATACTGGGGGCAGGCATTTATCAGGAATATAAACACTATGGCGTGGTGCCGCAGGCGCTGCTTACCGTGTGGCTTGTTCTTTTGCTTGTCCTGCTGGTGCTGCTTGGCGTTTACTGCGCTTTAGGGGCATATTTAAAAAGAAGGCTTGGGGATTCTTATGTCGGGGATTCCCGGCTGATCCGGACGGTCTGGGGCATGCTGTTCCCGGGGCGGCAGGGTGAGGCGGAGTACAAAACGGTTCCGAGGGAGGTAGAAGATTCCGCTCTCTGGCAGAAGATGTGTTCCGGCATCCATGTAACGTACCTCTGCCGTTTTCTGCTTTGTTTTGCTGCGGGCAGCCTGCTTACCGGATTTGGCATTTATCTGGGGAGGCGGGAGCCGGAAAATGGAGTATTGGCATTGATTCTCGGTATTATCCTCGGCGCAGTCTGCTATTTCTGGTCGGCAGTCAATCTCCGTGCCATGCGGAAACAAAACGGCAATCTGCTGCAATATGGGAAGCGGAACGGGATTGCTTTTTCCGAGTTAAATCAGGACTTTTTATCTGCGGTTTATATGGGACACCGGATATGGCTTGGGAACAAATATCTGTTTTGCTATAACAATGCGGGAGCATGGGTGATGTCCCGTTTGGGCATCACAGACTGCCGGGTGCATTGGATGGGAAGCAATCGGCATCTGCCATACTTTTTACTGGAGATAAAAGGGGACGGGGAGACCGTGATACAGTATGCCGTTACGCCGTTCGTGTTTTATAAGGTCAAAAAAAGGCTGGGGGTGAAAGAAACATCATGAAAAAATATATGCTGTTACTGCCGAGTGTGCTGTATGTCGGTTCGCTTTACCTGGGGATACTGCCTATGCTTTTTCTGGATATTTCGGAGCCTTCCTATGAAAGAACAAGTACAATGCTTTTCAGCATGATATCCATCTTCATACTGGTCACATTTATAAGCGGTATTGTTTGCAATATCCTTGCGGCAGTGCGGGCGGTGAAGCAGAAATGGAATACAAAAGAAGTACTGCGGGCAAATCTTTTGTTAAAATATCTCTATCTTCCGCTTGACCTGCTGGGGATATTCGGTTTTGTTATGGGAATAATGGGGATTTTGGTGTTAGGAAAGGACTTCAATTTTATGTCGCTGTTTCTGTTTCTGGGCATAGGCATGTGTGCGGTTTTCGGGTTTGGCGCTGCCTTTCATTCCGGCTCGATCGCAATTGCCGGAATCCTCCGGGCAAAAGCCGACAGGGTGATTGCGAAGAAGGAAGCGGTGCTGTATGGAATCGGCTCTTTTATTGTGGTTGCCGATATCGTTGTAGCGCATTTATTAAGTAGGAAAGTAAAGAAGGGGTAAATTCAATGGAAAAACAGATAAATAGTGCATTACAGCAGCCGGCAGTACAAATGACGGGGCAGAAGAAGGGATATCATGCTCTCTATATTACTCCGCTGCTCTATGTTTTGTCGGTGTATCTTGTACCGATTGTTTTTTATATACAGGCGATGCTGGACAGGGAAACAACATTTGGCGTGTGCGTGTTCCCTTTCCTGCTTGGAATCGCTAATATTATTGTTTCGATTAAGTACGGCAGGACGGAAAACCGCATTGCGCTGTTAAATGCCGCAGTCATGGTAAAATATTCGCTGATTCCGTTTTTTGCGGTTGGCGGCTGTCTCATTGTGATGACCTTTGTGTTTTCCTTTGTGCCGGTTCCGTTCATGATCTTTGTAGGACCGCTGCTTGCTTTCATAGAGGCGGCTGCGGGCTGGCTTGTATTGGCATTCGGTGCGCCATATGCCATTGCCTATCTGTGCGTATCGGCAAAGGAAAAAGTGAGCACAAAGAAAATGGTGGCCGTTCATGGCATTTTGCAGTTTTTCTTTGTGGCGGACGTGATTGATTTAATGGTATTGGCTTTCAAAGAACGCAGATGGAGAAAACTGACAATCGCCATTCTCGTTCTAATAGCGGCTCTGGCATTACTGATTGTGGCCTTTATTTTGTTAGTGATTGCAAAGGCAGCTATGAATGGCGGATAAATGGCAGAGAGGGGTAAATTCAATGGAAAAAACAGAGAGAAGATATGAAATCGGAAATACCGTATTTACGGTTTTGCAGATTGTGCTGCTGATTGGCGCAAATATCATGCATATCCTGCAGATGGAAATGGAGGCGAATGATATCTTTGCCTATCTTGTGGTCTATGTCATGCTTGACCAGTACTTTTTTGCGGAGTGCGTAAGCATTATACTGGGCGGACTGTCCTATATCAAAAAATGGAGAAAGGCGATGGTGTGGCTTGACTTATTGGGGATGGCGGCGGCAGCCGTTTTGATCGTCTGGTCGTTTATCTGGGGTGTAATGGGCGGCATAGAGGGCGCGCCGTTCCCATATGCGATTTATGTGGAGGTTTGTAGCCTTGTGTTCCTGCTTGTGAAGACAATTGTGGACGGTGTTATGGCGATAAAAGGGAGAAAGCGGAAAACGTGAATATTATGAATTTTTTCGTGATATGGTGTATAATAGCCAATAATTGTCATTGTTTTCTTTATCCGTTGGCAGATGATTTTAATGTGACGAAAACGCAGTTTGTGGCAGAGTATTTTTATGGGCAAGGAAGGAGAAGGAATTGAAATGGGAAAAATAATGGAACGGATCAAAAAGGCGCCGGTTTTCTATTCTCTGGCATTGACGGTCAGTATCAGCATGGTAGGCATGCTGTTTTTGGAGCTGCTTTCATTAACTAGCGGCTGGCTTGCAGAAGCAGTATTTAGTGGTCTTTTCGTTGGTTTATTCGTGTTTTATCCGCTTTTGCTGACCGTGATCAATCTGGCAGCGTTATTCTTTATTCCCAAAGATGTGATCTGGCAGAAAAATTTAAAAAAATTTGAATATGTGTCACTGGTTTTGGGCTTGCTCTATTTTGGCCTGCTGTTGTCCGTTATGGAGCTGTTTGATGTCATAATAGCCGCGAAATGGGACGAAGTGCTGTATAACTATCAGAAGCATCAGCCGGTGTGGACGGGGGCATGGCCGACTGTGTTTGTCCTGTGTGCGGTGGGAATCCTCGGTTATCTGGTGCTTTCCCTGTTTAAATTGGAGAAGCTGCCGCCGCTCGTTATCGTATTGTCCATGTCGGCAATGTATCTGGGCGTGTCGCAGTGCCTGCTTTGGTGCATACAGCTTTGCGAGATCAGCCCCCGCGCCGGTATCGCCTGCCTGTTTCCGTTTAACTGTATCGTGATTGTGCTGAAAACCATTCGCGGTAAAATTGCGGAGTGGAACCTGCTTGGAACAAAAGAGGAAACCCATTATGAGGAAAAGCCTGTTCTGGGTGCCTTAAACCGTAAACTGGGAAATGCTGCGTACTGGCCGGTTTTTGCTTTGGTTTTCATGCTTCCGCTGTTAGGCGTGATTCTCTGTATTCTTGTATTATGCGGGCAAAGACCGGACGACTTGATCAAAGCGTGGACGGAAACGGCAGACTGGCGGCTGTCGCAGCAGACGGCCCCGCAAAATGCCTGGGTGGACGAACACTATTTATGCACGGTTGCGGCAGGCGGGCATGCGCAGATTGTGAAGCCGCTTCGCATGGGGGAACGCCACGGACACCGTGTGGTCGTAAACCGGCAGCTTTGTATTGCCAATGCGTTTGAACAGATATTAGAGGAACGCCTGCCGAAATTTCACCGCCTGGTGAGGCATGTATATGATACCTGCGGATTTCCCATTGCCAGGCTGATCCGGACAAAGACCGCAGCGGATATCGTATATATCCTGATGAAACCGCTGGAATGGATCTTTCTGATTGTTCTCTATTTGTGCGATACGAAGCCGGAAAACCGGATTGCTGTGCAGTATCTGCCGCGCAGGTGAGGGGAAGAAGCTTTCTTTATATAATGTATTTTTTATGTTTGTAAACATTATGTTTTGGGACATAAAATCTTTTTTGCTGTTTGCAGCGTTTCAGGGACTATGCTTTCGCTACCCCTGAAACGCAGTGTTGTTATTGTTCTTTTTGGTACAATTCCCTGAAATAGCGGTTGTTTTTCAGTAATTCCTTGAAAGTTCCACTATCGGTAACGGTTCCGTTTTGAAACACAATAATTTTGTCAAAGCTGCGGATGGCAGCCAGACGATGGGCAATTACGATGACAGCAGCGTGATTTGACTGTCTGACAACATTTTGGATGACAATGCGTTCTGTCAGATTGTCCAGTGCAGAGGTGGCTTCATCCAACAAAATGATGTCCGGATGTTCAAACCAGAGTCTGGCTAATGCTAACCGCTGTTTTTCACCACCGGATAAACAGGTTCCTTTTTCGCCAATTCTTGTCTCCATGCCTTTGTCCAGTGATGCGAGCAGAGGCAGCAGCTGCGTGTGTTCAAGGCTCGTAAGGATATCAGAGTCGGGAACCTCTTTGTCAAATACCAGATTTTCCCGGATTGTGCCGTCAAAAACAGGTGTATCCTGCGAAAAATAAGATATTTTTTTATACAGCGATTCCAATGAAAATGCGCTAAGCGGTTTGCCGTCAAAAAGGATATTGCCGTTATCATATTTAAGCAACCCGGCTAATAGCTTTGCAAGTGTTGATTTCCCGGAACCGGATGCTCCGACAAATGCTACTTTTTCTCCCCTTTTTATTGTAATGCTGATATCATGAAGCACTTCCTTGTTCTCATAGGAAAATGATAAATTTTCAATTTGAACCGCATGGGTAAGCCCGTCAAAAACTGCACCCTTCTGTAACTGCGCATCCTCTTTCAAATCCAGCAGATTCGTAAACCGCAGCCAAGCTGTCTTATTCAATTTGTACTGGACATATAGCACATTAAATATGGCGATAGGCGTATAAGCATTATCAATCAGTGTGATGAGTGCGACAATTTCTCCAATTGACAGATGGCTGTTTTTCCACGCATAGACGAAAATCCCCATATCCAGACAGGCAACAAGCAATGCAAATACAGTAAAAAATGCTTCGTGTATCATAGTCATTTTTACTTTGGATGATACAATGATTCCTTTGGCATGTATTGCTTTTTTTATTTCGCCCGGAAATTGGCGCTTCATGCGGAAGAGGGGCATTTCCATGAAACCACGTACGAGAAAATGGTTGAGTTCCTCCTCATTGGTTAATATTTTTTCCTTGATCCGATACAATCCTTTCAGCAGCAGATTGGTTACGAGAAAGACAACGATATATCCGCTTATCAGAAAACAGGTGATGTTGCGGTCTATGTTCCAGATAAAATACAGGCTGAACAAAATCGTCGGAATCAAATTTCTGGCAACGCAGAACCAAAAGTCGTAGAGAACACCTTTGCCCGCATTGGCGCCATTTTCAATCTGCTGTACTAATTTACCGGTTCCCAGTTTTTGGTATTCGGCATAATCTATTGTGCTGATTTTGCGTAATGCCAATAATTTGAAATCCAGATAAATCTCATTTTCCAATTTCGCTTTCGGGTATTCGTCAAAATAGTTTAATCCGTAATTTACAAAGAGAATCATACCATAAAACAAAATTCCATAAATGGTTATTGTCCGCTTCGTGAAGCCATCTACAATCCTTTGAAAATAGACAGCCTTATAATTTGTTAAAAGAGCATTGCACAATCCGATTCCCAGATATACAATTACCCAATTTCGATTCTTCTTTAAAATTTCTTTTATATAACGCATAACTGTACTCCTTTTTGAATGTTAATATTCGTATGGAAACAGTACAGTTGTGACTGTCAGCAAGTTTCATAATCCTCAGTACAATTTGCTAACAGCTTAAATCAACTGTACTGAGTTGTTATCTCGGATATAATTTATCATTTTATTCACCTCAAATTCTGTTTTTTTAATAACTTGTTCATTATAGCATGAAGGGAAGTGGAATGGAAGAAATCTAAACGAACTTGCTGAAATAGTTGACATTTTTATGCTGTCTGCTTATAATATAAGTATAAGAAAAGCACTGCGACAAGCGGTTGGCTTTCGGTATAGAGTGTTTAAATAATTTACTTATCTAAACAGCCGTCACTTTGCCGAGTGGCGGTTGTTGCTTTTTACAATTACTGTAACAGTAAATTTACCGATATGTAATGTAATCCGCATAAGCCTCACCCCCTTTCGGGAGATATTAGCCAACCGCCTGCCGCTATGCAGTGCTTTTCATCCTTAGTTAAGGACTTTTTTATTGTATCAGCCGATCTAATGGATGTCAAGTAAATCAAGAACGTTTGTTCTTCCCATCCCTTGTTTAATTTCCCGATAAAATAAAAGCCATTTGACTGGTGTCCGTTTATTGTGGTAAAGGTCAGGCGGCTATAAATCATGCCGTTTGAAAAGTCCATGCCAATCAGATTGCGGTATCCGTTTTGATACAGTTCATTCAGTGTTCTTCCATATCCGCAGCCAATATCAAGAATATTACCGTCTGGTTCGACATACTTTGCAAATTCGTTTGCCTGAAATGGGGTGGTAAATTCTTTTTGTCCGGATACGTGATTATCTCGGATATATTTTATAGCCAACTGCTCCATTGACTTAAAATCTATACATCTTTTAGAAACCTTATTGTTTGGATTTGTGTATTTTAGTTTATATAAATCTTTTGCCTTTGTATCTATATCCATTGTATTTATGACGGATAACTCGGTATCTAATAAATCAATATATTTGCTGTTTTAATTTCTTGTGTCTGTTCTGCGGATGAGATACCTGAGTTATATAATATAAATCATCCATTTCAAATAAAATTCCGAAGAAAGGTTTATATTTATCAGTTCCGTAATCTGTTCTGGGTATTCTCTTTTCTACTGCACGTAAATAATCTAAATACTTTTCATCTACATTAATCCATTTCATCTTTTGTCTCCCAAATAATAAAAGGAGCTGATAACAACTCCTTCATTAATACGATTTTTTACAGGCTTCGTAACCTCTATTAATACAGTATTTAGCAGGCTCTGTAACCTCTATTAATACGATTTTATGGCTTCGTAACCACTAATAAAACCCCAAAGGATTTCTTATAAGCATTATACACCAATATAAAGATTTGTAAACAAAGAACGTTTGTTCTTTCTATTCCTCGTTTAATTTCCCAATAAAATAAAAGCCATTTGACTGGTGTCCGTTCATTGTGGTAAAGGTCAGGCGGCTATATTCCATTTCCGAAAAATCTTTCAAAAGCTGCTTGATCCATGTTTCGTCATGATGCCGGAACACTCCTCCCTCCGGCAGTTCAAACACACCATATATGCCATAGGTTTCTTCAAACTTCTGATAACGTGAGAGATTGCGTTCATCGGTATTCAGTAAAAAATCATTTACATACAAAATTCCCTGCGGTTTCAGGACGCGTTTGATTTCGGCTAATAGCTGTTCCTGTTCCTCATTTGTCCGTATACAGGTTAAAACGGCAAAGAGGATTACCGCATCGGCACTGGCATCCGGCAAATCAATGGCAGCATCTTTTTGCTCCCGTAAATCGAGGTATGGAAACTGCTGTTTTCCCCTCTCAATCATGCCGCTTGAAAAGTCCATGCCAATCAAATTGCGGTATCCATTTTGATACAGTTCGTTCAGTGTTCTTCCATATCCGCAGCCAATATCAAGAATATAACCGTCTGGTTCGACATGCTTTGCAAATTCCTTTGCCTGAAAAGGGGTGGTAAATTCTTTTTGTTCGGATACGTGATTCCAATATTCCTGCTGGTTCATTTTTGATAGACCTCCTTTTCATGGATTATACAAAAATGGCGTGAATCTGTAAAGCAAGTGTGAGCAGCAGATGTGGAATTATATGGGAAGATATGGTATACTGTTTTTTGTTGTGGAAAGCGGAAAATCGGTGTTTGGTGAGGTGGTAAAATGGAAATATATGAAGTGATTTTAATCGACCTGAACGTAAAAGATGAATTGTCTGTGCGGGTTAACGTTGATGAAGCAGAAACAACCGAAAATATTGTAATTAGTGCTATAGTCAAGGAACAAGAAATTACATCATCAAACTATAATTATCTGCC
>JAMPAW010000340.1 GCA_023666975.1 Clostridium sp.
ACATTTCAGTCCAACAGCCGAACTGATTATCTGGCTGAAAGAAGAAAAAATCAAGGAAGCCTGCATTTTAGTCAAAGGCTCCAGAGGCAATAAACTGGAACGAATTGTTGAATACTTATAATCACAACACGTGAACGACAGATTAGTTATCATCCCGACCTATAACGAAAAAGAAAATATCGAAAATATCATCCGGTATGTCTTCACACTGCAACCGGCATTCGATATTGTTATCAATGAAGACAACTCTCCCGACGGTACCGCCGGGATTGTACAAAAATTACAGGAAGAATTCCCTGGTCTGCACATGATCCAACGGAAAGGGAAATTAGGATTAGGAACCGCCTATATCGCCGGCTTCGAGTGGGGATTAGCCCGGAATTACAATTATATTTTTGAAATGGATGCCGATTTCTCCCACAATCCGGATGATTTGGTACGTCTGTATGAGGCTTGCCGCGAAGGAGCCGATATGGCCATAGGGTCACGTT
The DNA here is from genome assembly GCA_023666975.1 of Clostridium sp. The sequence goes on from JAMPAW010000340.1 coordinate 492, forward strand.
ATGTCACCGGTGTAAACGTAGTAAACTGGCCCATGGGAAGAGTGCTCATGTCGTATTTTGCCTCCAAATATGTCAGAATAGTTACAGGCATGAAAATACATGACGCCACTGCCGGATTCGTCTGCTACACCCGAAAAGTACTGGAGAGTATCGACTTCAAAAAAATCCGTTTCAAAGGCTATGCGTTCCAAATCGAGATGAAATTTACGGCTTGGACTTCCGGATTTAAACTGAAAGAAGTTCCTATTATCTTTACCGACCGTACATTAGGAACCTCCAAAATGAGCGGGGGTATTTTCACCGAGGCGTTTTTAGGAGTATTCATGATGAAAATCAGAAGTCTTTTCAGGAGAAAGAAAAAAAACTAATCACAACGTCCGGCCTATGAAAAAGATTATAAAAAACGGTACCCTCGTTAATGAAAACAAAATATATCGAGCCCATATTATAATTGAAGATCAATTGATCTCCGACATCATTCCCGGGGAATTAAACGAAACGAATTTTCCGGATGCCGAGATTATAGATGCAGAGGGCCAATTTGTGATTCCCGGAGTGATAGATGACCAAGTGCATTTCAGGGAACCGGGACTTACCCACAAAGGCGATATCGCAGAAGGCAGCCGGGCGGCGGCAGCCGGAGGGGTAACATCTTTCATGGATATGCCCAATGTAGTTCCACCCACTACAACGTTGAGTCTGTTGAAAACGAAGCAGGAAATTGCCAGTAAAAATGCCTGCATAAACTATTCTTTTTATCTGGGAGCAACCTCCGACAATCTGAATGAGGTCAGACAAGCCGATCCATACACAACGTGTGGAATTAAAGTATTTATGGGGTCTTCCACCGGTAATATGTTAGTGGATCGTATTGAGGCATTGGAGAAGATATTTGCAGAATCCCCCCTGCTGATTGCCACACATTGTGAAGATACTCCTACTATCAATCGGAATCTGGCGTTTTATAAAGAAAAATATGGAGAGAACATTCCTCCCTGCTGCCATCCGTTGATCAGAAGCCGGGAAGCCTGTTTCAAAAGTTCTTCATTAGCCTTTGAGTTGGCATCCAAACATAATACCCGGCTACATATATTGCATCTGAGTACCCGGGATGAACTGTCCCTGCTTGAAAAAGCAAGGGCAACCAGGAAAAACATCACCGGCGAGGTATGTGTACACCATTTGTGGTTCAATGATTCTGCCTATAAAGAGAAAGGAAATTTCATCAAATGGAATCCGGCCATTAAAACGGAAGATGACCGTAAGGCTCTTATCCAAGCCGTCAATACAGGACTTATCAGCGTTATTGCAACCGACCATGCTCCTCATAGCATAGAGGAAAAAAACGGAGGTTACCTGAAAGCAGCCAGCGGAGGCCCCATGATACAACATTCATTACCTGTCATGCTGGAATTAATGGAGAAAGGTGAAACTACACTTGAAAATATCGTCAACCGCATGTGTCACTCCCCGGTAGACCTATACAAAATTGAGAAAAGAGGTTATTTGCGCAAAGGATACAAAGCCGATATCTGCCTTTTCAAAAAAGAAAAATGGACGGTAGAAAAAGAAAATATCCTGTATAAATGCGGCTGGTCACCTCTCGAAGGAACATCCCTGTCCTACAAAATCCAAACAACATTGGTAAATGGTGCTGTTGTCTATCACAACGGTCAATTCAATAATTCCGTAAGAGGAGAACTACTTCGTTTCAATCCTTAAAAATATATCAAGTCTTTTTATACCAATTGCACAAAACAGGAAAAGACAAGCAGTAGAAAAAAAAGATCATTTATCCACCCGATCCGTTGCAAAATAAAATATTGTGCGTACAAATAAGCAAGCGGCCAGCTTAACGCGTAGATAAAATTCATTTGTATGCCGGGTATCACAAATACAGTTAGTCCCAAGAAAAAAAGCAGGGAAATTAAAGAAGCGGTACCCCGTCTTTGGTTTACAACTGAAATCGGATAATAGCTGATGACTTTTACCAAAGAAAACAACAACAACAAAACCCATATTCCCAATCGGATTGTCTCAGAATATGGCAACGATGTCAAAAATTCTCCCGATAACAAATTGTCCTGGAATACAGGTATGAAATCTGTCAAACGATCCGTCCAAAAATAACCGAACAAAGTAAAAAACAATGCAGTTGCAAACCCCAATAACAAGGCTATGACATCTTTTACTGTGGAACGACCGGAAAAAAACAGCACACAGACAGCCCACAAAGCCATTAAAATAAATTTCGGATAAACAACTACCGCACTACATACAAAAAAGCCGAGATTAAAAATCGGGCTATTGGACTTAGAATCCAAAATAGCAGCCTGCAATCCTCCGAAACCAACCATCAGCAATAGCAATGCCATTTGCAAATAACCGATACCATAAACAGATATCAGTCCGGCAGTCAGAAGAATATAAATTAAAGACGGCAATGCCGTCAATTGTGATAAAAACTTATAGCGCGCATTCAAAAAAAAGAGCAGATAAGCAAACAAAAGTACTCCCACAAATCCTCCTATAACAGCCTTTTCAAATGATATATTTTCAAACATATGCAGGGGAAACATCGTCATCGCATCATCCGGCTGCCTGACCTCATCTATTAGATAAAAATTAATGACAGCAAGAGTTACCGCTACAAAAGGTAACAGAAAAAGCACATACAACTTTTTCGACTTCAAAAAACGCTCAAAAATCATCAGTATCCCTTGTTATTT
>JAMPAW010000341.1 GCA_023666975.1 Clostridium sp.
CCAATCGCCACATTCAGTTCGGGACTGATTTTGCTCTCCGTCATTTATCCGTCAGCCTCCAGCTTTATTCCCATAATTTACCTTTTCGCAGCCTGCGGCTCTTCTACGGCTGTATCCCTATTGAGAAGACCCCTCAAATAAATCTGTCAATATCTCTTTGGCGTTTTTATCCTGATACCCGTCCGGGTCAGACAGAACAATATTTTTCCCTGTAGTATTCCAGCGCATCTGCCCGTAATGCGTCAGATAACTGCTGCCGCGGTTTACATTGGGATATTTCTTATACCATGCCTGATAATACTTTTTCATATACTTCTTTGCCAGACGGTATGCCTCGCTGTTCTTCCTTCCCGTCGGTGTCACGGTTCCACTAAGCTGTACTCCGGCAGGTGAAGAGTGAAGCAGCACAACGCTGCCGTCATCGCATTGCCCTACCACGATCCAAACATGACCGCAGCAGCTACAGGTAGAACTCATGATATCCCCCGCCTTATATCCGGTTATCTCGGCTGCCGGACGGTAACTTCCAAATCCCATCTCGGAAAATTTCTTTGCCTGCTTTGATGCACTGTACACATAGCCTTTCTGGCCATTTTTTGTATTCATCACATTATATATACACCATCCCACATAGCCGGAGCAGTCTAATCCGTTATGAATCTGATAGCGGTAATTTTTATAATTATAGGAAGCTCTTTTATTCTTGGCAAAAATTCTCCATTTGGCACTTACTCCAATACTTTTTGCTTCTTTGCCGGCAGCGGTATCCGCCTTATTCCAGCCGCCGCCCCATACATACATCGTAAAACCCACAGGCGCAACAGCCGTTTTTAAAAGAGCTTTGATTGTCGAAATCCCTTCCAATGGTACTGTAGCAGATACCACATCTCCTGCTTTGCTGTATATTTTCTTTCCGTTTCCCCGCATGCGGTACGCACGGACATAATAAGAGTAACTATTCCCCGCCGTCCTGTCATGCAGGATGAGCTTATTCTTTGAGGTATCACGGACCAGTCTGTAATTTCCGCCCTGTATGTCCTCCATAGACTCATATACTTCATAGCCGTCAGCCTGCGAAAGCGGTTCCCAGGATATTACAATGTCCGTCTTTACCGCAGTTGACATAACACCCAGCGGCTTTGTTTTTGAAAATGCAGTTTTCGCATAACAAGGTTTGGAAAATAAATTCATCATAATCCAAATTATGCAAAACAACCACACTTTATTCCATAGACCTTTATTTCTTTTTCTCATGTGCTTCACTCTCCTGTCCGTTCTTTTGTCAACAGTAAACATTCCCTGATAGTTACAGTTTATGTAATTATATTTGCCCTGTCAAGGCAACCTCAGCTACTTCCATGAATTTACACGCCATTAAAATATTGACAAAAATAATCATCTTTGTCACACCCTAAAATTCCATGCATAATATAAAAGTGTAAAGATAATTGGAGGAATTCCTAATGGGAGATTTATCAGCAACAAACTGTGGAAACGGCGGCAATAGCTGCTGCACATGGATTATTATCCTCATTCTTCTCTTCTCCTGCTGTGGCAACGACAATGGCTGTGGAGGCGGCTTCTTTGGTGGAAACAATGGCTGCGGCTTCGGCGGTGACAACTGCTGCATCTGGATCATCTTACTTCTCCTCTTCTGTGGAGGCGGCAACGGCAATTCCGGCTGTGGCTGTGGCTGCTAATCTTTTATAGCAGCAAAAGAGGGGCTCTTAGGAGTCCCTCTTTTCTATAATATTAAGTATATAGTCCAATCACAAAAACATCTTGACCAAATAGAGCATAGCGGATATTATATTATTACCTGCAAACGCATCCTGAGTTATGATTATTTTCGTCAACCACCATTTACTGCGATAAACCGAGGGGACAAGTCTCTGTATTGAGCCAAATGACAATCAAACCAGAAAGGAATCCTAATCATGAATACAACAAAAAAAGCACTAATTCTGCTAACATTTTACTTAATCATGTTGGGCTACAAACATTTTTCCGTCAACGCTGTCCACACGGCAAAAGACTATAGCCAGTCCATATACAATAAAACAAGATGGCAGACTATACAAAATGATTACCTTGAAACAAAGACAGACCGTCTTATCTTTGTTAAATATAAGACTAAAAGCGAGGCAGCCGTAGAAATGTGGAAAAAAGTTTCCTTGAATTCCTCAGCAAACGGCTCCTCTCTTCCGTCTGATCATACAGAAAACAACTCCAATAACAAATGGAAAAAAATTGTTTCCTGTAAAGCATATGTCGGTCAAAACGGATTGGGCAAACAAAAACAAGGCGACCACAAAACACCGGTAGGCATATATAACATAACTATGGCTTTCGGGCGTAAAAAATCACCGGGAACAGCAGGCATATCCTACACCAAACTAAACAAATATCACTATTGGTCTACAGAAAAAAGTACTTATAACACATTTGTCGACGTAAGAACATTAGGCCGCACACAGATGAGCGGAGAACACTTGATAAGCTATAACCCATGGTACAATTATGCACTCGCATTGGATTACAATAAAAAATGTACCTACCTTAAAGGCTCTGCAATCTTTCTACACTGTACCGGAAAAGGAAGAACCTATACCATGGGATGTATTGCCGTCTCCCAAAAAAATATGAAAAAAATTGTTAAAAATACAACCCAACATACAAAAATATGTATTTATCGCAACAAATAATAATCAGGGATGAAATAAAAAGGGAAAAGGAATATATTGAGCAAGAATATAAAAAACAAATACAAAATGTTTAAAGGAATTGGGGAAATAAGGTGAAGGTATCTTTAATAATTACATGGATTTTTTGGATTGTAATTGATATTATTGATGTGATTTTTCATCCTCGGGAATGGTATTTGTTTTTGATTCCCCCAATCATAATATCAGTTGTAATAATTTTGCTGGCACATATAAACAATATATTATGTATCGGTTTAACAATATGCTTTCATATTTTTATAGTGGTTGATTTATTAATCTCTTATTTAAAAAAATAAATAAACATGACAATGATATCATAAGGGAGATGGCACAAGGGCAAATAGAGAAATTCATACAGGAGGACAGACGTTTGTGAATAAAGAAATAAGAGCATTGTATACGGAAGAGACAATAAGAGTTTATCAGGCAAATAATAAGATGATTGCGGATGAGGCAGTTCAGGATTCGGTGGAGATGAATAATGAATACTGTA
>JAMPAW010000342.1 GCA_023666975.1 Clostridium sp.
ATATATCAACAAACTTAGGAAAGAACCATTATGTCCTTGACAAATCGTTCTGAATGGATTTGTCCTGTCCGAAATCTTAATGACGCCGACTGTCTGATTATTACCTACTCTGTATCCGTGTGTATCCTTTACCTTACTCTTATCCAACTCCAGCCAGTCGTTACCGATCTCGCCATAGGGCTTTACTCTGAAGTTATCCCTGTATATCTTGATCCCGCAATATGTGTCAAGGATCCGCAGCGCAAAGCGATAGTCATAATTCTCATTTCTCATATGAACTGCGTCCCTTAAAAAAAAGTACAGTTCAAAAGAAATATCTCCGCACAGTAACGGAGTTTCATATTGATCCGTGAGTTCCCTCTTATTTCCGTCATAATCGTGATAAACGATAACGGATTTTTTCCCATCGTCCAGAATGCCTGCTTCCAGCTTGGCATAACTCATGTGTAAAATATCATTGATCGACATTTCTTCAGGTATGCTGAACTGGTTTGCCACAAGTTCGATATAAAAAGGATCCTTCTCGATAAATTCAGGCGCCACAAGAAGCCTCAGTTCCTTCTGAAGCTTATCGATATCTTTCTGACGCCAGTTATCCCGCAGGCGCTCAAGCACCAATACCATTCCCGTTATTTGCTTACCGTTTTCTGTGGTTTTTTCCCTGCCTTTCAGTTCCTTTAGCAGCCTGTAGCTCTCTTCCTGGCTTCGATCCGCTATCTGCTCCAGCGGATTTCCGATTTCATCGATACCGTATTCGCTGCCTTCCAGCTTTTCCAGTACAGGGATAACCCGCTTTTCTATGTCTGCCAGAACTTCTTTCTGAAAAAGCAGCTCATAATTATCCGCTGCCTCCGCATATTGCTCCACAACCCTTCTGTCCTGCTCCTCAACTCCTGTGGACAACAGAAAAAAATCCATTTGATTGGCAATATACTTTGCCGCAGAAACATCTTTGCCCTCCTGCAGTATCCGAATCCTTTGCTTTAATGCCTCTGCTGAAATCTCTTCATAACGATTCCAGTTAATAGACACCATAAAATCCTCATGCTCGGTAAAAGAATATATCGTTGCCCTTTCAGCAAGCCTCTCTACCGAAAAGCGCCCGATTCCTTTTTTGCCTGTCCGCTTCCTGCCTTTAGGTGTATAGGGCTCGCTGACCTTATTGCTTGTTCCGATCACCATCCACTTCTTCTCAAATTCTTCCTGGGTCATACCGCTGCCCGTATCCGTGATAATGATGGATGCTTTTGGCGTATTGGCATTTTCAATGGTAATCTGCACACTTCCCGCATCTGCATCATAGGAATTTTTAACAAGTTCAACCAAGGCAGTCACAAAATCCGTTACAAGCTCTCTTCCCAACTGTCCTATATGCCTTGCGTTTGTTTTGAAATAAAGATTTTTAGCCATTATTCTCCCCTAAAACATGAATTCATTGATATCGTGTACGGATACTCTGTAAGAAGATATGGTTGTGGGTGTTCCTACCTCTTGGACATATTGATAAAACTGAGCGCTTTCCAGCGCTGCTTTTGCATCCTTCAGAGTCATACCGGAGTCCGGTCTTACCGTAACAAAGTACCCCGCGTACGGAATTGCATCTTTGGAGGCGATATATGCTTTTGTAGAATTTGTTATCACCATGGGCAGCACAAGCTTTTCCCCGAAGACCTCCTCTAATGCCTGGGTTCTTCCGTATTCAAACCATTTGGCCTTTTCATCTGCCTTTCTCCGTTTCAACTGATTATGATATTGATATAAATGCTCCCGGGCACAGGGATACTGATTTTCAAATTCTTCTTCCGAATAACGGCGGATTTTACCGTTTGTCAGCTTATACGGAAAAATGATTCGGAATGTTCCTCCGCCCTTTTTCACTACCCTGCTGCTTTTGGTACTAACGGCAGGTAACGTCACTTTCTTTTCTATCGGCATTCCTCCAACGATATAGCAATCTTCCGCCTCTTCATCCGCTGAAAATAAAAAAGCCTCATTACATAGTGTCGCAACACCGTTATGAACGCTGAAATAATCGCCAAACCTTCTGTTTCCGCTTATTGTTCTGTCAAAAATCCACTTCCCGCCCTTAGGATCCAATGAAGAACGTTCCAGACAAATCTTTTTCTGTGCAGCAATATCCACATACTCGATTTCATTCTGTGTACATCCGTTTTCACACATCAGCAGCGACGTGGAACAGGTTATTCCGGGAAACACATTCATGCTCCTGTAGTCCACGATTTTTGTAACATAATCCTTAAGAAAGACTCTTAATCCTGCCGCAAACCGATTGCGAAAGATACTGAACGGTATCAGATATATCATCCTGCCATTATCCGCCAAAGCCTTCACACTAGCCTCTATAAAAGCATAGCAATAATCAAATCTTCCTTCCCTGCATCCGGAAAAATTCTTCTGCAGAAACTCTCTTTCTTCCTGTGTAAGATCATGATAAGTAATATATGGCGGGTTACCGATTATAAATTCTGCGTTTTGCCCGTCACTTTTCAAAAAATCCTGCTGCCGGATATTCCACCTTGGCTCTGGCAGACCCTCTGAAGAAACCACATCGTTCAGACGCCGGAGGCATATCTCTATTTTTTCCTGATCCACCTCATATGCTGCAATATCTTTCCCCAAGCCGTCGGCAATCTCCTTCGGAGTATATTGGCGGCTTTTGGCATCGGCAATGTATCTTTTCACTATCTCTACAAGTATATTACCCTCTCCACAGGAATTTTCCAATACCTTGCGTCCCCATAGATCGTGTTTATATCCCACATAGTCAAGCATCTGTCCCACATACTGAATCGGGGTGGGAACCTGACAATTTTTATCCTGTTTTGACATAATGGCATTTGCCCTTTCAATTTCCCGTATCCTTAAGTATGAATCACTTATTGCATTGTATCATACCTTTTCAACTTCCGTCAATCAAACAAATGCCCGATAACCTTTTCTGTATCAAAATTCGTTCTTACCGGAATCAACTGACACATATACTTTCCATAGTTTCAGTCAAACAATATCTCCTCCACCGTCACAAAGGTATACCCCTTCTCCGTCAGTTCATCTATGGCTTCCAGTGCTGCCGTCACAGATGTGTCATAATAATCGTGCATCAGGATGATATCATTTTCCCCGGTCTTGCTCACGATTTTTTCTACAATACAGGACACATTGCCGGAGCACCAGTCCAGGGGATCCACGTTCCAGAG
>JAMPAW010000343.1 GCA_023666975.1 Clostridium sp.
GCATGGTGAGAGTTCCCTGAAGAGCACGCAAATAAACCATACGGAACGCAGGGCAAATATTTCTCATGGCAGGCAGATGAACATGACGAGCCAGAGCGCAGAAATTTACTTTTCAGGATCATGGCGATAAAAAATATTAAGCGATTGCCCTAATATAAAAAAATGGGAGAGAAGAGGTATAAAAGGGATAAATGCGGCAAGACTTTAGAAAAAGAAATCAGGGAAAGAGGGAACAATATGCGCGGTAGAACAGATCTTGCAGTAGAAATGAAAGAGGACATTCAGAGTGACGAGCCGATAACCGGTGTCCATGTGATGACGAAAAATAATGGAGATACGGATATAAAAGAAGTGCGGATAGTCGTAGAAAATGAACAGGGGGCAGTCAATCTTGGAAAGCCGGTCGGAACGTATATTACACTGGAGAGTGAACATCTTCAAAAGGAAGATGAAGGATATCATGAACCGATGATGGAGGTGCTGGCCAAGCATCTTCGCCAGTTTATCGGCAATAAGAGGAGGATTATGGTGGCAGGGCTTGGAAACCGCGAGGTGACGCCGGACGCACTGGGTCCGTTTGTCATCGACAATTTATATGTGACAAGGCATTTGCTGAAAGAGGGGATTATTTCAAAAAGTGTAGAAATCAGTGCCATTGCTCCCGGCGTTATGGCGCAGACCGGTATGGAATCCGTGACGATCTTAAAGGCACTGGTAAAGGAAATAAAGCCGGAGATGTTAATTGTTATTGATGCATTGGCGGCGCGGAATTCGGACCGCCTCAACAAGACGATTCAGCTGGCAGATACAGGAATTAATCCCGGATCGGGAGTGGGAAACCACAGGGACGCCATAAACAAAGAAAGTGTCGGCATTCCGGTGCTGGCCATCGGAGTACCGACAGTAATCGCCGTGCCGACAATCGTAAACGATGCCATGGACATGATGGTGGCAGCTATCGGGAAGCAGTCGGCAAAAAATGTGTTGAAACGGTTTAACGAGGAAGAGAGATATCAGCTGGCATGCGAAATGGTGACGCCTTATCTGGAAAACATGTTTGTGACACCCAAGGATATTGATGAGGCCGTGAAGCGGGTCAGCTATACCATATCGGAAGCGATTAACGAGGCTGCGCTGACTTAAGAAATGGCACACCGTCAGGAATAGAAATAAAAATCAGGAATAGAATGGTACTATGAAAAGATATCATTATTCCGGATATAAACAATCCAATCATTATAAAAATAAAAAAAGAATGGCGGCACTGGCGGTATTTTGGCTGTGGTTTCTCCGAACGGACATGATAGAAAGAGAAGATGTCTTTAAGAAAATTGCAGGCTGTATGGTGCCGCTGCTTACATATGAACAGGAATACGGGAGCCTGAATGTGGATTACGCTTCAGATTATCAGGTGCCGTCATGGTTTTATGAAGATGAGAATGAGCAGCCGGTAAACGGGGACCTCGCTCTGGCGGCAATGACACTGGAGGAACAGAGCGCAGCCTCGATTGCCACATTGACGGATGGAACCGGTGGGACGACGTTTACGAGGGAGCAGCTGTCGAAGCCGGAGTTTCTGCTCAGCAAAATTTTTGTCGTGGACAGCAATACGAGTATGACAGCCGAAGAGCTGGACCTTGCCAATCTGTTAGATAAGGATTTATCGCTGGAAAACCTGAAAACGGTGACGGGTGACGGAGACGGAACGGGAACGGAGACGCCTGCACAGGGTGAGGTAAAGCAGTATAAGATATTGATTTATCATACGCACGGCTCGGAGAGCTTTGCGGACAGCCGGGCAGGGGAAAAGGAAGATACCATTATCGGTGTCGGTGCCTACTTAACCCGCATATTGGAGGAGCAGTACGGAATTTCCGTATATCATGACGAGACGGCGTATGATGTCATTGACGGCGTGTTAGACCGTAGTAAGGCATATGAGAATGCCTATAGCAGTGTATCACGGATTTTGCAGGAGAATCCTTCCATTGAGGTGGTGATTGACTTGCATCGCGATGGGGTAAATGAGGATACACATCTGGTTACGGAGGTCAACGGAAAACCGACGGCGAAGATTATGTTTTTAAACGGTGTCAGCCGTTCGGATATGAACGGGGAGATTGAATATCTGAAGAACCCGAATAAACTGACCAACCTTGCTTTTTCTTTTCAGATGTACCTGACCGGAAAGGAGTATTATGGAGATTACGTCCGGAAAATATATGTCAGAAGCCTGCGCTACAACCTTCACCTGCTGCCGAGAACAGCGTTGATTGAGGTCGGGGCGCAGAATAATACTGTGCAAGAGGAAAAAAATGCCATGGAGCCTTTGGCCGCAATCCTCGATAAAGTATTGAGCAAAAAGGAATAATGTGGTATAATACAAACCGAAGCAAATATCAGTTGGCAGATAAGGAACAGGAGAAAAATAATGGCGCAATTGGATCAGAGTCACATTCGTAATTTTTGCATAATCGCGCATATTGACCACGGAAAGTCGACGTTGGCGGACCGGATTATTGAAAAAACAGGACTTTTGACCAGCAGGGAGATGCAGGCCCAGGTTTTGGATAATATGGAGCTGGAACGGGAACGGGGAATAACGATTAAGGCACAGGCCGTGCGGATTGTATATAAGGCAAATGACGGGGAAGAGTATATTTTTAATCTGATTGACACGCCGGGGCATGTCGATTTTAATTATGAGGTGTCCAGAAGCCTTGCCGCCTGCGAGGGGGCAATTCTGGTCGTGGACGCCGCACAGGGGATTGAAGCACAGACACTGGCCAATGTATATCTGGCGATTGACAACGATCTGGATGTAATGCCGGTAATCAACAAAATTGACCTTCCGAGTGCAGACCCGGAACGGGTGGTGAATGAAATCGAAGATGTGATCGGAATCGAGGCTGATGATGCACCGCGCATCTCGGCTAAGATGGGATTGAATATAGAAGAGGTATTGGAACAGATTTTGGTTAAGATACCGGCTCCTTCTGGAAAGGTAGACGGAGCGCTTAAGGCACTTATTTTTGACAGTAAATATGACGCATATAAGGGCGTGATTATTTTCTGCCGGCTTTTTGACGGAGCCGTCCGCAAGGGCAGCAAAATCAGAATGATGGCAACTGGTGCAGAGGTTGAGGTTGTTGAGGTCGGGATATTCGGCGCAGGCCAGTTCATACCGCAGGAGGAGCTGTCTGCCGGGATGG
>JAMPAW010000344.1 GCA_023666975.1 Clostridium sp.
AACTGCGGAAATGTATTCTGGAGGATGAACTTTGTCCATCAGATGTTGCTAAAGCGATGAAAAGTACGAAAAAAACGGTGGGGATCCGGGCTGCTGAAATCGGGCTGGATATCAGAGCCAACAGCAGGACTCGTATATTTTACAGCAATGGAAAGCGGGTCAGTGCGGATGTGTATTACCATGAAAAAGTATCAGAAATCCTGGAGCAGCATTCTGAACTTACGGTGAAGGAATTGAATGAACTGGTTCCCGGAGCTTATTCATGGTTCAGCAAAAATGATTTCCAGTGGTTAAAAGACCGCCTGGTGACTGACCGGGAAAAACGTTATTGGGCGGAATGGGAACAGAAACAGCTGGAATGTTTAAAAGATGCCTATGCCACCATACAAAAGGAAGGCGATCCAGACAGGCGGGTTACAATCGGATGGCTGTGTACGGTTGCAGGATTGAGGGAAAGTGAAGTCAAGGGACGCCTGCACCGTTTTGAGACTATTCGTTCTTTTATAGAAGAAGTGGCTGAAAGTAAAGAAGAATGGCTGATGCGCAGATTTAGAGCGATATCAGAGAAGAAAAAAGGTTTGGGGCAGGAAATGACTCTTGCAGATATAAGGAGAGAAATGAGTTTAAAGCCTGACACTTATAAAAGATATGGGCTTTTTATTGAAAATTTATTGAAAGAATTAAATGGATAAGTTTATAGTATAGAGTAATTTGAGACGGGAGGTTTTGAAAGTAATGAATGTGCCGAATTCAAAAATAGAGAATAGGGCCCTGAATGCCTTGGAAAACATAATAGATGCCCATAATACGATGTCGCATCAATTTAATTCTTTGGATAAGGAAATGAGCTGGGATGGTTGTATTCTGATATTTAAAGATAATGAGGGCGATATTAACAAAGCTAATTTTGATGATGAAGTGCGTGTTCAGATAAAAGGGCATATCGATGACCCTGTAAAAAACAAAAGCAGAAAGCGTGAATATTTAGGCAGACAGAGAATAACATATCCTGTTGATTTGATCGATTTAGAGATTTATTCCAAAGGTGGTGGCGCCATATATTTTGAAATATTTATGTCTCCGGATGGAAAAGAAAGCGAGATATTTTACGCGTCTTTGTATCCGTCAGTATTAAAAAAATACATTGATGAAAAAGAGGAAAAACTTGCGAAGAAGAAAACACGACCAAAAAATCCAACTCTGAGTGTTGTTTTCACGAAATTGGAGAAAAATGAAAATGTCTTGTATAAGATCGTGAAGCAATTCAGTATAGAAAAAAAGAAACAGGGAACAGGCGAAGTCGCTCTTGTCAAAGATATGATCATGCTCAAGGATATGGATAAGGTTAAATCAATTTCTGCTACTGCTGTTGGAATTGATGATGGTTTTGGACTCTTGCAAAGATTTGCTGCCGGAGACATATGTTTTTATGGAAAAACGGAGGGTAATCCTTATGAAAGACCTATAGAGTGGGCAAAAGATGCAAAATTTATTATGAGAAAAGATGTAAAGCAGTCTATTTCTATAGGGGACACGCTGTATTATGAAAAATATGAAGTAGAAGGAACGTCAGATGGTGAAATCGCTCTGCTTCCAAGTCCGAACCTGAGGATTGATCTAAGTAATGGCAAATTTACATTTAAGTGTAAAACAGGCATTAAAGAATTAAAACGAGATGCTGAATTTTTATTGGGAGCCTTAAAGACCACGGCATTTAAAATCAATGATTTTAGTTTTCCATATACAAATCCTGCAATGCCAAAAGAACTTGAAAATGAATTAAAATTTTATTTGGATTTAGATGAAGTCATTTCAATGATAGAAATAGATTTTGATAAACCATTAAAGGATGCAGATGGCAAGGTGTTGAGGCAGTTAGCTGACTTGGTGCGTATGAAGAAAGGGTTGAAAAATGACCTTCTGACAGAAAAAATTCATACATACAACTGGATGCTTGGTGATAAGTACTTTCCTGTCATTGTAATACGGCATGATAATGATGAAGAAAATGATTTATGCAATGCTGTCTATACGAGAACTTTTCGGACAGCAGCATCAGATGGAAAGGGAAACTATTTTAAGATTCCACTTTTTGAGCATGTGGATACACATGTCATCAAAAAGCTTTACCGATATGATTATGAATGGTTAAAGGAGCAGATAGACGGGGCGGATGTCAATGAATATACGGCAGAATATTTAAACCAGGCTGCGTTGAAACTGATTTCCATTTTTGATGAGAATAAGGATTGTGAAGCGTTAAAATTAGCGAAGTATCAATTTGACAAAATAGAAGAATTAGAGAAAGGCAAACCCTATTTTATAATCAATGTCTTGCAATTAAAGAAACGTAGAGAAAACCTCACGGGGCAGGATATCCAAGAATTAAGAAGGATTGCTACGACTTCTGACCCACAAATGTGTTTTGGAGCGAACGTGCTGCTAGGAGATAAAGACAGGGCAAAGCAGGAATTTGAGAAGATAGATAGCGAAACACAAGAATTTATAAAGACATGTCCTATCTACTATTTATATGAGTCATAATATAAAAACGGACATAGGGAGAGTATGGTAGAGGGATGACGGTTTGATGAGTTAAAAAATTAAGTTAAACGCATGGAAAAAATATCTATCTGGATATATAATGTTACCAGACATATCTGGTGCGGGATAATTTTTCTAGAAAGGATGATAAACATGACGAAAGTTAAGAATTTAAATGGTACAAGCGACAATAAAGTTCCAAGTGGATATACATCATGGAAGAACTGGTGGGAAACAAAAAAGAACAGGAAGTTTAGTACATGCTCTTGTGGAGGCTGTAGCAATGATGCGGAAGTGGGAGCCCATGTTCAGAAGGTTGGTCTAAGTGATAAGTGGTACATTGTTCCTCTTTGTACTTCTTGTAATGTAGGCAAAAAGAACGTAGAATTTGAAGTTAGGGACAACGATTTAGAGCCGGTGAATTCATAATTTAAAAGTAAAATCCACTACTAAATATGTCTGTCAAAGGCACAGCAGAAGAAAAGAATCTGTTGTGTTTTTTGATATAATTGGTTGAAGGATGCAATTGCTGTAAAAGGTAAGAGCATCTTTTTTTGCGCAAAGGAGGTGGTGTCTATTGATTGATCAGGATGGTTTAGTATAGAACTTATTTATGAAAGCGAGGTATTCAGTATGAAACTTATTTTGAAAGGAACAA
>JAMPAW010000345.1 GCA_023666975.1 Clostridium sp.
ATCAGAACGTATCTGTAAATAGTAAGTCCCGGCTGATAATTCATATGCATATATATCATTACTATATCCTATATTTTCATTCCAATGCAGGTAATTACTTTTTAACTCATTACCGTATACATCATATAATTTTAAATAGACATACTGTATATACGCTTGAAAATTAATCCGTATCTCAGTATTTTGGGGCAAAACAAATTTATAAAAATCAGAAGTTTCCCCGTCAGCCATAAGACCATTATATGTTTGTTCAAAGGCAATACTATTCGCTGTTACAATCGTATCATTATTTTCAATTTCATTACTTCCAATATCGGTAAAAACATTCTGCATAGTATATTTTCCTGTATTGCCATCCTTATATACTTGCAGATAGTATGTACCTTTTTCCAGACACATTTGGTAATCATTTGTAGAATATCCTATATTGCTATTCCAATGCGGATACTTACTCCAAAGAGTATTTCCGTCTTTATCCAGTAATTTCAAATAAATATACTCCATATACGCTTTAAACTTACAAGAAATAATTCCAGGTTTTGTTACATCAAACCTATAAATATCAGATTCCTCTCCGTGAGCCATAACGCCTGTAAACGTAGCCGTTAAATTTATAGGACGAGCGGATGCAATGGTATCGTCGTAAGTTGTATCTATGTTTCCCATTGTTACACAAGACAGTTGCATTGTATAATTTCCACTATTGGGCACAAAAGGGAGACTTAATTCAATATAGTAATTTCCAGGATTTAAGTAACATTCAAGATCATTTGTGCCTTGCTGTAAATTAGAATTCCAGTATATTCTTTTTTCTATTATTTTATCACTACTATTATCATATACTCTAACCGTCATTTCATTAATATACTGTACAATTCTAATATTTAAACATACAGATGAATTTTCAGAAACTGAAATCTTATAAAAATCTGTTGCATTTCCTTCTCCATAGGAATTTGCATTGAGGTTTCCATTTACAGTCCCACTTAAAGGAATGCTGGTCGCATCACTCATGGAATTTCCGGCATAAAGTTCCTCTGTCTCCTCTTCTATTGGAAATACCGTCATATCAATATTTTCTGTTTCTGCCTCACTGATTTCTTCCGTACTGTCCATTTCCGACGCATATACGGGATGTATGCCTGTTGCCAATAATGAGATTGCTGCAATAAGAGTTGTCCATCTTTTTATCAATTTCACTGTTTTCATATTATCTCTGCTCCTTTTTATTTCATACGTTCAAACTCACCTGTTTCCAGGCTAAAATCATTATAATACTACTATTTCTCTGTACCTCCTTCATAAAATTCAAAAAGTTTAATTTCAAAATTTTTCTTTATATACCTATTTTCAATAGCTTGTGCTTCCTCCTGTGTAATGCCAATCAGGTAATCTGCATTATAGCCAAAAGTATTGTCATAGCACTCCTGTGTACCATAAAACCACGGATTTTCCAAGTTTAACTCTTCATTAAACACAACCATTTCCTTCAGAGATAATGAACGTTTATCGGAACTAATCCCAAACATCATCACCGAACTAACCATAGCGCCACCTGAACCTTCGTTATAAATGGTATTATCTTCACACAAATAGTAACGGTCACGTTCCATACTGCTCGCTAAATGCACTATTTCACCATCAATATAACTATATAAATCATATATCATTCCACTCAAAGCCTCTTGCACCGTTGTCACCAATAATTCAGGTATTCCATTATTATCTAAATCTACAAAAGCATAACCCACATCTGATAAAGTTTGTGTCTGAGGATATCCCTGAAAAAATATGAGACTAACATCTTCTGTTCTATCCCATCCATAAGATATTTTCTGGCAAAACATATCAAGAATATCCTTATACATATACTCTGCTTTGTCCCTGTTGTTATCCGATGATTCAGATGCAGTAGATACCGTGGAAGTCGTTGTTTCTATACCCTCATTATCTTCTGCTAAAGTCTCTTCTGTTGTATTTTCTATATCTAATGTATTCTTCGTATGTTCATCTATCCCGCTATCCTAATTATTAGAAATCTCTTCTTTACCAAGCGTTTCTATATTTATGTCCTTCTGCTCATTTTTCCCACAAGCTAAAGCACCTATTGACATCACCAGGAAACACGCTATGGTACATATTCTTTTTCGACATCTTCTCATTTACTTTCTCCATTATAAATGCATAACATGGCAAAAATTGGCTGCTATTTACAGCCAACTTTTACCTTGATTATTTTAAACCAAAAATTATCCCTTATGATTGCCTTAGCAATTTACATATTACAAACCTTCACTTTCTTCGGCAACCCCTTTTTACAAAACAGCTTGGCATAGGAATTTTTCTTTCCCTTTGGCACTTTTATTTTTGTTTTGGACGAAATTCCTTTAAACGCTTTCCCACTCAGGGACTTTGCTGTTATCTTTTTACTTTTCACTGTTATAGAGGACAATTTTTTGCAGCCGCTAAATGCCCTTGCGCCAATTTTTGTAATATTGCTGCTTAAAACAATTTGTCTCACATACTTATTATTACGAAAAGCATTTTCAGAAATTGCCGTTACCTTACAAACAGTTCCGTCCTCTGTCTTGATTTGATTTGGAACGGTGATTGCCTTCTGTTTTTTATTTAAAACAGCATTGTATGACACATAAACGGTATTCCCAGTAATTTGGACAACTTCATACTCTGCCGTTCCAGCAGCATCATAAAGCATATCCCCCACTTCCAAAGTATCATCTTCCTCATCCTCTGAATCATCTTCTTCATATGATTCATCTGAAATTGTCTCATCTTCCATTTCCCCACCGGATTCTGTATCTATGGAAGTATTACCAGGTTCTGTCTGATTACTGTTTGTAGGAATATTCCCGGATTCTGCTGGGTTACTGTTTGTTGTACTGTTATTGTCATTTGTTTCGTTGTTGCCATTATCCGGCGTATTGGTGTTGTCCGTTGTCCCGCTCTGCAATTTTTCAATCTGCTTTCCGACAGATACCCTCACTCCGCAATCCTTACAATAGGTATCTCCCGTATAACCGTAGGATGAAACGGTTGCCGCCTTTGCATTTCTCAGCTCTGTATGTATATGGCCTGTCGCCGTAACTGTTTTCTGTGCCGTAATCACTGTTCCACAAACGCTGCAATGGCTCCCCTGAGTTTTTCCATTCTTCGTACAGGTAGCCGCTACTGCTACATCG
>JAMPAW010000346.1 GCA_023666975.1 Clostridium sp.
TCAAATCCGAAGGTATCCTCCACCGCATCGGCCCCGACAAAGGCGGCGAATGGCAGATAATACTTTGATTTTAGAAATTTTATATTATTGCAATTTAGGATTACGATACCGAGGATTGCTTGCAGAAGGCTGTCTTTTGCCATTTATGAAAATAACGTCTGGAATGTATTCCCCCTTTATTTTCATATCTTCTTGTATAAGCCCTAATTTAGCTTTGATATCTTCGTAACTGTCATCTTCGATTATAATCATAAAGATTCCACTTGTTGCTCTTTCAGCTCTGATATAAGCGGCTAACTGAGACCGGTATCCATGGTAGAGATCTTTATTTCCAGATCTCTTGATTTCTATTATAGTATTGGCTTTCGTTCCCCGCGTTAAATGGAAATCAATTTCACCAACGCCAGGATTATCTTCGCGAGTTATAGAAACATCAAAATTTCCTGCTACTCTGTAGGTATCTGCAACGGTATATAATAGCATTTGCCAATCTGT
This sequence comes from Clostridium sp., assembly GCA_023666975.1. The sequence goes on from JAMPAW010000346.1 coordinate 496, forward strand.
CTCATCTGGAGTTCTCCCTTTTCGATAGAACTCCTCCGATAGCCGATTGTCCTCAACTAAATGTTTAAATTGGTTGCATATCGCAATCGTAAAATCGTAAATATCCTGTTCTACATTAGAAGAGCTGTCAATTTTAAATTCAAACGGATGCTTTAAAACAAATTCCTCTAACATTATGTCTAAATACTGCTCTTTATCATCTCCATTAAAATCATATGGGACTCCTGCCAAACCTTTATAAAAAGCAATTGCAGATTTATAACAATCCGGATTACTCAAAATAAGGTTCCTCCAATCTGGTTTCTTGAAACTCTTATAATCTTGCCAAATTAGTCCTATGATCTGGGCAACTCTCCTTTTAAGCTCATTATTATAGTTGCAAACATTATCAATATCCTCAAAATCATGAGCTATTGGTAAATCGGCAAGTAAACTCATCGGAATAAAATGGACAGGTTTTCCATTAAAAAAAGGAACATTATATTCTTCTCCAATATGAATATACTTTTGGGTATTTATGCTGAGTTCCTCTGCTACACGCTGTGTATATAACAGTATATTTTTCTGAAGAACAGCAAGAGTCATATCGCTGATTCTATCCGCACCAATATTATCCTCAATAAGCTGCATTAGAGCAAATATTTCTGGGTCTTCGAGTCCAGCAGAAATAATTTCATATGCGCTATTTGCCAATTGTACGGACAGTGCGCCACTGATACCTCTACCTTTAGTATTTCCGGTCGAGTAACCCAAGCCAGTATTAGGTATTTCACTAAGAGTGAATCGTTTAACAATTTGCCTAAAAAACAAATCGGTACAATCAGTTCGCTTGACATGACGCACTAAAGGAACAAATTCACGAAAAAAGCTCAGAAATACATCATAAGCCTCCTTAAACTCCGGGACATTGCAACTTTTTAACAATAAAGGATCAACATGAAGTAAGGAATCTTTATCAACATACCCATTATATACACCTTTTGATGTTAAATCTTGATGAGTTATGTAGATTCCAAATCGAAGTGTAAAATTATTGATGGGATCTATAGAAGCAGAATAATCTCCTCACTCCTCTCGGGAGGGGATGCCTAAGCGGCGGGGGCGGGCGAGTCCGCCCCCAAGAGCGGACTTCGACAGAGAAAATACTGGCAATACAAAAAAAGGAGACCGAAGTCTCCCCAAGATTAATTAATTTTGTATTGCTCATGTACAAACAACTAACCTTAGCGCAAAGGTATATAATTTCTACCATGCGCCAAAATGGCTTTACATATCAAGCCATCGCAGACGAGATTAACCGTATAGAAACGGAAGCCGCTGAAGAAGCCGGACTTCCGGCTCCAAAGAAACGCGCCGCATCCACGATACAGCGCGAGTACAACCGCAACAAGACAAAACGAGGCAAATACAATCCAAGGACAGCCAATGAGATGGCTATGGAACGCAGGGAACGTGTCGTTACTAATCACGGACTTGCACCGGGCGTTGTACAGAAGGCACTAAAGCATCTCAAGGAAGACCGCTGGTCACCGGAACAGATATCAGGTTGCTTAAAAAAAGAGGGTATATACATATCCAAGGAGCGAATATACCAGGAGATAAGGGCAGACAAGACCGGAGAGCTGAAGGAATACTGCCATCACAAGATGAAGCATCGTCATCATCAGGAAAAGCCATATAAAACGGCAGGAAAATCCATGATACCTAACCGGGTGTCTATCCATGAGCGCCCCGAGGAGGCTGACGGCAAGCGTTTCGGTGATTGGGAAATGGATCTTGTCATTGGCAAGGATCAGAAAAGCGCAGTACTCACTCTTTTGGAAAGAAGCCAGAACATGTTGTTTCAGACAAAGTTGCCGTCCAAATCACCTCATGATGTCGAAGCTGCCGTCAAACGGCTCCTGTTACCTTATAAAAAATGGGTGCTGACTATTACCACTGATAACGGAATGGAATTTAGAAACCATGAAGCCATTGCAAAATTCCTGAATTGCAATGTCTATTTTGCTGACCCTTACTGTTCAGGACAAAAAGGTGCAGTTGAGAATGCCAACAAGCTATTGAGGGAATTTTTCCCAAAAGGAACTGATTTCCGAGAGGTCTCACAAAAGGAACTTGATCATGCTCAGGCCATGATCAACAGTCGTCCAAGAAAAAAGCTGGGCTTTTCAACCCCTAAAATTGAGTTCTTCAAACGGATTGTTTAATTTTGCACTTGCCAGTTGACTCTACATCTTGATGAGTTACACCGAAATGTTTGCTGTAATGAATTGCCATTTTAGGTATTGGAATCTTGTTTACACAAAGTTACGAAATTTTATTGAATTATAACACGGCAATTCTTATATGAATTTTGATTTTATTTTGTTATTTCGTATTTTTGCATACGATAAGATTAGAGAATCTGATGTGTAAACGGACATTTTCTGACATTGCCTTGAACGCAAAACAGGGAACAACGATGCAAGCCATACAAGTCCCAAATGTTGGAGATGCAAAAGTTAGACGATATAATCTTCTGATTATCAGGATATAAATTCCGCACGCTTTCCCCAGGCGGATCACAGAAGGGATTTGAAAATCTCAGCAAAGCACTGAAATCAGTTGATATTCAGTGCTTTTTTCTTTTACCCGAATTGCAGAATAACGCATAATATTACCTACAGGCGTGTGCATAACGTGTACATCA
>JAMPAW010000347.1 GCA_023666975.1 Clostridium sp.
ATACCTGTTCTTCTATTTCCTTAGTTCCGTCTGCCGTTTCACTCTCCGTCAGATATCCCTCAGACGGTAAGACCTCCACTTTTGTATCCAACGGATAGCCTTTCCCGACCCGTCAGGTTCTTTCGTAGCTTTCCCCTGTTGTTCTGCATTTATTTTACTATGGATTGGTTTTATGTGCAACTTCTTTATTTGGGGACAAAATCCATGCACAAAAAACGGGGAAGGTCAACCCTTCCCCGGCAAACCGGCGCAGCTTCCAGCCTATGAAAAGTCGCCTTTCACCGTCGGAAGTGCAGATAGATTGTTATCCTCCGTATCATCTGGTATCGATTTGAGATATTCCGTGTCCTTATTGTGCGCAATTCCCACCCCTTTAATCTTTCCGTCTTTGGCCAGGCTGACGCCTTCTTCCCTGCTGACAATGCGGTCATCTGACAACTGATATCCGGATATTCTGCCGCTCTTTTTTACCAGTCCGGTAATACTGACTGCATCGGCACTGGGAGTCGGAATCTCGTCCATGGCCAGTTTAGGCAGGTCTGTCCTGTTTTCATTTTTCATTAATTTTGTCCTCCTTAATACTTACAAAATGGTTTTAAAATGCTATAATAGTAGTATGAAGCAGAAGATACCGATTTATGCAGGACACTGCTGCGCTGTTTTGCACAATACCACACAAATGGAGATGAAATAATGAAGAACTTTATCAAAACCAAAATGATGTTCCGTTATCTGGTTAAACTTTGCCTGCGGATTATCATTTTTACCAGTGTACTGATTTTTTATATCTTTCGGCGGGAAGAACTGTGCAACCTGATGACATGGCCGGTCTATAAGGGCATTACGCCGCTGCACGGTCTTTGGCTGATATTCATGACGATGATGATTGTCCATATTTTCCCGTTCGACCGGCTGACCATGGCTTTACGCAAGGCAGAAAAGGAACAGTATCAGGAGGAACAGGGGTACTCTGAGCTGGAGCTTTACCGCTTTGTCACGGATCAGAATGTAAAAGCATGGACTGTAATGCTGGTCTGGCTGATATTCAATGCAATCTTCGGTGCGCTGTATCTGTTCCACATTTTGGACGAAGCCGATTTGCTGATGCTTACCGTGTTTTATTTCCTCTGCGATTACATCTGCATTCTGTTTTACTGTCCGTTCCAGTCCGTCATCATGAAAAATAAATGCTGTATCAACTGCCGCATTTATGACTGGGGACATTTTATGATGTTTACACCGATGCTTTTTATCAAGAACTTTTTCAGCTGGAGCCTGTTCTTTACGTCCTGCGTAGTACTGATTCACTGGGAGGTCATCTACGCCAAGCACCCCGAACGCTTCTGGAAAGGCTCCAACCAAACGCTGCAGTGCGCCAACTGCAAAGATAAAACCTGCCAGATCAAAAAGAAGCTGGCAGGCTAACTGCAAAAGATATATTTATTTACTTTGTCTCTTGTCAAAAAATGAGTCGATATTTTTCTTGATATCATCCGGCGTCATCGTCTTTAACATATAGCCCGCCGGTTTCAGGGACATCACTTTCTTCACGCTCTCTCTGTCGCCTCTGCCGGTAAGGAAAATAACCGGAATATCCGCAATCTCCTTATTACTGCGAATCATTTCCAATATCTGCCTGCCGTCACAAATCGGCATTTCATAGTCCAGCAGAATCAAGTCCGGCCTTCCCAATGTAATACTCTTGATTGCTGCAAATCCGGAATCTGCCAGAATAACATGATAGTCCTCTTTCAGCAGCTCCTTCATGCTCTGGCGCACAACCAGCGCATCATCTACCACGAGTACCTTTTTCATGTTGGCATTTCTCTGCATCTGAACTTTGAACTCGTCCATCAGCCTTGTAGAACCAACTGCCTCATCTGACAACTCTCTTTGTGCGTGTAATTCGCTTCCTCTCACACAAAAAGCAAAATATCCCGCGCCCGTATCAAACAGCAGGCTGTAGGGTGGAAAGTCTTTCTCTATCGCCTTGGTAAACTGCTCCTCCGTCAGCACACTGTCCTTCTCCAGCTCACACAAATCGACTGACGGAAAATATTCCCTCAACCGCTCCAAGAGCTGCTGTGACTGGAATCTTGTCGCATCAATAACCACTTTATCCACTTTTTTGAACTTGATACCCAGCATCTGTCCCACTGTACTGATTAGCAGCTGCTCCTCATATACCAAAAACACCTGATATTTCCCGCCGTCGCGGGAACGGTAATCCAAACGGTGGTAAACGCTTTTACCAAAATCTTCTCCGCCGTAGTTCTCACTGATGACCTGCGACTCTAACCGGAACACCTCCCGCATAATCTGAATAACCGTCTGCTCCAGTGCATTCAATTCATCTTCCGAGCGGATATTTTTCCATTTGCTAATCGCCTTACCCGTAATTGCGCGGTCCTCTGTCATGATATGTCCGGACAGCCAACCCATGCAGACTCCGAGAAAATGCCGGATAGCCTTTGGGGAGTAATCCGTCTCCACCAGCTCGCTCTCCAAAATCGGAAGCGTCTTTTCCCGAAAATTGTCATGCAAACGCTTATGCAAATCATAGCCGCTATAATTCACGGAAGTCATGTAATTTTCCTCGTCCTTAAAATGCCTGATTGCATAACTCTTAAAATACTTAATTGTCTCCATGCATGCATGCTTCTGCTTCGCCTCATCTTCATTCAACGCCAGCATCTTACCCATAATGGAGAAAAGCTTCTGATGTGCCTTATCAAGTGAATCAACGCCAATATTAAACCTATCTTGCCATACAATTTCCTTCTTCATAACCCATCCCCTTTATTCCTGCGAGCAACGAGCCAAGCAGCCGCACTTGTGCGGATATCTGGCGAATGCTGCGAGGGTCTAACATCCTGCAGCTCTGCTGCGTTACAAGTTTGCTGCCCCGTCAGCTTGCTGCGGGGTTTTTGACTGTTGCATAATCATAAGTAATAATAAAAGCCTATTGTTATTATACACAGTTTACGACAAAAAGGAAAGCACTTATTTATTTTGTTCAGGGCAATCGCTTAATATTTTTTATCGCTATCAAAGTTTTGATAAATAAATTTCTGCGTTCTGGCTCGTCTCTTACATTTTCTGTCATGAGAATATATCTGCTTGGTTGAATCAATGTAATGATGTCCGAAAACCAGCAAATGTCTCTGCCTCTGTGATGAT
>JAMPAW010000348.1 GCA_023666975.1 Clostridium sp.
CGCGGAAATATTGGGAAAAGTATAAGGAAATGCTGATGAAATTCCGGTACTTGTCTGTAAGGGAAGAGAGCGGAGCAAAAATAGTGAAAGAAATCAGCGGATTGGATTGTGAAGTAACAGTTGATCCGGTGTACATGCTCAGTAAGCAGGAATGGCTGAAGGAAATCCCCGATAATGTTTTGTATGCCGAACCATATATTTTTGTATACCTGCTGGGCAATAACAGATGGCAAAGGGAGATGATTGCCAACTACGCGAACCGCCGCAGGCTTAAGACGGTCGCGATCGTTCATCTGGATCAATATATAAAGTATGATGAGTCCTATTATGATGTGAAATTGGTAGAGGCAAGGCCGTGTGATTTTATTAACCTGATCCGGCATGCGGAAGTAATCCTTACGGATTCTTTTCATGGCACGTCATTTTCATTGATAGAAAATAAAAACTTTTTTGTATTTAAAAGATACGGAGATCAGACGAAAGGGTCTACGAATACAAGGATAGATTCGTTGTTTAACGCATTACACATAGACCCGAATAGACTGCTTACCCGGACGTCGGATATGTTTGAGATCGAAAAAAAAGAACTGGAATATGATAAGATTAATGATTTATTGAAAGAAATGTGCAAATCCTCATGGGAATTTGTAAAAGGAGCGTTAGGGTGACTGATCATGACGGATGACTTTAAGCTGAAAACTCAATGCTGCGGATGCGGAGCCTGTGAGAACATATGCCCTGAAAACTGCATTGCCATGCGTAATGACCGGGAAGGCTTTTTATATCCGTCAGTAGATGAAGAGAAATGTATTAAATGCGGTTTATGTAAAGCGGTTTGTCCGATTCTGAACCCTGTCAGGGAAGAGCCGTTTCAGCAGGAGGCATATTTCATACAGAATAAAAACCTGGACATATTGAAAGACAGTACCTCCGGCGGCTTTTTCACCGCATTGGCTGAATATGTAATATCACAGGGCGGCATTGTCTATGGCGCGGCCATGGATGAAAAATTACAGACAAAACATATTGGAATCTGTAATGCAGACCAGCTTGAACTATTCAGAAAAAGCAAATATGTGCAGAGCAGTACTGCCAGTACATACAGGGAAGCCAGGCATGAATTGGACAGGGGGAGGATGGTATGTTATTCCGGGACGCCCTGCCAGATTGAGGGACTAAAGAAATATTTGAGGAAAGATTATGAAAACTTGATTACTTGCGATATTGTCTGCCGGTCGGTTCCATCGCCGCTGATCTTGTCAAAGTATATTGCTTACATAGAAGATAGAAGAAAAACCAAGGTGGCAAGTTTGATTTTCAGGGATAAATCGGTTTATGGATATAAATATAATGTGATCACTGCCCTGGATAATAAAAACAGAAAAATTTATCAGTGCGGTGTAGAGTCTGATCCCTATTTGAGAGCCTTTTTTACAAATGTCAGTGTACGGCCATCCTGCTATAAATGTTCCTTTAAAAAGCAGTACCGCGTCAGTGATTTCACAATGTGGGATGCATTTAATGTGGGGAGATTCTCCAGGGAACTGGATAATGATTTGGGGGTAACGCGCATACTTGTGCATACATCGAAAGGAAGAGAGATTTTTGGGCAGATACAGGATAATTTCAGGATATTTCAGACTACTCCAGAAGATATTACAGATAAAGTGAAAGAAATGAATGAAAGCATAACATATAATCTGAAGCGGAATGAATTTTTCACAGATGCGGAGAACCTGACAGGAACGGAATTATTTCAAAAATATTTTCCGGACACAATCCGTATCAAAGCGGAACGAATGGGCAGACAGATTTGTTATAGATTAGGGATATACAGCCTGGTGAAAAAAGTATTTGTCAAAGTATTGAGGAAGTATTAGAGATGGAACAACCTAAAGTCAGTGTGATAGTGCCTGTTTATAATGTGATGCCATATCTGAGAAAATGCATTGATTCAATTGTGAATCAGACATATGAACAACTGGAGATTCTGTTAGTGGATGATGGATCTACAGATGGTTCTGGGAAAGTATGTGATGAGTATGCAGAGCATGACTGTAGAGTCAGGGTGATCCATAAAAAAAATGGTGGGTTGTCCGATGCCAGGAATGTCGGAATAGAAGCAGCAACAGGTGAGTATGTTGCATTTATAGATTCCGATGATTTTGTATCAGAGGCATTTATAGAAGTTATGCTGAAAGCTTTGTGTGATAGCCATGCGGATATGTCAATGGTGAAGCGGGAATCGGCTTTTTGGGATGGGGAGAAGTTGGACAACAACATTCCCATAATAAGAACGGCAGATGACAATATTCAGGTAAGCGTATTGAACCCCCATGATGCATTGGAACGTATGCTTTATCGGGATATCAATACAGGAGCTCAGTTTAAATTTTTGAAAAGAGAAATATTAGGAGATATTCGTTTTCCTGTAGGATGGTTATATGAAGATATGGCAACCACTTACAAAATGATACAAAGTTCGGAGTGAATAGCCCATGTTGATGCCCCAATTTATGCGTACAGAAAGCGCAAGGACAGTATTATACGGCAGAAATACGATTCGAAGAAACTTACTATGCTATTTGTGACGGAACAGGCTGAGAAGGATATATTATCTTATGATCCGACCTTAAGAAAGGCGTTTTTTGCAAGGAAGTTTTCTAATATGTGTACGGTTTTTTTACAGATACCTAAAGAAGATAAAAAGGATAGGGAGCTGTTTTGGGATAATATTAAGCAATGTAGAATGAACGTTTTGTTTGATCTTAACCCATATCTCCGCCGAAAGGACAGAATAGGCGCACTGGTATCTTTTTTTGGAAAAGATGTCTTATATTATGCAGGACGCAGATTTGGGCAAAAAGGGACAATGTACAGATAGGCTATATAAAAGGATGATATTTTAGGAGAAAAGAGATGTTTTATTTTGTTAATTTATTTATTCTTTTGGGATATTCATTGCTATGCAAACATTATGGTGTCAGCCGAAAAACATATTTGATCATTTCTGCTATTCATATAGGTGGAATACTTGCTTTTCGTTCCTGCTATACGGGAACAGATACATACGTTTACTATAGATATTATAGCAAATTGATTAGTTATC
>JAMPAW010000349.1 GCA_023666975.1 Clostridium sp.
TAGAATCAGAAGATTATCGTGCTGATATAAATAGTCGTATTATATTGCGAATAGAGCAATATTTATCTTTGTATGAAAATAAAGAAATATGTCATCAAACATTAGTTCAAAATGATGTGGCTATAAAATTAAGGGAACGCATAGGTATAATCAGAAGACAAAAATATAGAGACTTTGATACTAAAATCGAAATACCAGATGCAGAATGAAATATGGTATATTTATTAATTTCATTTGGCTATCAAGGTTACTTGATAGCCAAATGAAAGAGTTTTATAAGGCGTTGAAAGATAGGATTTCTTAACTGAACTCTTCAGAAAATTTCCCCTTATCTTCCAAATCAATATCCACCTGTATGCCTAAAAGCTTACTTTCAGAGGCATCGTCTCTCAACTCTAACCTGATATTATCCGTCAGAATGTGTTTGATTTCATCCGGATTCATCATGGACTGAACGGAGAGCAGGGCATCTTCATTAATAGAACAGATATATTGGAAGTCATTATTCTGGCAGACCTCATTTACGATGCGGAATAACATATTCCGTTGCCGGGGATCCATGTTGGCAAAGAGCCTGCTATCATGGAAAATAAAACGCATATTGCTCTTTTGGCAGGTAAGCAGAAGCAAATCAAAACAAAACATCCGCACTTCATTGACACCATCGGAAGAATCGTCTTCGATCCGGGCCTCAATGGCGTACCGCAGCATGTTTTCACCGGGATTATTTTTTATCAGCAGGCCACTTTTCTTTTTGGGATAGAATTTCTTTGCATAATCCCCAAACTTTGTCATCAGGTCAGACAGATATTTGTGCTCCTGTGCAAGGTATTCCTCTGTTTCTTTGTTTTCTGCGATTAGGGAAGCCTTAATATCCAGCTCGCTGTCGCGATATGCTTTCAGGATTTTCTGGTATTCTAAAATCCGGTTTAATTCATTTTGCAAAGATGACAGCTGCTTGGTCAGGGCGACATATTCTTCAAGCGCTCCGTGGGAGTTTAAATAATCAAGCAGTTCATCCATGCGCTGCCCTAAACGGAATATTTCTTCATCAATGCTTTTTAATTCAGCTTTCTGTTTCGCCAGTTCTTTGCGCAAACGCGCATTGCGGGTGGAAATCAAGTTGCTGTGGAATTGAAGGACATCCTCAATGTTTTTCTGTACCATAGTGGGGATTTCCACATTGGCGGCAGCGTAAACCTTTAACAGCTTTTCTTCTTTTACTTCTTCCGTTTCCTTAAATGCGTCTTCAATATTTTTGATGTAATTGCTGATCAAGGTACGCCTGTTTTCAAGGTTTTTTTTCTGATAACTTTTTTCGTCCGCCTCTTTTTCAAGTTCATGGTAGTTATTTGACACTTTGAAAGCGGATATCTGCTTTTCAAGTTCCTGGATTCTATATTCCAGGTCGGCTACATCCAGTTCCGCATTATGTTTCCCAAGATAGTACTGCCGAAACAGGGGATCCTTTTTGATAGCTTTTTCGGTAGTGCTTGCCGCTGTCTGCCTATCCCGCAAATCTTTCTTGCTGACAATTAAGTCAGTGTCAATTCCCAACAAATGGCAGTTATTCAGGATTTTGCTGTAATCTGACTCTTTTGGAACAAAAGAGTCAAATGAGGAATAGCAGATGCGGTATTTGCGGGCGAATCTGGAAAAGAGGGAATTCCATGTCATATGCTTTGGAGGGTCGCTTAAACCAAAACATAAATAAAGGAGTTTTGCCCTCAGGGCAGTGACCGTTAATGGTTCACCACAAAAATTAATTTTGCTTTGGTCATCCGTTTTGCGGGAAGAATAGTATTCCTCACCATTAATCTCAAATTTAAGCGTAAATTCCCAGCCGGGAAGCTTTTGCGAAAAAGACTCAATTTTATTTGAGCCCAGACAAAAATGCACCAGATGAAGGGTCAATGATTTTCCCACACCATTATAAGTGTTTCCATCGTTTTCCGTATGTGGTGCAACCTGCTTCCCTACAATGATATTTATACCGTCTTTAAATGTAATTGGATGGAATGATGACTGGTTAGCCCTTAAACTACGCAGCTTCATAGCATAGCATCCCCCTTTCGTCCTGTTTGATCGCACCTATAATATACAGGTAATCCAATGCCATGATAAATTGGTCGAAAGTGAATTTTATCAGATATTTTTTGTTTGCATAAGAATCCTTGTAGTATTCCCACAAATTGTCCACAGTAGTAGGGGTATCAAGCTGTTGTAACAGAAAAGCTCCGAATCCAAACAGGGATTCACTGAGCGACAATTGTTTTTTCGGTAATATCATTTATTTCACCTCCGTTCATTTTTATGTAGGTTCCTCAAAAATATCACAGCTGGAAAAATAATAAGCCATTAGAACCAGTACGCTCGACTGTATCGACAAGGTTTGTTTAGGGCATGCCTGTTCAAGGATGTAGTAAAATCTGCAGTCGGCATAATTCTCTTCATGGTCAGGAATTTGTTCCTTGGACTGTTCGTAAAGGGCGTGAAACCGTTTTTGCAGAATTTCCTTTACCCCCGGGTTATCATTAAAGTATTTCGTCAATACCCCTTCCTGATAACTTCCTGTTACCAATAGATTGTTTACAATAGTGCTTAATCCATTAAAAGTTATTTTATCATTGAAATCCGGAACGACCAGGTTATCCGTGTAGTTATCTGGCAGTTCCGTATTCAACAGATATGTGACGGCTTCATGTAAAGCCTCATACTCAACAACAGGCATAATCTGATCGGGTATAATGCCCAGGATGTCCTGTTTTGAAAGGTCATCCAGACTGTTAAAAATTCTTTCCAGATCACGGACAGAAAAAGTATTAATCTCAACATCGGCGTAGTCAGGCAAATTGCCTAATATAAGGCTCATCTCTATAATAGGAGTGGGGATACCATCATATCGGTCATTGACAACAAAGAAAAAAGGCTTTATAGGGCAGAGTCCGTTCCAATGATGGTATAGCCCATTAAAATCTTCTTCTATTTTTTTGACGCCGGCCTTTGTAGCAGACTCCTTAGCAAGATCCTCTGGCGCATAAACCTGATAATAGGTACCGGTGGTACGGTCAAAGCCATCATTTTTTCGATCCCCGATGCGGCCGTAAGC
>JAMPAW010000034.1 GCA_023666975.1 Clostridium sp.
CCCCCGTAGGCTCATGGATTAGCAGTAAATCAATATAATCCATTCCAATTTTTTTCAAAGAACCGTCAATTGAACGCAGCGTATCCTGATAGCCATGACAAGCCCACAATTTTGTTGTAATAAAAAGTTCTGAGCGTACAATTCCTGATTTTTTGCAGGCAAGACCGACCTCATGCTCGTTTCCATAGCACTGCGCGGTATCAATCGAACGGTAACCGACACGGATTGCATCCGCAACACACTGTTCAGTAATCCGTGACGGTGTTTGATATGTTCCATAACCTAAGACTGGCATTTCCACGCCATTATTCAAAGTAACATACTCCACTTGTCTTTCCTCCTTCTCTGCTTTTGTTTTATTGTAGTGCAGAAGTAATTGACACAGAAGATACCAAAATGTTAAAATGGCTTTAAGAAAATCTTAAAACAAGGAGATGCCTATGTATAATCGGGAACTTATCACCTTTATTGCTGTCGCAGATCAGGGCAGTTTTCTGAAAGCATCAAAGGAATTGTATATAACTGCGGTATCCGTAATGAACCAGATCAACAAGTTAGAAGCAGACGTTGGTGTAAAGTTGATTGAAAGAACCAGTCAGGGAACGCAGCTTACCCCCGCCGGGCGTTCCTTTTACAAGGATGCAAAAAAAATCATAAAGCACTCGGAACAGGCGATAGCCCGTACCCGTCAGATTGCTAAGAATGAAAAACAGTCAATCCGTATTGGAACATCGATTCTCCGTCCATGTAAAATGCTGGTAGATTTGTGGTCGAAAATGGATGACGGAACGCTGCCTGTGACGATTCACATTGTACCTTTTGATGATAGTCCGGCAAGTATGGAAAAGATGTTAGAAACACTCGGCAAAGAGATCGATTGTTTTGTCGGTCCATGTGATTCCCTCACATGGAGGGAGAAATATAATATTCTTGTGTTAAAACAAGGGGAGTGCTGTATTGCTGTTCCACGCAAGCATAGATTAGCGAAAAAAGAAAAGCTGAAATGGAGCGATTTGGACGGGGAAACCCTTATGCTTGTAAAACGTGGGGATTCTCCTGAACTAAACAGACTGCGTGATGAAATCGAAACAAAACACCCTGATATTAGCATTTTGGATATCCCGCATTTTTATGACACGAATATATTTAATGAATGTGAGCAAACGGGGTGTATCATGGAAACATTGGATATTTGGAAAGATGTTCACCCCTCCATAGTTACTATCCCTATGGAGTGGGAATATAAAACATATTATGGAATTGTATATGCAAAGCAGCCGTCTGAACAGATGCAGGCATTTATAAGTATCATTCAAAATAATGAGGATATGATAAAATGAATTGCGCTGATGCGCAAGCAGGTCATCAATTTTCTCTGAAAATTGGTGACATATGGTATACTGTTTTATGTTGTGGAAGATGGCAAATCGAAGGTTGAAAGGAAGTATCAGGGATGGCAGTTTCAAATATAAAAACAATGATTCATAGTGATATTCATAAAGTCTGGGAAGTTGTTTTAGCTGTTGACAAGTATAGCACATGGCGAAGTGATTTGAGTAAGACAGAAACCGTAAATGAAAAACAGTTTATTGAATATACGAAAGAGGGCTACTCTACTATGTTTACGGTTACGGATGTAAAGCCATATGAACGATGGGAATTTGATATGGAAAACAGCAATATGCGGGGACACTGGACTGGCATTTTCATTTCAAAAGGCGGCGAAACGGAGATCGATTTAACGGAAGATGTAACCGTGAAAAAGTTTTTTATGAAACCATTTATAAAATCGTACTTAAAGAAACAGCAAACACAATTTATTGCGGATTTAAAGAAAGCATTAGAAGATTTTCCGTTAAACCGGTTTGACTTTTCGGATTTGGCAAAAAGCATACAAAAGTGTGAACTGCTGCCAAAAGTCATTACGGACAGTGCGACTGGAATAGAATTTTATGGTGGGAATACTGTTTCGAGGGAGGAGTTGGTTCGTTTCCTTGAAAATTTTAACGAATTGGACAACCTTGCCCAAAATGACAGTAAAAAAGAGTATGAAAAACATACGCAGTCAGGCATGAAGAGCTATCAGTTTGAACCATCGTGGGTTGAAATTTCACCCGACAGAGTGATTGTTGGGTATGTCGGCATCTATGTAAACACGGATTTTGAACTGGCTTTTGTAAAGGTTAATGGCAACTGGATTTTAGATAAATGATATTGATTTTATCATAGAAGACCTATTGCTGGTAGCTATTTACAGAAAAACTTTCATACTTTCACTGCAATCCGCATAAGGCTATCCTGCAAATCCCACATCGTCCATGATAACCTCGCCTTTCCCGCTTCCGTCAAAAACGACACAAATTTTATGAACAGATGTGAAATCAAACGCTGTATCTGTTGGGAACATATCCGCTTTCAGCGATACTGTCTGCATTTGATGCTTGTATTCATAGGAACCAAACAGCACATCCTGCTTATACAGCTGAACTGCCAGTGACGGATAGACAAGCTGTGGATTTTCTGCCCTTACCATATTGCCCGCTGCATCATACAGCTCCACTGTGTAATGCAGCGCAGTTATCTCATCAGCGATATCCTCCCGCATATCCGCCATTCTAAATGTGATTTCTCCTGCCGTCACATCCGTTGCAGGGATATTTATCTCAATCCTCGGTTCCGAATCTTTCTCCCATGTACAGTTTAAAACATGATTTTCTCCACCTTTATTGGTGCCGTATACATCTGTACGTTCCTTCCATGTCGCCATGCCCGGGCAGCTGATGGTAACATCCTCCATATCGCCATGGGCAATGTCAGCATTTTCATCAAACGAACAATACCTTACGAAATCGGAATCCATATAATTTGTTATGTACACTGTTTTCGGAAGCGCTTCTGTATACCTCGTGTTATCTCTAAGCAGGTCACTGTAATCGCAGCCGCCCAGGAGCGTTTCATCTAAAAATGCCCTGATGTAAACCTTTGCTATTTGCTGCTGCCCGTCTGCCTCCAAAAAATTAGCGGTATTTAAAAAGCCGTTTGTTCCCGCATCACCGTCATAGCGTCCCCATTTTGTATTGAACTGCCCGTGGTTCGCACCCATTATATATACGCTTGCCTTACGGTATAAGGTATCGTCTGCATGGGAAAAATGTATGTTGTTATACTGCTTTTCACCCATCACGCTGCTTACATCCTGATCGTTTGAGCCGTGAAGCAGCAGGTAATTGACATCGCAAAGCTCCACTGCATGTTCTGCCGGCATATACTGGTCAACGGTAGGCGCAATCGCAATAATCGAGGAGATATTAAAATGATAATCAAACTTTCGCTTGCCGTTATCAGGATATGCGCTAAGTGCATTAAACAGGCATGCGGTTGCCACCATTTCGCCGCCCCTGGAATGTCCCGCTATGGCAATCCCATCCGGATTTATTTTCCGGTAGAGAACGCTTTCCGGATCTTCATTTTCAGCCAGAACTGCTTTCATATTCTCTAACAGCAGAACGGCTCTGGCATCATTTTCACCATTCAGCTCATTCACTACATTTTCATCAACTGATACCACGACATATCCGTTTGATGCAAGATATTCGCCGAGGTAGTCATATCCAAGATACGACGGAACGCCAAAATCATGATTTCCGTGTACAATGAATACTACCGGGCAATTCAGTCCGTCCTGCGGATACCAGATGCGCCCGGCCAAAGGCGCCTCGTCTAATCCCCGTTTAAAATACAGCTTTGACAGTAATGCCTGCGGTTCGTTCCCTTCAACGAGGTCTGAAATATCGATGTAATCGGTGACAATTCCCGAAGCAGAATCCGGACCGTAATCGACCACCGCTGTTTTCGCATTCCCGTTTTCCATATAACCGGCAAAGCCCGCAGTCTTATCATCAGCGGCAGAACCTGCATTTTCTTCTCTGTTACCTTCCGATAATGCAAGATACTTCTGTATCCGGTTTTCGCCAAAATGATCCATATGGAAGAACAGACCGAATAAAACCACGATTCCCAGAGATACCGTTAAGGCGGCATATCCGAATTTTTGCTTATGATTTTTACCTACAGCTATGCTCCATATGCATCTTCCCAACACATCTACAGCAGTAACCGTTACCACGCTGATGAAAATACCCGACACCACACCGTTTAGCTGTGTGCCGATAAAATTAACCACAATCAAATCAAGCACTGCCAGAAGATGATATACCCTTGCCCGTTTCACCTTGCCGAAAAGTATTTTAAGCAGCAAAGCCATAAGCTCTGTCACGATTACCACCAGCAAAAATGAAAGAAGGAATGCCATAAATGCAGGCATGATATTATTGCATACATACAGCATGAACCCATATACAAACTGGGCTGCCAAAAGCGTACATAAAAACATGCCGCCGGGTCTGCCGTCTCTCAGGAAGCGTGCCGGTCCTTCGGTTGCTTTCTTTGTCCATTGAAATAAATTTCCTGATATTGTTTTTATTTTTTGTACAATCTTTTTCATTGGTTTATCCTTTGAAGAAATATATAAAGCCGCTGTTTTCACTTTCAAAAACAGTCTTACATCTGTAGCCGTTCACTGAAGTGATTATAGCAGAACAAATGCCAAAAGGCAAACGGAAAAGGAGGCGCAAAATAACGCCTCCCTGCCACTATACAAATCAAGCCATAAAGGGAAATGTCAGTTATGCCATCCCATTTGCAGTCTTATATTTGTACAGCATTTCCGCATGATTCTGCTCCTCAATCTGTATATCAGCCAGCAGCTTGCGAAGGGCTGCATCGGCAAAACGGAATACATTTGTATTATACTCAGATGAAACCAGTTTTTCCGTGCCGATACAGTCCGTAACCAAAAAATTATCTGACTGCTTGTCCGCATTTTGCCCCTGTGCAGTGTAGGTTGCTTTTGGCTCATAATCCCTTCCGGAAGAGTCGTTACAATCACAGGACGGAACATTGCCCTTCAATACCTGACCTAAGGTATCGTAGTGTTTCTGCTCTAACTGCTCGATTTTTCCAAAAAGTTCCTTTAACACCGGGTCCTTTGCCTGCTCCTTGTATCTGCGGTACTTTTCCACACAAGTTTTTTCCTGCGTCTGTAACTCTGAAATTGCATCCGTTTCTTTTTGGTTTAATACCATATAATCATCCTCCTGTCTGCAAGCCGATTTCTACCAGCATTTATTTCCAATAAAAAATGTTTTGGAATACATTCAAAATGCTTTGGAAACGCTTTGCTTATATTTATGATTTCCTGGATAGTATGGTCATTTTTTCCAAAAGTTATTCGTCTGTTTTATTGCCGTTTTTCCTTTAACAGCACTTGTAATCATGCAGGAAACGATATAAAATAAAGTAATGAATGAAAATTTGAAAGGAAACGAATCTATGAAAAAAATGATTTTAGGCATTGCATGGCAAGTCATGGGTTTTTTAGGAGCAATCATTATCTTGTGTTCTGCGGCTCCTCATGATTGGGATTATCATGGCATTACAGGAATAATAGGTAATATTTTAGGATTGGGTTTAATGCTGCCTTTTCTTGTCTGTGTAGTTTTGATTGTGGCTGGATTAGTACTTTGTTTCAAATGCCTTAACGAGAAATAATACATAACTTCCCGTTTGTCGGAGGATATGCAAATAGAACTAGTGCTTACTTTACAGTAAAGAGTTTAAGTAGACAGCTTCAAGCCTGATAGAAGGAGGGCAATTTATGGTCTATGACAGGGCTTCAACAGATGATATGGAACAACTGACAGAGTTACGAATTGCCTATTTAACAGAAGATTATGGCGGGTTGCAAGACAAAGATTTAGAGGCAGTTAAACGCAATTTGCCGGATTATTTTATGCGGAACCTGAATAAAACGATATTTGGCTATGTAGCAAGAAATGAGGGAGAAATAATCGCCTGTGCGCTGCTGCTTGTTGTCGAAAAACCAATGAGTCCCGCTTTTATGACCGGAAAAACAGGGACGGTTTTAAATGTATATACTAAATCAGAATACCGCCGTAATGGTTATGCACGGAAACTGATGGATATGCTGTTAGATGATGCATCGGATATGAAATTGAGCGTGGTAGAACTCAAAGCAACAGAAGATGGATATCCGTTATATAAATCATTAGGTTTTCATGAAACGATATCAAAATATCACCAAATGGAGTGGAAGACTCAGATATGAAATTATCATTTGCCATAAAAGAAAGGGGTTATCAAAATGGATAGTGCTGTATTTACAATTAAGGATATTGAGAATTTAGTGCAGCCAATCGCTGCCAAATATAAAGTGCAAGCAATATATCTGTTTGGTTCTTATGCCAGAGGGGAGGCAGATGAAAGCAGTGATTTAGATTTTCTGGTATGCGGTGGGGAAAATTTCAAACTTACATTGATTTTTTCACTCGCAGAGGAATTGCGAGAGGTTTTGAGAAAAAATGTTGATGTATTTGAAATAAATGAAATCAACAAAGATAGTGATTTTTATCATGCAGTTATGAGGGAAAGGTTGTTGATAGCATGAAATATTCAGATGAGCAGCGCATAGAAAAAATTTACGAAAATGCAATAAAACTACATGAGTACATTATATGCAACAATATTAGCAAGGAAGATTTGCTGATGAATGTTCCGTTGCAATGGCTTGTTACAACACCACTATATAATATTGGAGAACATGTTTATAACCTGTCCGGTGCATATAAAGAATTGCATGGTGAAGTTCAATGGAGTATGATATCAGGACTTAGACATCGTTTGGTTCACGACTATGATGGAACAAATTGGAATATTATTGCTGATGTAGTTTTCGAGGAAATCCCTATATTGATTGAAGAACTAAAAAAGCTTTTGTAATTTGAAAGATAAAAAGGTATTCTTTCGGTATACTTTATCTTTGAAATTTTTTAAAAATCACAAACCACAATAGAAAAAACGAAAGGAAAACGCAAATGTATGAATTTAACCCAAAAGTGAAGGAGGCTCTGCAAAAAATTAATTTTGTGGAACGGTATGAGGCATTATCCAATTTGTATAGCAAAGAAAGAATCAAAGAGGAGGAACGTTTACTCTATATTGATGTAGAGGAAGTTATTGAAACGATTGAGGATTTAGGATATCATGCGAAGTTTCTCCGAGGAGAAGGATTTTACAAATTACAGGAAGAAAAAAAGGACGGATATACATTCGGCTTTCATATTTGTTTAAAATACGGACTGGCAGAGTTGATCTGGGTGGTGAAGGAAGGGAAAAAAGTGCTGCTTGGCCGCCCGTGGGGAGCCTGCGTGAAAGAGATGCATGACGGCAGGATTCCCATGCCTGTAATCGGAGATTATGATGATTTAGAAGATATTTTAAGGACAGCCTTTGCCATGTTTGAAGAATTTAAGAGCGCATTTCTCACACAATGATACAAGGAAGGTGCGAAAGAGGATGAATGATATTGAGTTAAAAAAGTACGGGTATCGATTGGTTCGCGGAGGAAAATCATGTGGCGTGTAATGATGAGTTTGTTTAATTCGCTGGGTGTGGCAGGAAAGATTATTATACTGGTTATTCTGTTGATAATATTATTATGCGTTACCCTGTATAATAAAAAATAGAACCGCAGATTTTGAAAAATCAGAGCAGAAATGCCGGGACAAATCCTTTACAAAGCAGAAAATAAAAGGCATAATAGAGATAGAAGAGTCAAACGGATAGGAGGGATATGATGAATGAGGAATTGAATATGTCAGTGTCGCCTATTTGTGTGAAAGAGGGCAAAAAGTATGCTTACATAATGTTTTCAGATAAGGTAAGAACGGCGGAGGGAATTATTCCGGATTGCCGGATTATAAAAAACAATGGATTCTTGGAGGATGAGGTAAGTCAGTTGGAGGCATATATGGAACGGAGCCTCCCTGAACTGAAAAAACTTGCCGCAGGGCAGAACGCATTTAATGCCATGAGAAAGGAGAGGTGCTGATGTTAAAGGAGTGGAGTAAGAGCGAGAAACCTTCAGATGAGGAATTGGAGAGACGTCTTGATGAGGCCAGGGAAAAACTGGAAGCGAGGCAGATTGCCGTCAAGGAAAAGAAGCTTCCCGTGCTGATACTTTTAGAGGGCTGGGGTGCAGCGGGAAAAGGCAGTGTGCTCGGAAAAATTATCCGCAATATGGACCCGCGTTTCTTTAAGGTTGAGGCGATGAAAAGACCTACCGATGAGGAAAAGAGAAAACCGTTTTTGTATCGTCACTTTGTGAAGATTCCGGAAGCGGGCAAATTTGTCTTTTTTGACGGCGGCTGGATGGACGAGGTTACCAGGGAGTATGTGCGTGGTGGAATGAAAGAGAAACAATACCATAAGCGTATCCGAAGTGTCCGCAATTTTGAACGGCAGTTGACGGATAACGGTTATCTGGTGATGAAATTCTTTTTTCATATCAGCCAAAAGGAGCAGGCGGAGCGTATTGATTCACTGATGGCAGACAAAAATACCAAATGGCGTATAGGAGAAGAGGATATTTGGCAAAATACACACTATGACCAATATATGCAGGTGTATGACCGGTATCTTTTTGATACGAATCAGTCTGGTGCACCGTGGTATCTTATCGATTCACAAAATAAGAAATGGGCAGAGCTGCAGGTGTTGGAAACCATGATTAGCGGAATTGATGTTGCGCTGGTCAACAGCCGGGTGGCAGCACCGGTTTTGCAAAATACATTTCCGTTGAATCCGATTCCGAAGTTAGCGGAGATTGTTTTGGAGGATAAGAGGCTGACAGATGAGGAGTACCGCAAGGAATTGAAAGCATGTCAGAAAAAACTCAGGAATCTGCACAATGAATTGTACCGCAAAAGAATACCCGTTGTCATTGCCTATGAGGGCTGGGACGCAGCGGGAAAGGGCGGTAATATCAAGAGAATTGCATCGGCGCTGGACCCGCGCGGTTACGAGGTGCACCCGATAGCCAGTCCGGAGCCTCATGAAAAAGCAAGACATTATTTGTGGAGATTTTGGAACCGTCTGCCCAAGGACGGACATATTGCGATTTTTGACCGCACATGGTATGGACGGGTCATGGTAGAGCGGCTGGAAGGATTTTGCAGTGAGAATGACTGGCAGCGTGCGTATAACGAGATGAATGAGTTTGAAAAGGAACTGTCGGATTGGGGTGCGGTCGTTATCAAATTCTGGGTGCAGATTGACAAGGAAACGCAGCTGGAACGGTTTACGCTGCGTCAGAATACTCCGGAGAAGCAATGGAAGATTACGGACGAGGACTGGAGAAACAGGGAAAAATGGGATATGTATGAGGAAGCAGTGGACGAGATGCTGCAAAAGACGAATACGACCTATGCACCTTGGTATGTACTGGAATCGAATGATAAAAAGTATGCACGAATTAAAGCATTGAAGACCGTGATTAAGGAAATTGAGAAAAAATTATAGCAATCGCTAAATTGCACTTGCACAATTACAGTTGATATGCTAACATGATAGACACAAATGAGCAATGAGTTGCATAATAGATATAACGTTTATCTCGAGTTGTATGATAGTGAAAGGAGAAAAAGATGACCTACGAAGAAGTTTTTGAAAAATTCAAGAATCAGTTTAAAGATACTGATGTGAGCAATGTGAAGGAGCATTTGGCATATCAATTTAATATTACCGGCGAGGGTGAGGGTTCTTTCTATGCCGAGGTGAAAGACGGTAAGCTGTATATTGAACCGTATGAATATTATGACCGTGATGCGGCATTTATCTGTTCGGCAGATAATCTGTTTAAGATTGTGTCAGGAGAGTTAGACCCGGTCAAGGCATTTACCTTTGGCAAGCTGAAGGTAGAGGGGAATATTGACAAAGCATTGAAGATTAAGGAATTGCTCTAAAGAATGATACCGAATTAGAACAGAAAGTGAAAGGCTGGGAAAGAGTTCCCAGCCTTTTTGTCAGATATTGCTTTTCTCAAGTGTTTCCAGTTTTTTCTTAATCTCATTGGACGAATCCAAAATGGTGGTAACGGAAGCGGCTATCTCCTCCGATGAAGCTGCCAGATTCTGCGTCCGTTCGTTGACGGTAGTAATGATATCTTTCAGCTTGTGTGTAGCCTCTATAATACCGCGGACAGAAGCCAGAATTTTGTCCTGACTTTCATTGCTCCTGCGGGCAGTTGCACTGGATTCACCGGCAAGACTGTTGATTTCCGTGGCAACTACAGCAAATCCCCGGCCTGCCTCTCCGGCTCTTGCGGCCTCAATGCTGGCGTTCAGTGCAAGCATGTTGGTCTGTGAGGCGATGTTGACAACCTCCTCGTTGTTCTGTGACAGTTCATCCATGAAGCCGTTGATCTCGTCCATAGAGGTAACCAGATTACTGCAAAATGAAGAAATATTACTGATACGGTCGGAAATCTCCGAACTCTCTGCCGTGTTTTGCTCGTTGCTGGAAGCCATGTTGTCTACGGATCGATATAGGCTGTCAAATTCCTGATTAATGCTCTGGATTGTCTCCAATATCAGCTCATGTTGGTTTGCCATTGCGTCCTTGTCATTCTCTAACTGGGTGGCGAGCTGTTCAGCCAGCTCCTTTTCCATCTCTACTTCTTTCTTAATATAATAGATGCAGTTGCCCTTGTTGTTAAAACCGTTAAAGATGGCATCTGCCATTTGGTTACAGGATTCATAACCACAGCAGGAACAGTTGATGGAACGCTCCTCTTTGGTGAATTTCTTCATTTCGTTGAAGATAGCATCGCGCTGTGCAGTAGTCGGATGATTGTATGTACACTGCGCAGAGCGGTCGGTATATTTGCGCAAATAATCGTCGAGGTTCAAATGGGCAAACTGTTTGTTTAACTGTTTCAGCCGCTTTGCAGGAGACAGCTTCTTTGACCAGGCGCTCTTTGAACTGTTGTTTTTGGAGTCCTCGCGGATTTGCAGCAGATTGATTAACGGGTCATCGGAACTGCCTTTTTCCGCTTCGCAGCCGGTTCCGTATATACAGCCGGAAGAACAGTTCAGCGCATCAACAAAAAGATAAGGTGTCTGCGATTTGGCAATGCGGTCCTTGTTCCGCTCCAGATAGTGGTACATATGCTTTTCACCTTCCATCTGACGGATAAATACGCTTTCCCCCAGAAGCCAGTAGACATTTTCTTTCAGTCCACCCGGCATCGGATAGATGGAACCGAGTCCGTATTCAACTTCGTCGGATTGCAGTGCACCGGAAATATGGTTTTCACGGACATACTTCATCAAATGGTCAAAAGTGACGTTGTAGGAAATGTATCCCTTGTTGTTCGGGTCGTCGATTTCCATTTTTTTGGCAATACACGGACTGATAAACGCAAGTTTATCAGAAATGTGCATTTCTTTCTTGGCGTATATCGCAGCGCACATCATCGGGCTCTGTACCGGAAACAGCTTGGGAAGCAGTTCGGGCAGGTTTCGCTCGATATATCCGACAACGGCAGGACACGGCTGTGAAATACCGCCCAGATAATTATTCTGCTGGATATAGTTGATATACCCCCATGTGGTGATGTCGGCACCGAAGGAAACGCTGATAAAACGGTTTACTCCCAATTGTTTTAGCCCGCCCAGAACAGATTCGTATTCCTTGGGGTAATTTGCCTTAAATGCCGGCGCAATTAAGACGGAAATGGATTCGCCTTTTTTCAAATCGGCAAAAAAACGCTCTGTGTCATCCCGAAATTCCCGTGCTCCGTGTTCACATACATCAAAGCAGGCACCACAGGCAACGCAGCGGTCACCGTCCACATCAATTCGTTTGGCACCGTCTGTCTCCGTGGATACGCAGGCACCGATGCAGCTGCAAACGCTGATGCACTTGTTACAGCCGATACACTTTTCATTGGTAAATACTAATGATTCTCCTTGGTTCTTCATGCAACCCTCTCCTTAATCCACTTGATAAATAAAATAGGCGGTTTTGCAGTCACCTATTAAAAAAGTCTATTACTATAATATAATAAAATTAAAGACAAGTCAATCTTCATATTTTGCTAATTTGCTGCAATAAAGCGAAGAGCAGTATTTGGGTGCGGAAAATAAAATTTAAGAAAAATTAGATAAAAATAAAATTAAGTAAATTAAAGTAAATTACTTGAAGTTTTTGTTTAACTGATATATAATTTATAAAAGTAAATGACAGTGTATAATATGGAAGGGATAAGAGTATGATAAAATATCAAATGGAACCTCAAAACGAGAAAATGCTGCGGTGGGAAGGCCGTATCTTAAAACAGGACGGAATCAGTTATCTGGGCTTTACCAATTCCGCCCTTACCGTACAGGTG
Organism: Clostridium sp.; assembly: GCA_023666975.1. The sequence continues at coordinate 12,311 of JAMPAW010000034.1, forward strand.
AAAGGCAGCCGGTTAGAGATGTATCTGCTTACCGGGGAGAACGAGGAGGTAAATCAGCCGGGGCTTCGCATTTATGTAGACGGAGTGAAGACTTCAGAAATTGTGCTGAAGGAGAGGGAAGGCTGGTATACGATATGTAACCTTGATACAAAAAGTTTACATGAAGTGCGTATCGTGAAAATTACAGAGGCGGCAATGTCCTATGTAGGAGTTAAGGAAATTCGCATGGCGGAAGGGGAGCTTTGCCCGATAGACGGTGAGGATAACAGGGTGAAAGTGGAATTTATTGGCGATTCCATTACTTGCGGTTACGGCGTTCACGGAGAGCCGGAGAGCGAGTACACTATCCGGGAGGAAGACGGAGAATGCTGCTATGCCTCGTTTATGGCACAGGAGATGAATTGGAATGCCCGCTGGATATCCGCCTCCGGATATGGTATGTATGTGGAATATACGGGTGACCCGGAGAATAATGTACCGAAGCTGTATCCATATGTGAACTGGTTTGTCAATCCTGATGTCAGGCAGGATATGAAGGAATTCGAGCCACGATATATTTTTATTAATCTGGGAACGAATGATTCCGGCCATTTACACAAGGAGGAGATAAGGGAACATTTTTTGAAGGCTTACGAAGAGTTTTTGCAATTGCTTAGGACATGCCACCCGGAATCCGTGATTGTGTGTGTGTTGGGAACGTTGTGCGAGCAGGTGTTTCCTTATGTGGAGCAGGTGGTAGATAAGGTGAAACAGCAGGGGATGAAAGACGTATATGCCTTTGAACTTCCATATCATAATGTGGAGCTGGACGGGATGGCTTCCATGCACCCGTCGGAGACAACACACAAAAAGGATGCGGAAAGGATACTTGCGTGGATGAAGAATGAGGGGATTTTGTAGAGAGGATACCGGAAATAGACTGCTGAAGAGGAGCGTGTGAAGGATGGTAAGAAAACAGGTGACAATGAAAGACGTGGCAACGGAATTGGACGTAAGTATTGTTACTGTCTCAAAAGCGTTGGCAGGTAAAGAAGGCGTCAGTGAGTCCTTAAGGGAAAAGATTATCAACAAGGCAGATGAACTGGGCTATGTCTTTAAAAGCGGTAAAAAGCAGGAGGGGCAGGGAAGCCAGAACATAGCGTTGTTGATTTCAGAGCGTTTCATTGACGACGGGGATTCCTTCTATTTTAAGGTTTATCAGAAAATCATTATGAAATTATCGGAAAAAGGATATATTGGTATCCTGGAGATTGTGCGTAGCGAAGATGAGAGCAAGGGGATTCTTCCCAATGTTGTGCATATGGATTCCGTGGAGCAGGTTATCGTGATTGGCGAGATGAAGACGGCTTTTTTGGAACGGTTGACGGAAACGGGATTAGGGATTGTGTTTTTTGACTTTGAAAATGAAGAGTTTGATGTGGACTGCGTGATTGGCGACAGTTCTAACGGAGGCTTTTTGTTGACACGTTATCTGGTTAAGCATGGCTATAAACGGATTGGTTTTGTCGGTGATTACAAGAGTACCAGAAGTATTCTGGACAGATATATGGGTTACCGCAAGTATCTGATTGCGAAAGACCAGAGCTTTAACGAGGAATGGACGATTTTTGACCGTGATGCCAGGGGCAAAATTAAAGAACTGGTGCTTCCTAAGGAAATGCCGGAAGCGTTTGTGTGTAACTGCGATGTGGTTGCTTACCGTCTGATTGATACGTTGAAAAAAGCGGGATACTCGGTTCCTAATGATATAGCAGTGGTAGGCTATGACGATTATGCGGATCAGATTCCGGAGGGGATTGAGCTTACGACATACCGGGTGAATACGGACGAGATGATTCGCCAGTGCATACATATTGTAGAACGCCGTGTGCGTAACCGGAATTACCGCCGGGGTACTACAGTAGTTTATGGTGATTTGATTGAGCGGAAAACGGTCAAAAATATTTAAATTAAGGTGTTGCATAATTTAGCTAAATGTGCTATTATTTTGTTAGCTTAATTTAGTTAAATGTGGATAAATTACAATAATGTGTTAAAGGAGGGTATTATGTCCAAAGTAAAATTTATCGATGAAAGTGTACTGCCCAATATTCCGTGGCAGGACAAGCCGGAGAAGATGGGAGATGCACCTGTCTGGAGATATTCGGAGAATCCGGTGATCGGAAGAAATCCTTTAAAAAACGTTGCAAGGATTTTCAATTCAGCAGTTATGCCATACGAAGGTAAGTTTATCGGTGTATTCCGTGGCGAACAGGTAAACGGAATTCCGTATATTTACCTCGGACGCAGTGACGATGCGATTCACTGGCAGTTTGATGAGGAAAAGATTCCTTTTGAAGATGAGAACGGCAAACCGTTTATGCCCAAATATGCTTACGACCCGCGTCTGGTCAAAGTAGAGGACACCTATTATATTATGTGGTGTACGGACTTTTATGGTGCGGCAATCGGTATGGCGAAGACTACGGATTTTAAGAAATTTGTGCGGGTGGAGAATCCGTTTATTCCGTTTAATCGGAACGCAGTGTTGTTCCCGAGAAAAATTAACGGTAATTTTGTTATGCTGTCGAGACCGAGTGACAGCGGACATACGCCTTTTGGAGATATTTTCCTGAGCGAAAGCCCGGATATGACCTATTGGGGCAAGCACAGACACGTGATGGGAAAAGGCTCTGAGTGGTGGGAGTCGGTTAAGATTGGCGGCGGCGCTGCCCCGATTGAGACTACAGAGGGCTGGCTGCTGTTTTACCACGGTGTAAGCGGAACCTGTAACGGTTTTGTATACAGTATCGGCGGTGCAATTCTTGATATTGATAATCCGTCGATTGTGAAGTATAGATGTGAGAATTATCTGTTGACTCCGGAAGAGTGGTATGAGGAGCGGGGATTTGTTCCGAATGTCTGTTTCCCGTGCGCAACACTTCAGGATGCGGCAACAGGCAGGATTGCCATTTATTACGGTGCGGCTGACAGCTATGTGGGCCTTGCGTTTACGCAGTTAGATGAGATTGTTGATTATATTAAAGAGCACAGTGTTTTGACTGAGCAGGATACGGAAATCGGTATCCGCTAAATCTGATGAAAGAAGGATGAGACTCTGCCTGTTCCCCTCCCTTTGCGGGCAGCTCCTCCTTTTTTTGTATTTTGGTTAAAGGAGATTGGTTATGGTAGTTGAAGAGGTCAAGAAAGAATTTAAAGAGCATGTAATTCCGTTCTGGCAGGGAATGATAGACAAAGAAAACGGTGGATATTATGGTCTTTTGGATTATGACCTGAATCTGGATAAGCAAGCAGAGAAGGGTTGTATTTTGAATAGTAGAATTTTATGGTTTTTTACCAATGCGTATGTGACGTACAATGACGAAAGTTATCTTGAATATGCGGCGCATGCCTATGTTTTTTTGAAGGAAGCGTGTCTGGATAAGGAGTATGGGGGAGTGTACTGGTCAATGAACTACGACGGAACGGTTTGTGACAGTACGAAGCATACCTATAATCAGGCATTTTGCATTTACGCACTGGCTTCTTATTATGGGGCAACGGGTAATGAGGAGGCAAGGGACTTGGCGATGACCATTTTCCGGCTGATTGAAGAAAAGTGTAAGGATGACAAGGGTTATCTGGAAGCGTTTACGAGGGATTTCCAGCCGGAATCCAATGAAAAACTTTCAGAGAACGGCGTGGAGGCCACCAGAACGATGAATACTTTACTTCACGTTTTTGAGGCGTATACAGAGCTGTACCGTGTGACAAAGGAGGAGAAGGTCGGCGACTGCCTTCGGTATATTCTGGATTTGTTTGCGGATAAGATGTTTAATCCGGAGCTTGGACGGCAGGAGGTATTTTTCGACGATGAGTACAATTCACTGATTGATTTGTATTCTTATGGACATGATATTGAAACAGCATGGCTGATTGACCGCGGATTAGAGGTTCTTGGCGACGAAGCGTATACAAGGAAGCTGACGCCGATTACCGAAACGCTTACTGCGCAGGTATATAAGGAAGCATTTGACGGCTGTTCCATGCCGGCAGAGTGCTGTAAAGGCGTAGTGGAGGAGAGCCGTATCTGGTGGGTACAGGCTGAGGCGATTGTCGGATTCTACAACGGATACCAGAAAAATCCACAAAAGGTAGAATATATTAAGGCGGTAAGAGCTATCTGGGAATATATCAAAAATCACATGATTGATAAACGTGAAGGCTCGGAATGGTTCTGGGAGGTAGATATTAACGGTAATCCTTCCAGCCGCAGGCCGATTGTGGAACCTTGGAAATGTCCGTATCATACAGGCAGAATGTGTTTTGAATTAGTGAGGAGAAAAGCAGATGTTTAAAGAGAGATATGAAAAACAGTTATCACGTTATAACGAGACAATTAAGATGAAGAATGTGAAAACGGATTTTTACAACGGAATTTATGACCGGTGGGAGAATCCTGTGCTGACCAGGGAGCATATTCCGCTTACGTGGAAATATGATATGAATCCGGAGACAAACCCGTTCTTTATGGAAAGGCTGGGCGTAAATGCCGTGTTTAATGCCGGTGCAATTTATCTGGACGGCAAATATTATCTGGTGGCGAGAATCGAGGGGAATGACAGAAAGTCTTTCTTCGGCGTGGCAGTCAGCGACAGCGGTGTGGACGGTTTTCAATTCATGGATTATCCGATTTTACTGGAAGATATGTATCCGGAAGAGACGAATGTGTATGATATGAGACTGACGAAGCATGAGGACGGATACATATACGGTGTATTCTGTTCCGAAAGCAAAGATACTTCCAGCAATGATTTGTCGGCAGCGGTAGCGGCAGCGGGAATTGTCAGGACAAAGGATATGGTAAATTGGGAGCGGCTACCGAATTTAAAGACACTGCGTTCACCGCAGCAGCGCAATGTGGTGCTGCACCCGGAATTTGTGGACGGCAAATACGCATTTTATACCCGTCCGATGGACGCATTTATTGATACCGGTTCTGGTGGTGGAATTGGATTCGGATTATGTGACGACATAACCAATGCAGTGATTGACGAAGAGATTATTACCAGTAAGCGAAAATATCACACAATTACCGAAGCAAAGAATGGTGCCGGTGCGGTCCCGATTCGCACGGATAAAGGATTTATCCATATTGCTCATGGTGTCAGAAATACGGCTGCCGGACTTCGGTATGTTGTATATGCTTTTGCAACGGACTTGAATGATCCGAAAAAAGTGATAGCTGAGCCTTCCGGCTTTTTGATTGCTCCGTTAGGCGGAGAGCGTGTAGGCGATGTCGGAAATGTTGTATTTACGAACGGAGCGATTGTCAATGATCAGAATGAAGTGTTTATCTATTACGCATCTTCCGATACGAGGCTGCATGTTGCTACGACTACGGTTGACCAGCTGGTGGACTATGTGTTTAACACACCGACAGACCCGCTGCGCTCTGTTTTATGTGTAAAGCAGCGTACAGAGTTTATTAAAAAGAATCTGGAATATCTGGCTTCATTAAAGTAAACGGTTATCCCGGAGGTGAGAAAAGGAGGCGGGTTATGAAAACAGCTGGTATTTTTTCTGATAATATGATTTTGCTGCGTGACAAAGAGGTGTGTGTGTTTGGAACCGGTGAAGAGCAGGAGAAGATTCAGGTTGAGATAGACGGACGGAGAGCGGAAACTGAGGTGAAAAACGGGGAATGGCGTGCGATGCTTCCCCCGCACCCGGCAGGAGGGCCGTTTGAGATGAGGATTACCGGGGCTGATGAAGAACTGGTGATTTCCAATGTAATGTATGGAGAGGTGTGGTTCGCCGGAGGGCAGTCCAATATGGAGCTGGAGGTACAAAATGCCGAAGGTGGCGAAAAGGAGCTGGCGGAGGCAGATTATCAGGATATTCGTTATTATAATGTGATAAAAGCACCATTCATTGACGATGAGATGCTGGCGGAGGAAGCGTCAAGATACTGGCATACATGCCAGAATGGCGATTTTCGGGAGATGTCGGCAGTGGCATACTTTTTTGCCGTGAGGACGTATCAGCAGTTGAAGATTCCGATTGGAATTGTAGACTGCTATCAGGGCGGGACTTCCATTACGTGCTGGCTCAGTGAGGAAAATGTGCGCTCACTTCCAGAGGGCAGACCTTATGTCGAGGAATATGAAGAGGTTGTGGCGAACCAGACCGAGGAAGAGTATGACCGGGCGCTGGCGGATTATAATGAACGTCTGGACGCTTATAACGGACGTGTAGAGGAATGCAAGAAGAAAAATCCGGACATTACGATGGAGGAATTAAATGAGAAGGCAGGGTTGTTTCCGTGGCCGCCGCCAATGGGAAGCAAATCACTTTACCGGCCGTATGGCTTGTATTATACGATGGTGAGGCGGGTTGTTCCCTATACCGTGCGGGGATTCCTCTATTATCAGGGTGAGGAAGATGCGGCAAAGACGGATCACTATGAGAATATGCTGATGACGCTGATTAAGCAGTTCCGTGAAGATTGGGGAGACACAACGCTTCCGTTTATGATTGTACAGCTTCCGATGTTTATCGAGAAGAATGCAGAGGAAGATTATACATGGCCAAAACTTAGGCTGGCGCAGGAATATACCAGTAACCTGATTCCCTATACGGGTCTTACGGTATTGCTGGATTTGGGTGAATATGACAACATTCACCCGGTAGATAAACGGACGCCGGGGACACGTCTGGCATTACAGGTTTTGGAAAAAGTCTATAAAGAACCGGTTCAGGGCAGTGCAATGTTTTTCCGTTTTGCAGAGCCGGTGAAGAATGAGCTTTGCTTAAGTTTTGCTAATACGTATGGCAAAATCCAGATATTGAATAATCAGCTTGAGGATATTCAGGAGATTGAAGCCGAGGGCATGCCGGCCGGATTTGAGATTTCCGGTAACGGGGAAGACTGGCTGCCGGCCAGTGCGGTAATCCGGAAAGAACAGATTATCGTCTGGAACGGAAAAATTGCAGAGCCGGCCTATGTCCGGTACGGATATTTTAATTATGGTAAGGTGAATGTATATAACGGAGCAGGCTTGCCGTTAGCACCATTTAGTGAGCAGGTATAAAGGAGGAGCGGTATGGACTACAAAAAAATATACGAAAACTGGTTAAAAGATGATTATTTTGACGAACAGACCAAAGAAGAATTGAGAAGCATTGCTGGTGATGAGAAGGAGATAGAAGACCGTTTTTATCGGGAATTGGAGTTCGGAACAGGAGGACTCCGGGGCGTGATTGGCGCAGGAACGAACCGCATGAATATCTATACGGTCAGGAAGGCAACGCAGGGACTTGCCAATTATATTATTCAGTCAAACGGACAGGAAAAAGGTGTAGCTATTGCCTACGATTCCAGAAGAATGTCGCCGGAATTTGCCAAAGAGGCGGCATTATGCCTCAATTCTAACGGGATTAAGACCTATATTTTTGAGAGCCTGCGGCCGACACCGGAGTTGTCTTTTGCCGTGCGGGAGCTGGGCTGTATCGCCGGAATTGTCATTACGGCAAGCCATAATCCTGCCGAATATAACGGATATAAGGTTTATTGGGAGGACGGTGCACAGATTACGCCGCCGCATGACAAGAATATTTTAGCAGAGGTTGCAGCGGTAACCGGATATGACCAGGTATCTACTATAGAAGAGGGCGAGGCAGTAAAATTAGGTCTTTACCATGTCATTGACAAGGACCTGGATGACCGCTATATGGAGGAATTAAAGAAACAGAGTATTCATCCGGAAATTATCGAGAAGATGGCAGAGGATATTAAAATTGTCTATACGCCACTGCACGGCACGGGTAATCTTCCCGTCCGCAGAGTATTAAAAGAGTTGGGCTTTAAGCAGGTTTACGTGGTGGAAGAACAGGAGAAGCCGGACGGCAATTTCCCGACTGTTCCGTACCCTAATCCGGAAGACCCGAAAGCATTTGCCTTGGCACTCGAACTGGCTAAGAAAGTGGATGCGGATATTGTACTTGCGACTGACCCTGACGCAGACCGTCTGGGCGTCTATGCGAAAGATACAAAAACCGGCGAATATGTAAGTTTTACCGGCAATATGTCCGGCATGTTGATTGCGGAATACATTTTGCGGGAGAGAAAAGCTACCGGGACTCTTCCGGATAATGCAGCCTTGGTAAAGACAATTGTGACGACTAATATGGCAGATGTATTGTGTAAGGATTATGATGTGAAACTGATTGAAGTGCTGACGGGCTTTAAGTTTATCGGTGAACAGATTAAATTGTTTGAGGAAAATAACCGTTATTCTTATGTGTTTGGATTAGAGGAAAGCTATGGCTGTCTGGCGGGAACCTATGCAAGGGATAAAGATGCCTGCGTGGCAGTGATGATGCTTTGTGAGGTGGCCGCCGCCTATAAAGCGGAAGGAAAGACGCTTTGGGATGGCATGCTGGATATTTATCAGAAGTACGGCTACTTCCGTGAGGGGTTAGAGACGATTACGATGAAGGGAATCACCGGTGCCGAGCAGATTAAGGCGATTATGGAGAAACTCCGCAAGAATCCACCAACGGAAATTGGCGGCGTGAAAGTAAAAGAATTTCGTGATTATCAGTCTTCCGTTGCAAAGAACCTTGCAACCGGTGAGGAGACAGAGATTACCCTGCCGAAATCAAATGTACTGTACTTTGATATGGACGAGAATTACTGGTGCTGCGCAAGGCCTTCCGGAACAGAGCCGAAGATTAAGTTCTATATTGGTGTCAAAGGAACGAGTCTGGAGGATTCCGACGAGCGCCTCAAAAAGACGGTTGCTGACTTGATGAGCATGATTGAGGCATAGTCTTTTACATTTAAATTAAGCAGAATATTGGATGAGGATAGCAGATATGGAATTATTATTTTTAAAACCGGTTTTCAAGCAGATGATTTGGGGCGGGAACCGCATGAGAGCAGAATATGGTTATGACATTCCGGGGGATGATACCGGAGAATGCTGGGCAATCAGTGCACATCCGAACGGAGACGGTGAGATTGCAAATGGTAAATATGCAGGCATGAAGCTGAGCGAGCTTTTTGACAAGCACAGGGAGCTGTTTGGCAATATCAAGGGGGATAAATTTCCGCTTCTGACGAAGATTATTGATGCAAAGGGTGACCTTAGCATTCAGGTACATCCGAATGATGCCTATGCGGCAGAGCATGAAAATGGTTCGCTTGGCAAGATGGAGTGCTGGTATATTTTAGATTGTGATGAGGATGCAACGATTATTATCGGACACAATGCAAAGACAAAAGACGAATTAGTGGATATGATCGAGAACAAACGCTGGTCAGAATTTATCCGTGAGATTCCGATTAAAAAGGGAGATTTCTTCCAGATTAATCCGGGCTGTGTGCATGCGATTAAAGGCGGAACGATGATTTTGGAAAGCCAGCAAAACAGTGATATCACCTACCGGGTATATGACTACGACCGTTTGCAGAATGGAAAGCCCCGTGAGCTTCATGTGAAGCAGAGCATAGACGTGATTGAAGTACCGTTTAAGCCGGCAGAAAATGACAGCGGCGCACAGCAGTCTGTGAATCAGTGGTTTGAGCAGTTGATAACCTGTGAGTATTACACCGTGTGGAAGGCGGAGCTTACCGGAAAAGAAACTTTAGTGCAGGATCAGAAATTCTTACTGGCTTCCGTGATTGAGGGAAAAGCCGTTCTGGATGGCACCGAAGTTAAGAAAGGGGATCATTTTATCATTCCGGCGGGCATGAAGGATATGGAAGTGGAAGGGGAAGCCACATTTATCTTCTCTGCCGTGGCAAAATGATATCGTGGTTTTGAAGGATGAAATAAGTCTGGAATGGAAAAACCGGATTTGATTTGGAAGGATACAATCATGCTGCAAAGAACAGTTGCGCATTGGGAGAAGTGATAAGGGGGTACTTTTGTACATCACTACATAATCCCATGCATCGGACCGTAATGGGTCTGCAACTGAATACGAATATGATTTGGAAAGGGAAGGAGGATAGTGGTATTACTAACAAATACTGAAAATGTAGACAAATTAGGAGGATATTTTATGAGAAGGAAGACGATTAAAAAGAAGCTCGTTGCAATTGGGTTGGCAACGGCGATGGCACTTTCAGTAATAACAATCCCAAATACGGGGGGGGGGTATGTACAGGCTGCGGGAAGTGAGGAGCCCGTCTGGACGTCGAGTGAAAAAGTGGTATTTAATACCGAAACGGATGCAACTTGGACTGACACTACGATGGCTAGCTCATTGGATTACGCATTAGGAACGAGTGTAAAAGTGACAGCAAAGGTGACTGTTGATGGTGATGTCAGCAAACTGGATGGACAGGAGGATACAGAGGCCGCAGGAAATTGGAATTTGATTCAAATTATCAGTGTGCTTAAGACAGGAAGTTTGTATACACAGGCTTCAACAGCAGATTTGAAAACAGCAGACTTTACAAACGGAGTTGCAGAGATAGAATTTACCGGTTACGCTACACCTGATGATGCAAAAACACCTTTATCCGGTAACCTGTCAGAGATTATATTTAAGTATAATGCTCATAATTATGAGGGAAATATTACAATTAGTGATGTAAAGGTGTATACTGAATCTGCGGAAGCAAGTGTGCTGTGGTCAGCAGATGGCAAGGAGACAAATGAGGTAGATTTTACAACATGTGAAGACGAAAATGCTGCATGGGATGATCCGTTAAGTGCTGGTTTTACAGGTAACGGTGAAACAATTCCAGCGGGTTCTACCTTGAAATTTACGATGACAGTAGATGCAGATGCTTATACTTCATTGGGAGATGGTTCTATTAAGCTGGAGGCAGGCTTTTTTAATGAACAAGATAACTGGGAAACAATGGTAAAATTAGGGTGGCCTGAATATAATGCTTCAACGTTTGCAGAGAACAAGGATGGAACATATAGTGCTAAGGTTGAAATGTCATTTACGAGTGCGGTTGAAAAGTTTCATTCTGTTTTGATAAGAGGAGTAGGCCTTACTTTTGTTGGTAAAGTAGCACTTTCTGATATATCCATTACAAAGTCAGGAGATGTTGTCTTAACACCGCAAGACCCAACAGTTGTCGCAACATTTGATGAGGGCATTGAAGGCTGGGCTGGTGAGCCGGGATGGGATTATTCACATGGAAAGGCAGAACCGACACTGGATGATGGGGGTAATAAGATAGAATCCGCAGAAGTTGCATGGGATGAGAATTCACAAAGCCTTAAGATGACCGTGGATTATTCAAAAGATGACGGTTCGGGCTGGAGTGAGGCAAAGGTAAAGGGAACATTTGAGGCAGTAGATGTAAGCAACTACAATCTTGTGAGCTTTACGCTGCGTTATCCATCGAGTATGGAAACAGTGAGAACCAAATTCTTTATGAGTGATCCAACAGGGGAAGTAACAGTATTGGATGCAGAAGGCTCTTTCCGTTCAAAAACAGTAAAGGACTTGGGAAATGGCTGGTCAACCGTAACGATAAGAGGTGAGTTTCAGCCGAAGGATGTTGAAGTTGATAGTCTGACAATTGGCATTGTGGGACCGTATGAAGATTTAACGGATGTGTATATTGATGATGTAACGATTGGCCAGTTGGATGCATCCGAGGATTATGTAGAAATAACAACAAAAGTGAAGAAAACTGTTGATAAAGCAGATATCAGTCAGATGGCAACAACAGTCAAATTGGTGGATGCCGAGGCAACGGCTGCAACAAAGGCATTAGCGGCATATTTAGCTGGCTTGCAGGAGAGTAATCAGGTGCTGTTTGGTCATCAAAATTCTACGTTCCGTTCGGTAAGGGACAATGGTGTTACATCGGATATCAAAGATATTACCGGTTCGGAGGCTGGTTTATTTGGCATTGATACGTTAGCCCTTGCAGGTATGGAGGTGTCCAAAAAGACAAGGCAGGAGGCATTGGATGCATCAATAGCGGCCTCTAAAAAGGCATATAACGGTGGTTCCATTATTACTTTATCTTGCCATATGCCAAACTTTACAAACAGTAAAATCAAGGCAACCGGAGATGAGCAATATCCATATGATTTTACAAACTGTGATTTTAATGAATCCAAAGACTTAACACCATGTGCAGATTATATTTTGGAGGGAGGAGAATACAATCCACAGTTTAATGCATATCTTGATATTATTGCAGATTATGCGTTAGCTTTGCAGACGGATGGTATTCCGGTTTTATTCCGCCCATTCCATGAGAATAGTGGTGGCTGGTTCTGGTGGGGTACCTCTACCAGTGCAGAATCCTATAAGGCAATGTGGAGATATATGGTAAATTATTTACAGGATAAGGGAGTACATAATTTCTTGTATGTATATTCTCCAAATGGCCCGTTCTCAAGTGAAAATGTATATCTGGAGAGGTGGCCAGGTGATGAATACGTTGATGTGGTTGGTTTTGACTACTATGATGACTATGCGGATGTTGATGTATATACGGGAGATAATTTCTTTGAAGCGTTAGCTGCCAGCTGCCAGGTAGTGGCAGGAATTGCGCAGAAGAAAGGAAAAATTCCGGCGATTGCAGAGACAGGTATCCGTGTAACCGGTGCAGGCAAAGACAGTCTGATGGTAACCGGTAATCCGACCACGGGACATGACTGGTACAATAAGGTAATTGATACAGCTGTGAGCAAAGGTATTCCGTATTTCCTGTTATGGGCAAACTTTGACAGCGCTAACTTCTTTGTGCCTTATAAATATAACGAGACTTTGGGACAGGAAATGATCAATGAATTTATTTCTTCTTATAATAATACAAAGTCTATCTTTGGCAATGGCACGAACTTCTATACCACAGGTGATAGTGGAGCAGCGGATGCGGCGATAAGTAAGGCAGGAGATGTTACATTAACTGGTTACAGTACAGAACTGACAGGTTATATGATTGCACCGAAGGATTATGCGGTAATTAAGGAAGCATATAGCTTAAAAGCCTCTGTTAAGAATGCGCAGAAAGTAAGTTTTGAAATCCAGACAGCGGAAAATGCTGAACCATTGGTGTTGGAAGCCCAAAAGGCAGAAACGGGAAATCTTTATACTGCCGATTTGACGGAGGAAATGCTTGCAGGCATTGGACAGACTAGTACAGGTATTATTAAACTGGTAGCAGATGAGCAGATATTAGGACAGGCAAAATTCATTAACTTTAATAAAGATGCGGACGTAATGCCACAGTACATCATTGACAATTTTGAATACTATTATGGTAATGACGGGCTGTTGCAGAGTAAATGGGGTTCTGTTAATGCAGCAGCAGGCTGCAGTGCATCCATAGCATTAAATGAGACGAAAGTAGAAGGAGATTATAGCGGTGCATTTTCTTATGAGCTTGCATATAAGGGAACCGAAGTTTATGCCGGTGGTCTTGGAAGATCATTTGATGCGGATAAGGCCGATTTCTCTGAATATAATGCCATTTCTATGTGGGTAAAACCGGATGGAAACGGACAGAAGATGGTTATCCAGTTAAACGGTAGTTATGAGGCATATCTGACAGAATTTGTAAAGGGTACAGAAGCGAAATATGTAACCATTCCGTTCAGTAAATTTATTAAGAAGAATGGAACGGAGGCGGTTGACTCGTCAAATCTTACCAGTTTCATGCTGTGGTGTAACTCTGTACCGGAAAATTATGCGGACAAAGAAGAGAACGGAAATTATACCGTTTCAGGTACCATTCTGTTTGATGATATTAAGGCAGTTAAAATCAGTGCGGAAGACCTTGAAAAGGTAGATGCAAATGGGCTGATTATTTCAGATGAAGCACTCGAGGATTTATCCGGTGAAAAGCGAGCTGATAAGCAAGCTGCAGATGAAGTGACGGAACTGATTGAAGCAATCAAAGATGTCAAATATGACGATGCCAGCAAGACGGCAATTGAGACGGCAAGAAAAGCATATGATGCATTGACGGCAGCACAGAAAGAACTGGTATCTGAGGACACCTTAAAGAAGCTGACCGATGCAGAAAAGAGTTATGCTGACCAGAAGAAAGCAGCAGAGGATGCGGCGGCAGCGGCAACCGAGGCTGACAAGACGGCAGCGGCAAATGTAACGGCAGCCATTGAAGCTATTAAAGATGTTGAGTATAATGATGCCAGCAAGGCAGCAATTGAGGCAGCCAGAAATGCTTATAACGCACTGACTGACGCACAGAAGGCACTGATATCTGCTGATGTCTTGAAGAAGCTGACAGACGCAGAGGCCGTATATGCGCAGAAGAAAACAGAGGCAGAGACACCGGTAAAAGCACCGGCTCTTGAGGCTTCCAAGAATGCAACAAACGCAATCACGGTTAAGTGGAATGCAACAGAAGGTGCAGCAGGCTACAATGTATATGTGGCTTCAAAGAAGACTTATGTCAAAGTGGGAAGCACGACTTCTACATCTTATAAGATTAGCAAGGTGAACAAGAAGAAGTTAAAGGCTGCAACCACTTATCAGGTGAAAGTCGTTGCCTACGATAAAGATAACAAAGAGATTGCAGGTTCCGAGTTACTGCTGGAGACTGCAACTGCTCCGGCAAAGGTGAAGATTTCTTCCGTTAGCAGCAAATCTTCTAAAAAAGCGACACTGAAGTGGAAGAAAGTATCCGGTGCATCAGGATATGAGGTGT
>JAMPAW010000350.1 GCA_023666975.1 Clostridium sp.
CATATAACATTCTGTAATCACATGGAATACCTAAAACACTCTCCACAGAAACACCATTTTCTTCAAATCGCTGTAAATCTCGAATGGATTTTGTCATTTCTTTAATAACTTTACCAGCCGTGTCAACACCAAACCTCTGCGTCACATGCTGTTTTATCTGCTTTAACTTCTCGCGAGCATCCGGAGAATATGTCAATTTCTTCAATCGTCTACCCCCAATTCTCTTTCCAAATCATCTGCAGAAATCCAGCCGTCCTTATCTGCACGTTCTTCTGCTTTCTTCAATTTGGAAAAAAGCGTATAGGCAGCCCTATATCTGTCAAGCTCATCTATCTCTGACATAGTGAGAATACCATATTCCCCATGTCCATTACGAGTAAGATACACTCGGTTTGAAACATCTACCTGTTTCAATACTTCCGTGTAATTTCGCAAATCAGAAATTGGTTTTATATTAGGCATAACAATATCTCCTCCTTACCGAACTTTCTTTCATTATATACATATTCATATACTTTTGCAAGCAAATTTACATGTAAATTCGCAGCATGTGCTATCACTTTTTATTGTATTTTTCCAAGATACCATAATATAAATACCATAAGTATGGCAGACACTCTTAGGAAATGTCTGCCACATAAAACAAATTATACTCTCTTGTGTTATTCGAACTCGGCGTGTTCTTTGCTATTCTTAACTATATTTGTTTAGGTTTTATACAAATACACGCCTGTTTTTACTTCAGTTACATCAATTATTATGGCTTGCTGATTTTCTGTTGCCAAAATGTTGCCACGGCTTTATTATAACAAATCCTTGTAAATTAGCAACCAATTTTTCACATGTTACGCAATAAAAGCCCATTTTTGCGGATAAAAGTATCAAATATCGTTCTGCATATATTTACGTCCAAAAGACCTTGCAAAATAAGATTTTCAAAAGGGCTAAAGCGTAACAAATCATCCGCCAACTCTTATTTTCTCCTTAACGGCTTTATCTACATGGTGCTAGCACCATGTAAAAAAAACATATACAAGAAAAATATCAATTCGTTGCTCTCCACCACTCTAATCAACAAATTCAAAAGTTGTCTAGCCAAGCTGTATTTTTCCTTCTACTATATTTGAAATAACTTCGACTAGAAATTCATGTTCCCTATACAATACTCTTTCTGCCAATACTTCTGGTGTGTCATTTTCCATAACAGCAACTTTCGTTTGTGCTACAATTTCTCCACTATCATATTCTGCATTTACCCTATGTATAGTAACTCCTGTTTCTTTTTCTTTGGCATTAATAACTGCAGTGTGAACATTCATTCCAAACATCCCTTTCCCACCAAATTTAGGAAGAAGTGCAGGGTGTATATTAAAAATTCTATTATTGTATTTTTCAAGAATAGAGATATGCAACAATCTCATGTATCCTGCTAAAAAAATCATATCAACATTATATTGGTTTAACACATTTAAAATTTCTATTGCCAGGACTTCTTCACTACCATATTTTTTCGCACTCATATGAAAGCTGGGAATATTTTCATTTTTAGCACGTTGTAAAGCCACTGAATCTCCATTATTACTTATTACAACTGCTACCGTCGCATTAATCTGGTCATTTTTACACCCATCTATGATTGCTTGCAAATCGCTACCACCATGCGATGCAAATACTGCTATGTTCATTTATGTAACCTCCTTAAATTCAACTTATAACTTTGATTATATCACAAGCTTGAACAGTTCACCACAAAATATGGGCATAGCAACCGCCATGCCCCACATTCTTATCGTTCCAATGATTTCTCAATCTTCCATTTCTGCCCTTTCAAGTCATTTTGCTTCTCATACAGATTATTTCGCTCTTTGCAGAGTTCTTTCATGCGCTCCAGCTGTGCTCTCATTCCCTCCCGGCAATCCAGCTCTATCTTCTTATATTCCCCAGTCAGATTGCGGATTGTATTATTGTTTTCCTTTATCTGCTCCGACAGGCACACCCAGTCTATCAGATTTTGCACTTCCTTATCCGTTTCGTAAAGGTCTGTTTCTGCCACAATCTTAGCACACAGCCGCACCATAACTTTCTTTTCCATGTCCGTCATATCCTATCAATCCCCTTTCCTATCGGCTCATTTCAAAGGCATGTTTCGGGCGTTTACTTGCCCTTTCTGCCTGTTCTAATGCCTTTGACCGTTCCACCATCGACTGTACCTGCTCCCTGCCCAAATGACGCTCCAAACGCCCCAAATCAGACACTTTTTCCTGCAATCTGTCTATGGTGTCGCTCTGCTCCATAACCTTGTCTGTCAAGCGGCTAATCTGCTTTTGTTGTCCATCCACTTTAGTAGTCAGCTTCTTTCCCTGCTCCGTAAGTTGCACGCATTTGATAGTCAGATTTTTTACTAGTTCTTTCAACTTCTCCACAAGCGGTAAAGCCTTTTTATCTCGGTATGTCTTTGCGCTCATCAATGCCCCCGGCTCTGCTAACTGCCACTTCACATCTTCATCATAGGCGTGTATGTTGCGCTCCATGACCTCTTTTGACTGCACCATTTTGTTGATTTCCTGCTGTAACTTTTTCTGCTGTTTCTCCAATTCTTCATTTTCGGATAACAACTTTTCTTTATCCTCTGCCAATGTTACAGTCTGCTCTTTCAGCAGATGATTTGTTTCGGAAAGTTCTGATACTTCCTGCCGAATTGTTTCGCCATCTTTCAGTATCTGCTCCGTTTCCTGCTCTGCTGTTATCTGCTGATGAAGAATATCGGATAATTCTTCTTTACTGACGGAAATCGTCTGTTCCAGTTCCGCAACCTCTTTCTGTCTTTCCTGCTTTTCAAAATCGAGTACAGACAAATGCTTGTTGTGCGTGCCTAACTGTTTCCACTGTACGCCATATTTCTCCATGACCTTTGAAAGTTCCTGCTTTTCCGCTTCAATCCATTCATTCCATTCCGTCATTCCCCTTGTGCCGCCCTTGAATCCTTGCTCCGACAGTGCTCCTTTTAGCGATACCCTTGTATCAAGCCCACGTTTGCTGTTACGGATAAAAGGAACAAAATCAATATGGATATGCGGTGTCTGCTCGTCCATGTGCAAATG
>JAMPAW010000351.1 GCA_023666975.1 Clostridium sp.
TAAATTGATCTTTCGTTGAATCATAAATATTTTGGAGTTCTAATTGTAATTCTTGTCTCCAAACCAAGAATTTCTCATCATCATGAATAACTTTCCTTTTAGGAACGCCCTCTTCTCCAGCAATATGAAATCCTTTCTTTATATCATCTACCTGGGCAATCAAATTCAGCATATCTTTCTTCATATCTCTTTTCTCCGTCATCCTCTATAATTTGCAAGTCCCACATTGTTTCCTCTATCACCCGAACACATTCCTCTGTATTCTCCAAAATATCCTTCCCCCAAAAATGGATTACCGTCCATCCCAAAAACAACAACTTTTTATCATTCTCTATATCCCTATCCCTGTTTCTTGCAATCTTTTTAATCCAATAATCCGGATTACTTCCCTTTTCCAGTCTCGCTTTCAGGACTTCCCAATCCTTTCCATGAAAAAACTCACTGTCACAAAATATGGCTATTTTATATTTTGTAAGAGCAATATCTGGGCTACCGGGCAATTCCTTATAATTTTTCCGATAACGATAGCCCTTATGCCACAATGCTTTCCGCAGCCTAACTTCTATTGAAGTATCTTTGCTACGGATACGACTCATGTTTTTTGAAACAATCTTTTTATCTCTTGGCATCACATACCACCACTCTTACATTTTATCATGCACTCCCTATAACAGTTTGAAAACAAACGCTATATAGCTGATCTTGTGTCAGTCTGTTTTATAGTAATACAACAGAATTTCCTTTAATTTCTCCAGATTTTCCATGTTAATTACATAATCTGACGCATTATAGATTCTTTTCAAATCTTTTTGCCTTGCAAGCCATCCTGCACCATCAATGACATTCACAAAAATCATTTTATCCACATCATGCATATTTCGGTTGCTGATTTCTCTTGCCACGCTAATCATGGTTTCCCGTTTGGTAGATTGCCCGCTACCCGTTGTTACCATGTAGGACACCTCTATCAGCACTTTTGGGTTCTTCGTATCTGGAATCACAAAATCAATATTCCTGTCAAAAACCTTTTTCCGGCAAACATAATGTTCGCCAACAGCATCCCTAATTATGCCTTCAACTAAATCCTCTATCTCTCTCCCTACCCTCGTACTGTATGTTCCCTTAAAAGAGTTTTTTATCATTTCAAGCAAGACATGTGTAGAAGAAAAAGTTTTTAGCTTTTTACCATCTATCAATAACTGTTTCAAAACAAAACGTGGAATCTCTTTACTGTAGTCATTTTCCCCTAATAGCAGACCGCATATCTCTTTCATGTAATAATTATCCGCAAGCATCCGGTTTCTAATTTCCTTAACATTCCATTCTGAAACAAAGTTATCTCCATGCTTACGCCTTATCATAGAAACAACTCTTTTAAAATTTTCTTCTGATACCCCCAACAAATTGGTCAAATTATGTAATGATTCCTTATCACTACGGATATATTTCTCTAATCCGTCATGCGTACTTATTGCTTCAATCTGCTTGTATAATTTTCTGGTTTCTTTTATACGCTGCTTTTGTTCCCATTCCATCTTGTCCTCAAATGAATCATCAACATAAAAAGATATCATGGTATTCATAAATTCCTCAAAAGATAATTTCTCTGGTTTCTTCAAATCACTGCATTCCTTTCACATACTGCATTACTCGTTCAATCATATTCTCACCGGAATATTTCTCATACTCCACTATTACATCATCCAGCCATGCCTTTGACACTTTTGTTTGATTTGTGTCACTCAAATGTGTTTTATATAAAGCCGCAATAAATTCTTCTTTGCAAGTAAACGGCTTCAACTTCCCTCTGCTATTCTCTTTCCAGTTTGCCGGACGTATATTATAAATCTGCCCTTTTTTACGTTGGCATTTCAAGGCAAAATCCTGTGCCGGTCCTGTTATTTCCCATACTTTTTTACACCACATATCCTGAATGGAAATGTTACCTTCATCGTCACTGAGATAAGCAAAAATTAAATAATCACTATCTAACCGCCAAGGTTTCTCCCTGACTGAATCCACATATCCAAAATAATTTGCTACATCAAAAGCTGCATTACGGGTTGCATAATATGTTTTCATCTCACATAAATTACTCTCATCAGATTCCGACAAATAGAAATCGGGAAATGTCTGTCCTTTGGCACTTCTAAAATAAATATCATTCTCTTTTAGGAACTGCCCCAACCATTCTTGTAACGCATTTCCTATAATATCGTTTTGCCGAATAACCACATCCGTCCCATTTAATGACATTTTTATCTGTCCCACTGCTTCATCTATTTTCTGCTCTTTGAGCATATCAATAATTTCCGGAGCCGTTACATACTTCACCAAATCACCGCCAATCGTCATTTTCCTCCATTTTACCACATATAAAATTCTTTTGCATTAAAAAATTACAGTTGTACTAAAGGGTACGCTCATCCCTTTAGTACAACCGCAATTTTTTCTGATATAGCTGCAATCACTGGCACACATACCGTATTGCCTAATAAGTCAAAGGCCTCATTCTCTTTAATAATACTTAAATCATAAGTGTCCGGATTATATCCGCACAATTTCTGACCTTCCCTTATCGTTAGACGTCTAATGCCATCCCCATCCACTACCCCCAACTTTGAAACATCCATTGCAACCAAAGTTGGTGCAAGAGCATCTGGGTCAAGAATTTTTGAAAATTCAAACGATAATTTTCCCGCTACAATATTATATCCCTTGGGTTTTGACTTATCTGGTTTCCGCTGTCCATCCACTAATGCCTTGGGATGTTCAAATGCCAAATATCCCTTATGTACTAAATCATCCAGCATAATTTGCAAATCGGGAATATCATAAAAAGTACGGATTTGTTCCGTTGTTAATGGCATACCATCCATCCATTTTATCCCTATTTCTTCCGCCCACTTTTTCTTCCTTCGTTCTTTTAACAAAATATCTAACAACTCTCTTTGGGTTTTTGTTGTTTTTCCCTTCAAGTCAATATCCCAAGAATGAATGTTATCTTTTCCACCCCTTTTATCTTTTATTGACTTTCCTATTACTTCCACGGGTTTATAATTGGAAAAAAGCCACTTGGTAAACTTGCTCT
>JAMPAW010000352.1 GCA_023666975.1 Clostridium sp.
GGAAAATAACTGCAATATGATACTGGAGGGATACTGTGGATAAAATTGATGAGGCGAGAGAACTTTTGAAAATGCTTGGGATGCCCAAAGCACAGCAGGCAGATATCTGTTGTTATGTACTGTTGGCAATGGCAGGGATAAAGCAGGATACTGAGTGGGCAGATGCTGAAAATGAGTGGATTCGCATCCATGATATTATTCAGTTTGCAAATACAAATTATGGATCGACTTATGCAGAAAACAGCAGGGAAACTTTTCGCAAACAGGCGTTGCATCATTTCCGAAATGCTGCACTCGTAGAAGATAATGGGAAAGCAACAAACAGCCCTAACTATAGGTACAGGCTTACAGAAGAAACATTGCAGATAGTGAGGGCATTTCAAACACCAGAGTGGCAAAAATCTGTAAACCGGTTTTTGAAATACCATGAAAAGCTGGTGGATATCTATGCTTCAAAAAAGAAGATGACGATGATGCCGGTACGCATCAATGGGGCCGACTTTCAATTTTCTACAGGCAAACACAATGAATTGCAAAAGGCTATTATTGAGGAATTTGCACCACGGTTTGCACCTGGATCAGAGTGCTTGTATGTGGGTGATACCATAGAAAAGGATCTGGTGAAAAATGTAGAGAAGCTGACAGAATTGGGATTTGAGATAACTTTGCATGACAAGATGCCGGATGTGGTTTTGTACAGAGAGGATAAGGACTGGATTTACTTTGTTGAATCGGTGACATCCGTAGGCCCGATGGATTCCAAAAGAATACTGGAATTAACGGAGATGACAAAAAATGTTACAGCAGGAAAAATCTTTGTGACGGCATTTCTTGATTTTAAGACATATAAGAGATTTTCGGAAGATTTGGCATGGGAAACGGAAGTCTGGATTGCGGAGATGCCGGAACATATGATACATTTGAATGGGGATAAGTTTTTGGGACCGAGGAAATAAGTGAAAAATGAGAAACAGCGCAAACAATAGTTAAGGAAGGGATAAAGAAAAATGATTGAAGAAAATTTGAATTGTGAAGGTACAGCACTTCCGATAGGTGCAAACAGAGATAATGTAGAGAAATTATTGGAAGCAGTGAAACGTAAAGCAGGAGATGAAAAAGGAATTAATGCTACATATGGTGGTGCACAATTTGCAAACGTGAAAAAAGCTTTAGATACTTTGGGATTAATTAAAGATTATGCTTTAACAGAACCAGGCAGAAGTATTATATATTCGACTGATGAAGAAGAAAGAAAAAAAGCTTATTTAAATGCTGTTATGTCTTATAAGCCATATGAATATTGCTTGAACTATCTTGCTCAATCAAAATGTGGTAAAGAAATTAAAGCTTCAGATGTAAAAAATTATTGGGGGAAAAATAATTATGGTAGTTCTGAGAGAAATAGAGAAGATGCGTTTGCTGCATTTGCGTGTTTTTTAGAATTGGCAGGTATTGGTGAACTTATTATTGGACGTAGAGGAAATGAATCAAGGATAAATTGTTCAGTTGAGTTAGATAAAATAATTGATGAATTTGATGCAAATAGAATTTCTAATGTAGAAGGATCTCATTCGGAACGACTGCCTGTTGCAGATATGGATAATTTTACTGAATCTGCTGCAGAGATAAGTGTGGCATCCAGTGAGGCAGAATGTGAACAAAACATCAATCCGAAAATACATGTTAATTCTAAGCAACAACCAATTGTTAATATTAATGTGGATATGAGCGATTGGAATATTGAAAAGATTGAGGCATTCTTTAAAGCACTTTATGGGGATTATGCCAATGAATAATAATATTATTAATCTACCCAATCATAATGTTTCTATATCCCTAATTATGAACAGTGTTGAGAGATGCTCCGTACAAAAAGCCTCTTTATCTGAACTAGTTTCTTATACTGGGAAAAGCGAGGCATATGTTAAAAGTGCGATTACAGCGGCATCCGTTTTGGGTATGATAGTTATTTCTGATGATTTTTATTATTGTAGTGATGAGTGTAATAATGATTTAGATGAAAGTGCAACTGATGATTTGAAAATGCAAGTTTTTAGAAAATGGCTTCAAAAGTGGGATCCTTATATGTTATTTGTAAAATATTTGTCTTATGGAGACAGTAGTGCAGATGCAGTAAGGAAATTGTGTTCATTTTATAACTTCAATATAAAGCAAAAGGCTGTTGAAACTCTCTTTAGTAATTGGGGGAAAGGTAGTGGTATTATTGACGGTAATGGAAAAGTGGTTTCTGCTCCACTTGCTTTTTTTGACGTTAATGGTTTGAAACAGTTGAAAGAAGAAGTATCTTCCGATTTTAACATTAGGTTATACCTTATTAATGCACTTACTGAAAAAGCATATAAGTGGTTAAATATTGATGAGATTGATGAACTAGTAACGTCTATATTAAAATATAAAAATGAGCCTAGAATAGCTATGGAATGTGCAGGACGAGCATATGAGGACTTCTTGCGGAGAATATGCTTAGAGGTCAATCTTGATGCTCAAAAGAAAAATGGTATATCACAGGTTGCAAATCATTTATATTCGAGCAGAGATGATTTGGGAAACAATATATCTTATATACACTCCAAACAATATAATATATCACAGGGACTTGGTGATATAAGGAATATGGCTGGTCATAGTAAGGAGGCAAAGACAATGGAGAGATGGGAACTTTCTGGGATTGGCGCCTTGGCTATGATATTGACGGTCATAACAAATATAAAAAGTATTTATTATTATGTGCTAGATGGAGAGTATAAATTTTAACATATAAAGGTCAGAAAATGATGTTAAATCAAATAGATTGTAAAAGTTATCAAGGGGATTAGTGATTATAATTGGAGACAATTTTTGCTTTAAATAGTAAAAAAGCATTTTGCGATGGCATACTAGTACAGTATAAATTAAGCTTCTAATATATTCGTTTCCAACGAAAGCTTAATTTTAGAAATTTTATGATGTTAGGAATTTATTAATTGACATATTAGATATGGTGGCAGTACATGGTAAATAAAGTTGGGGAGAGGGGTGATGTACTTGGTGCCAAAACGGTGCCAAGAAATCAAGTAA
>JAMPAW010000353.1 GCA_023666975.1 Clostridium sp.
TAAAAGGAACAAAATCAATATGGATATGCGGTGTCTGCTCGTCCATGTGCAAATGACTTGAAAACACATACAGGTTAGGATTTCTTTTCTGAAACTGCTCCATAAACTCACATAAAATATCTTTCGCCAACTGCCCCTCATTGCTCTGCACATTCATATCGTCCTTATTTCCGATTTGGAAAATTACCTCATAAAACAATTTCTCCTGCTTTCCCCGGCGTATCTTCTCAAAATAATCATCAATCTTTCGGTCACTCCGTTTCTGCTTTGCATTGTAGCGTTCCAGTGCTTCATCAAAAAGAGTATGATAGACTTCTTTTATATCCGAGTGGCAGAACTCTATGTTATCCCGGCTTCGTTCCTTATCCACATTTTTAGCTATAAAGGCTCTTGTATTATGATTGACCGAACCTTTCCCCATCATGCCGCTGATTGTCCTCTCCAATAAACATATCCTCCACATTTTCTACTTTTTACTGCGCGATAGGCGCATAGCCTTTGTTACTTTCTGCGAAAGTAACGCAAAAGCACTTTCGACAGGCTACGCTCTATCAAAAGTGCCTTTGCGCCCTGCCGGGGGCTCTCCGTCCTTACGGACGGGCGGCTTTTCGCCGCTTTAATGCGTCGGTTTGCGTCGATAGCGTCGATATTTTCTATACCGCCCCGCTATCTAAAATACCGTCGCAACCGACGCATATCGTCGCAATCTACGCTTTCGGCTCCAACCGTTTCAGAATAATTTTTCTCTCATGCCCCCGCTTATTGTCATAGAAAATGCCATAATCATTAAGCAGTTGGCTGTTCACTACGTTTAATTTTCTCGATAGCACATTTGCTGATAACTGCATATCCGGCAACTCTTTCAGAAGTTCTGTTGCTGTCCCCTCCCACTCCTGCCTGTCCTCTGTCAGAAATTCATTGACTGCTTCAAGTAATGGATTAGGCGGCTGTTTCCAAAGTTCTGTTTCCGCTTTTTGGAATTTCCAAATACACTGTTCCCGGTCAAACTCTATCGTCAGTTCCTGATCCGGCTGGTCACGTCCTACTATATCCATAACTGCTATATTGTCAGTACGCTTTTTCTTGTGCATGATAAATGCCCCGTCTGCCGCACCGAGCAGTCCGTTTGTGCCGGAAATCATATCAAAACTGTCCTCAGACTCCAGCTTGCGTGTGTGATGAACCACTAACAGACAGACACCGTATTTATCACTGAATGATTTTAACTTTGTCACAATCTCATAGTCACTGGAATAGCTGTATCTGTCCCCGCCAACCTCGCGCACTTTTTGAAGCGTATCAATGATAATCAGCCTTGCGTCATTATGCGTTTTGAGAAAGCCCTCTAACTCTCCGTCCAGTCCTTCATTCAGCGTCTTTGCCTGTGTCGCAAAAAATAAATTGTCTGCACACTCCACGCCAAACATGACGGACAACCGCCGTTGCAGTCTTGCATAATCATCTTCCAGTGCAAGGTATAGTACCGTCCCTTTTCGGACTGGATAATGCCATAATGGAAGCCCCATTGCCACATGATAGGCAAGCTGCCCCATAAAGAATGATTTCCCCACTTTCGGCGCACCTACAAAGAGATAAGTACCACCATACAGAAAACCGTCTATAACAGGCGTTCTCGGCGGGTAGACCGTATCATACAATTCGGTCATAGAAATCGTTTGAAGTTCGCCGCCCTGCCCGGATTTTTCCGGGCAGTTTGTGTCAAAGTCACTGTTTTTAGTGGCTTGTAGATTGATTTGTGCTGTTTCATTTGCTATAATTTCATTGTAATTTTTTACTCTCGACTGTTCCCCATCTGCGCCAACAGATGATACGGGAGCAGTCGTTTTCTTTGTTCCTGTCATTCATCTTCTCCTTTCAGACCGTCCAGTGTGATTGCGATTACCTGCAATGTGTAGAGCAGTTCGTCATTATCTGGGCTTATATTTTCCATGCGCTTCAATTCCTCATGGATTGCCGACATCTGATTTTTCAGCGCCTTATATACCCTCGGATTGCCCTGCACTACAACGTCCCTGCACAAAAGCCGCCTTGTGATGTAGTCCTGCTTTGTCAGCCCCGACAATGCCACCAAGTCATTCAGCAGCTTTGCTTCTTCGTCCGATACCCGGAACGCCACCGTATGATTGCGCCATCTTCCTTTGTAATCAAGTGATTTCTCCATGTTTTTAGTCCTCCTTTGTCATTCTCTCCATTTCCAGTTTTTCTGCCATTTCTGTCTGAACCGTAGGGAATAAGTGTGCGTAACGGTAAGTTATTTTTTCCGCTTCATGCCCCATGCGCTCCCCTATCGCCAGTACCGAAAATCCCATGTTAATCAACAGTGAAATCGCACTGTGGCGAATATCGTGGACACGAATTTTCTTAACGCCCGCCTGTTTCGCCCCTCGCTCCATTTCATGACTGAGATAGGATTTTGTAACCGTAAATAAACGCTCGTCCGGCTTAATGTCATAAAGCATTCTGATGTACTCCTGCATTTCCTCACAGAGAAAAGGCGGCATTTTGATTGTTCGGTTGCTCTTTTTCGTTTTGGGGCTTGTCACAATATCACGCCCCTTAGAACGGTGGAAAGTCTTGCTTATCGTGACCGTCTGCTTCTCAAAATCGAAATCAGCAGGCGTTAATGCAAGCAGCTCGCCCGAACGCATACCGCACCAGTAGAGCATTTCAAACGCATAATAAGAACGTGGTTTGTCCATCATTGCCTCGGAGAATTTCAAATATTCTTCCTTTGTCCAAAAGTCCATTTCCTTGACAGCTTCGCTCCCAATCGTCCCCGCCCGCCTTGCCGGATTGTAGGGCAGGTTGTAAAAGTTTACTGCATGGTTGAATATCGCTGTAAGCTGTGCGTGTATCGTCCTCAAATAATCTGCGGAATAGGGCTTTCCTTTCTCGTCCCGGTACGCCATCAACTCATTCTGCCACGCTATCACGTCCTTTGCTTCAATCTCTGCAATTTTGCGGTTCTCAAAGTACGGTAAAATCTTTGTCCGTATCACATGGCTTTTGGACTCCCAAGTGCTTTCCTTGACACGCTGTTTCTTGTCGGCTTC
>JAMPAW010000354.1 GCA_023666975.1 Clostridium sp.
ATAGTGGTGTTGGTGAAAATGGGTTCCTGTGGATAAAACTGCGGAAACTCAAGATGACACACATTGCGAAGAAACGGATAATGTGTTATGATACACATATCGCAATGCGTGGAGGCTGTGCATATGGATATAGCAAAAAGAATAATGGAACTTCGTGAGGAAGCGGGCGAGAATAGAAAAGAATTTTCGCATCATACGGGGATACCTGTCCGCACATTAGAGGACTGGGAGGCGGGGCGGCGCACTCCGCCGGAATATATTCCACGACTGATAGAGTATCAGATGAAGTATGAGAAATTGGTTAAAGAAAAAGGATAAAGCAATCAAAAAGTTGAGAATTTTAAACGTATCGAATTCGATACGTTTAAAAAGAATGTGACTTTTTAACAAAGGAGACGTTATAAATGGCTAACACTATAAAGAAAGATGTAATTCATGCAGCAGGCATTGATATAGGTATCTATACGACAGATTTCAAGAATGAATTTATTTCGCTGACGGATATAGCTCGTTACAAAAGCATTGATCCAAGAATTACGATTCATAACTGGCTCAGAGGAAGAGATGTGGTGGAATTTCTCGGTTTATGGGAAGTTCTGCATAATCCAAATTTTAAACGTATCGAATTCGATGCGTTTAAGGAAAATGCCGGAACAAATGCGTTTGTATTTTCTATTAAGGATTGGTCTGAAAAACTGGAGGCGATAGGTCTGTTTACTAAGTCTGGCAGATATGGCGGTGGTATTTATGCACATATAGACATAGCTTTTGAGTTCGCATCATGGATATCTCCGGAATTTAAACTGTATATCATAAAGGATTATCAGCGCCTTAAATCAGATGAAAACAGCAGACTTTCTCTCAATTGGAATCTTAATCGCGAGATAGCCAAGTTGAATTATCGTATTCATACTGATGCAATTAAAGACAATCTGATACCACCGGAGCTTACACCGGAGCAGATTTCATACAAATATGCTAACGAAGCTGATCTTTTAAACGTTGCATTGTTTGGGAAGACAGCGAAGCAGTGGCGGGACAGCAATCCGGGAAAGAAAGGCAATATGCGTGATGAAGCAAACCTGAATCAGCTTCTCGTTCTTGCTAATATGGAAAGTTATAATGCAATTCTGATCGAACAGGAAAAGTTGATGTCGGAACGTTTGGTCCTGCTCAGAGAATTTGCGATTAAGCAGATGAAGACGCTGGCTATGGTCAGCATGGATGGGCTAAAGCAGCTTCCGGGAGGTGATTCCCAGTGAAAAAGCAGAAAAAATGTTATATATACACTCGTGTATCTACGGCAATACAGGTGGATGGATATAGTCTTGATGCGCAAAGGGATAAGTTACGCAAATATGCGGAATATCAGGATATGACCGTTGTTTCTGAATTTTCTGACGAGGGTTTCTCCGGTAAGAATATCAAAGGCAGACCTGAGTTTTCGAGAATGATGGAGAAAATAGAGAGCGGTGAGGATATACTTTTTAAGGATTGCCCTTTAGGGGGGAAGGAGGCGCCGCCGGAATGAGTACAGCGACAGCAAGGACATATCGGAGCAATTTCACAGGCCGGATTGCGCCTGCAAAAAGGCACAAAAGCACTGAAATCAAGCCTTTACGGGTATCGAGGTACAGTTTTCGGAAAAGCACATTGTATCAAAGATAGAGTCCTGTTAGATGACATCTGTGGTATGGTATTTCTTGATTAATACGAATAATGATAGGATGGTAAAGGTTGAGCGTGGGAGCGTTAAATATATGGAGGTGAACGCATGATGGCAGAAAGCCAGAACATAGAATGGAAAGAATCTTGGCGCGACGAATATCTGAAATGGATATGCGGTTTTGCCAATGCGCAGGGTGGCAAGATATATATCGGTAAAAAGGACGATGGCACTGTCATTGGCATCAGTGATGCAAAGAAGCTGATGGAGGATATTCCAAACAAAATCCAAAATAAGCTGGGCATTGTTGCGGATGTAAATCTTCTTTCCGAAAACGGATTAAAATATATTGAGATTGTGGTTTCGCCATGGGCGTTCCCTGTCAATTATGATGGGGAATATCACTATCGCAGCGGCAGTACGAAACAGCAGCTTCGCGGCAGTGCCTTGACAAACTTTTTGATTTCAAAGACAGGAATGAAGTGGGACGCGGCAGCCGTTGAGAACATCACCATTGATGATTTAGACAAGGAAAGCTTTGATATTTTCCGTCGTGAGGCACTTCGCAGCGGTCGCATGACGAAGGAAGATTTGGATATTCCAAATGCAGAGCTTTTGGACAAGCTCGATTTACTGGTTGATGGCAAGCTGAAAAGGGCGGGAGCATTGTGCTTCTATAGAAATGCAGAGAAGATCATCAGCGGCTGTTATGTAAAAATCGGAAAATTCGAAGGCAGTGAGCTTTTGTATCAAGACGAGGTGCATGGTTCTCTGCTACTTATGGCTGATCGTGTGATAGACCTGATTTATCTGAAATATTTGAAAGCAGCAGTTTCCTATCATAAGGAAACAAGGGTAGAGACATATCCTTTTGCCCGTGATGCAGTGCGCGAGGCAGTCTATAATGCGCTGATCCATTGTAATTGGGCTGACAATAATCCGATTCAAATCCGCATTGAGGATGATGCCATGTACATTAGCAACAGCAGCTTGCTTCCTTTCGGGTGGACGGCTGAGACATTGCTGGAAACGCATTCATCAAAGCCCTTCAATCCGGATATTGCAAGAGTCTTTTATCGAGCAGGCTATATTGAAAGCTGGGGACGTGGAATTCAAAAAATTTGTGATGCCTGTAAGAACCTTGGAGCTGATGAGCCGGTATATATTGTCCATGGCGAAGACATCATGGTGAAATTCCACGCTCTTCAAAGCGCCAAAGTGTCAGATTCCAAAGTTCCAAAGCACCAAAGCACCGCAGATTTTGGTGCTTTGGATGACGCTTTGGTGCAAAAGATTCTGAAAGTGTTAAGACACAAACCAGAAATTTCGCAAGGCGCGATGGCAGAAGAACTTGGGACTACAAGACGAGTGATTCAAAAGAAAATGATTCTTTTGAAAGAAGCAGGA
>JAMPAW010000355.1 GCA_023666975.1 Clostridium sp.
TGAGAATATTGCCACTCACAAACCCCCTTTTCAACATCATATCCCCTCCCAGCATTAAACTCCCTGCTTTTGATTCCCAATTTTGAAAAGGGAAGTTCATATGTTATGACTGCATCTTCCAAACTCAAGATGCAATTGTGCCAATATATTCTAGGAATCCCTTCATATATATCCAAAAAGTTTATCTCACTAAGGTTAAAGTTAAATTTGTTACATATCAAAAAAGTTGGTATGGGATAATAATTACCTATTTCAACCGCTGGTTTATGCACCACTACTTTTCTTGAATCTCCTAACATCTTATTATTTGCTAATTTCCGTAGTGCCTCCTTGAAATTGCTTTTATTCAAATTAGATTTAATCTCACAAATAGCTACTATGTCTTCTACAGGAAAAAACTTCGCATATGAGCCATCTATTAACGGTTTTGAGTTATATTTATGCACTAATACATCGCACTGTGTTGATACCTGATCGTTTGAATTAATAACAAATCCATCTGAAACAGCATATTCTTTATCCAAAATAACCTGCAGTAATCTCTTAAAACATTCCTCTCGATACATTCCATATTCACCTGGATGAATCAATCTTCCTTCTTTATCTTTAAAAAGACTATTGCTATCTTGTCCATATGTATCAATAAAATTATCTATCTGTCTCTGTAATAATGTTTTGTATATGTGATTACTCATAACACCTCCCGCATTTCCCAGACAAATCCGCTAACCATCTTTGCCTTATATGAAATTATCAGACTTTATTATTTTTCTCTTTTATATAAAAACAATTTCAACATTGAAATAGCAAAATCTTTCATTTACTACAGTTATCTGCTTCCCCAAATCTATTTAACAATAAAATAGAATTCAAAATAAATCTGTTCTTGTATTTTATCACAATACACTCAAAATGTCATCTCTCCTTTTAGGTAAATGGTAAATGACTAAATACTGATCATTAAAGACATTTTCAGTCCCCTTTCCTCTCTGTGTTCCTATTTTACAGCATCCTGCCCCACAGTTTTTTTCGCAGAAATAACGGGAACACCATAAATATCCTTCTGAAACGGAAATTCGGCTATTGACAAACACCCAAGATGTGATATCCTATAACGATACATATCTTAAGGTTGTATGGGAGGCATGGGCAGAAAGGAGACATTGTATATGAGCGAGTATGAGTATGTAAACAGATCAGAGTATGCCCCTGTCCGAAAGGAATTAGAGCAGATCATCAACCGCCTTCAGGCTGAGATGCGGAAAAGCTATGGACTGACATTCCAGTTCCACCTCATTGGAAGCGGGCAGAGGCATCTTGTAACCAGGATCAAAGGCGGGAATAAGGGATACGATTTCGATTATAACCTGATCCTCACTCCTCCTGCAGACGGGTATCGCTATATTGCAAAGGTCATAAAGCAGGAGTTTATGGATGCCCTCAAAATTGCCCTAAAAGGAACAAAATACTCATTTCCCCAAGACTCAACATCTTCCATCACAATAAAAGTGATTGATAAAAAGGGCAAGAGGATTGAGCACAGCTGTGATTTTGCCATTATTTATTATGGAGAAAATGACGGAGATGACGGCTATTTTTATCTACGGAATAATAAGCCGCAGCAAGCCTATCAGTTTGTTTTTCGGACTTCAAACTTTGAAATAGATGAAAAGGTGCAGAAAATTATCGAGGGCGATGGATGGGCTTACATCAGGGAAGAATACTTTCTGCTGAAAAATAACAATTATCGGAACAAGCACAGGAAACCTTCTTTCTCGCTTTATGCCGAGGCTGTCAACAATGTATACAACCAGATGTATCTGCTATAAATCTTTCCAGTGAAAAGGAACGGCTGCTCAACCGTTCCTTTCTTTTGCTTCCATCGCAAGTCTGTGTACTAACTTTTTACCTCGTAGCGGAATGCAAGGCCATCAGGATTCCTATACCTGTTCCGATTTTCTGCTCTGCTTTTTCTTGTGATACTCCCTGCTGGCATTATTGTCAACCACATCGTCAAACCAGCGGGCTCCCATACAATATTTCTGCATACCCGATGGCACGGCACATAAATCTTCTATGGAGATGCAGACAACAGACAGGTCATCCCTGTAAGTATTTGTGCCTGTCAGCCCGTACTGCTCATTCATGAATCCCCCAGAAATAATGAATACTCTCTCCCTGCTCATGCCCAGCTCCGTTCTTACCGTATCCATGATATCCGTGAGGGAATCCTCATCTATACCCTCAAATGCTAATGCTGAAACATCATATAAATAATTTAATTCCTCTCTGCAGTTTACTCTTACAATTTCCATAACAAAATCCTCCTTGCTTTTTATTTTTTAGATTTTTTGCCTTATGTAACGGCTTTGTGTCCGACTGCCGTATAAGAAGTGCATCCTGCCAGGCTCGCATCAGCTCATCGCCTGCCCTGTGGATGTATTCTCCTATTGGGTCGGGATGAAGTTTTAATATATAGGATCAGGAGCAGATAATCTCTGTTTCCAGTGGTCTCATAAATTTAATCCGAAACCCTTCCATAGCTCCTGATATTATCATCTGTCATGTACCGTCTTTTACCTGCTGGGTGGTCGTTTCCGCCCACCCACACTACAAGTCTACCAGATTTAAAAATTGGTAAATTTTTGCAATCATTCACTTTCAGGGATGGCACCGTCTGAAAAACCATGTGCATCCATCAGCGACATGATTAAATTGAACATATCCTTCAGCCCCTGCTGGTATGACAAAAATTCCATGCGGGCAGTTTCCTCCGATTCAGCTGCTAAGAATTCCTCAAACTGCATTCTCTGTTCCTCATTCAGCACATTTTTAAAGCTGGTATACTTCTCCTCCGCATGAATCCTCGCTGCCCTGAGTTCCTCATCATTCTCCACAAGTCTGGAGATCCTCTCATTCGTGGCATACTCCGTCAGCAGGTCGATCACTTCATTCTGGATAAATATGATTCCTCCCCTCCTTCCATCATTATTGGTGTCTGATTATACGGGCTGCGGCATCCATTTTGATGTCACAGCATGCCCTCGAATGCCGTGTGC
>JAMPAW010000356.1 GCA_023666975.1 Clostridium sp.
TTATCATAGAAGACCAGTTATTTCTCTAATTTACAGAAAAAGTTTCACAGACTCGAATCTATGAATAATCCCCCAGAGCCATATCATGAAGCCTGCCAAAGCGGGCTTCCCGATTTATCATTTTGGCAAAAAATCCTGTATGTTTCCGAGAGAGCCAACAATTTCGATTTTAATTCACCTTTTATTTATCTTCTCAATCCACTTTGTGGATACATTTTGAAAGTTACTCCTTCGATTCCAATTCATAATACGTATTTCCTGCAATCGGTTTTATACAAACCCCCTGTTGGTATAGTTCTTTTGCACCTTTTGAATACCAATGATTTGGATAATACTGTTTGCCTTTTCGTCCCACTACAAATGCACCTTTTAACAAATTTTTAGTAAACTTCCTTCTTATCTTTTTCCACAAAGGATTGATTTCATCATTTGACAAGGCTCCCATAGCTGATTCACCTAAAATTTTTCCATCATCCTCACCTAATGAAAACATCAAATCTCCCCTTTTTTCCGTAAGATAATTATGATATTTTTCACGATCAAATATTTTTAACTCATTCTTAGATAATATAATCTCCTCATATTGAATTGTATTATCCACAATATCATAAGAAAGCTGATTGCAATAAAATTCCGGAAATAGTTGAATACCATAAATTTTTAAATCATATAACTCTGCTATTTCATTAACAAAAAATATTATTTCTTTATATGTTGCATGAAACTGTAAATTCATTTGATGCATGGCAAATTCCTCCGGTTATCATTAAAATTCTGAATATCTCCATTTATCTTGCTCCCCTCTATATTTTCAAACGTAATCATCTTACTTTTCCATCGCTTCTATCAACACTTCCAGCTCATCTAATACTTTTTTATACTCCTGCCTGGAATGTACATCCAGCCAATCATATAAATCCATATTCCTGCTGGCTATCCCATGCAAATAGAGATACGTTTTTCTTTCCCCCGTCATTGGATATTTTCTTAAGCATCTAACATACAATTCCAACAACTGACCTTCATACATCTCACCTTCAAACGGATTCTCCAGCAGTCTTTCCAAAGCAAGCGGCATAGCAATGTCCAAAAGCACCTCCTGCCTTAACATTCTGGAAATATCCAACAAAGATAATTCTTCTATTTGCTTATTTACTAAATCGGCAAACCATTGTCCTAAAGGACTTTGGGATTCCAGTTGTGCCGTGTCAATATTCTTTATCCTATATATCTTTTCGCCGCTCAAAATAACCTGTCCCCCTTTATCATCCGAATAAACCGTCCGTACAGGTATCAACTTCACTGCGCTTGTATGTACACCTGCTTTTCTTTCAAATTCAGACATCATCTATCTCTTGGTATTCTATTACTGTTTTTCCGGTATATATCCCATTTTCATATTTTCGCACAAATCCTTTTGCCGGAAAATCAGGATAATCGACTTCCCATAAACACCCACATATTTTACACCTATACCATTTTGAAGCATAATGCTTCTTCTCTATTACACCCCTTTTCCACACATAAAAAGGTTCTACAACTTGCTCCTCTATAAAAATACCATCGTCAACTTGCGTTTCAAAAAACTTTTTTAACTTCAAAAAAAGACTTTGTGAATCAATCTCAACGCCTATCCTTTCGTCACAATCACACATTTTCTTCATATCTGCGGCTGCTCCTTTTTCCCTGAATTTCTAAATGATAAAATGGTTCATTATCCTTAAAATGCCAATTTATCTCTATCACTTGTCCCACGATAGATTTTTTACAATTCTTACATAACTTCCTAATTTGCATTTAGGTTCAGCAACCATTTTATATAGTTCAACAATCATCTTTCTTCTATCACCATAAGATTCATTATAATTTATAAGAAAAACTTGTTCAGGAATCCCACGGCAGATACTACAGCCATATTTTTTCTTTCCATCCAAAATATCATACACAAATTTTAATGATTCTTAATCACATGAATATTCATCTTTCATATCATCATCTGTCATATGTATGCGAGATATGATCCTAAAAAATGGGTAGGCAACTAACTCATTGATTGACAGATACCTTCCTTGTAGAATTTTATAATATTCTATTTCTGCCCAGTTTCCTAATGATTCCTTTGTTCGTTTTCCTTTATTATATTCTTCTATCTGCTTTTTTATTTGTGTTAAAAAATCGGTTATAACGATCACCAAACCCTTTCCTATTTTACATGTTAATGTGGATACCATTCTATTTGGTTCCATCTAAATGGTAATGTTACATTTTTAAAGTATATTTTCCCTTTATAAATAAATTGTTGACAACCTCCTCCCTATTTTATCTTTACATCATCAATCTATCCAGTTTTAGAATTATATCTTTCTAAATCCTCAGCATATGAAAAACTATTATATATACTTTCTGCATGTCTATTCTCTTTGCAAAGAAAAAGCGTTAATTTGCCGTCCCATGCAACTATCTCAATATCTGCAAGAGGGTACTGAATGAAAACCGGATTCTCCCAAAATTTACTATTACCATCAGCTATCGGAAAATCATATTCAAGAATTCTTTCCAATGAGATATTGGGTTTGAATCCAGAAATCACTCCCCATATCCATTGAAAATTCTCTTCTTCTACAAGTTTTGTTAACTCTTTTCCTGAAAACCAACAATATTCTTTTAAAAACTTTCTTGCAATTTCCTGATTTTGCGGATAACATTCATAATCTGTTATCAACCAATTATATTCCATCTGCCTATTATTCAATGCTACAAATATTTTTTTCAAATAAGTTTGTGATTCGTGCAAGCTCTCTATAATAATAGAATTCATCTTCCCCTCCCTGTTAATCCATTTCATAACTCTTCTAGCACCTCGACTATATATTATATATCGTCCCCATCGATCAATCCAATAGCACTCTTCCATTCTGAACGAACTCTACATCTTTTTCCTTATAATACCGAATATTTATTATATTTTTTATTCAATATCACAGCCATCACCACACAGAATAAACCAATCAAGATATACACTTTCATAAAATCCAAGAGAGCTATAATTGTCT
>JAMPAW010000357.1 GCA_023666975.1 Clostridium sp.
GATGTCCCTTCGCTTTCATCTGCGGGCGGATAATACTGTCAATGTTTTCAATCAGTTCCACTATGCTTTCATCTGACAGATTCAGCGTTGTCTTGCCCGCCTCGATTTTACTGATGTCCAGAATGTCATTGATCAGACCTAAGAGATGCTGGCTGGAGGAGGTGATTTTTTTCGTATACTCCCTTACCTTATCCGGATTTTCCGCATCACGCGCCAGCAGTGCGGCAAACCCTACAATTGCATTCATCGGTGTGCGGATATCGTGGCTCATATTCGACAGAAAAGAACTCTTGGCACGGTTCGCCTCCTCGGCAATCTGAAATGCCTGTTCCGCTGATTCTTTGGACTCGGTAAGCATTCGGTTATACTCTTCCAACTGCTGGTTCAGCGCTTCCTGCTGGTGCAGGTTTTCCTGTTCCTGCCGATACAATTGGACACTGTTTCGCTGCCGTAAAACAGCCACCGAAGCCAGAACGACCAATACCAGAACGACCACTGCCAGTATCAGCAGTGTGCGCACCACCGTATTCACCATGCCGACTGTTCCGGAAGCCACAAATTTTGCCGGAATCAGAAACAGCAGTAACGTATCATACTCCTCCATAGATGTGATACAGTAGTAATATTCCTGCCCTTCCAGCTGAAAGTTTGTGCTGATCGTTTCATTCTCCGCCAACGCAGCACGGATATCACGGTACTGCTGGTCCTCCATTTCTTCCAGCACTTTCAGCACATTGTATGTCTGAATCGTATGTTCATCGGAAACGTTGTCATACATACGGGTGCCGTTGCTTTTCAAAATGTATGTCTCATTATGTCCGCCATAAGCGGCACTGTTATAGTACTGTGTCATCGTGTAGATATCTTTCATCAGGACAGCATGGGTAAAGGTTATGCCATCCCCCGTTTGGAGCGGTTTTTCCAGCTTCTGCACAAAAATCCAGCAGCCGCTCTGGGTGATGTAGCTGTCAGAGATAAAACTGCAGCGATCCTCTCCACCAGACACTAAATCCAAATCCGACCAGACACCGTGCCTGCCCTGTGCATCCCAGCAGTTTCCCTGACTGTCCAACAGCATAAGGTCAGAACTGTAACTGTCTGTTACCAGCAATTGCTCCAAACCGTCCACATATGCCGCCACATCATCTCCAGTGGCAAAGGTTCCTGCCTCCAAAGCGTTGACAGCGGCAGTGAGATAGTTCCAATGCGTATCCAAAGCATTGCTCAGATTCACCCGTACCTGCGCCGTGATCTCCACTAGCTGCGTAGTACGCTCTACAAAAATCTGCTCTTCCAGAGATTTGGTAAAAAGGAAAGTTCCTGCCAGTAAAACCGCCAGCAATCCCAATACCAATACTGTCGGAAGAACCATGTTTCGTTTATTTCCTTTGAACTTCATCTTGTTTCCCTTCTCTCTTATCGCAGTGTAATATAGTCTGTTGGTGCGGCAAGCTGCCGTCCGGCGGCAAGCCGGTCTGTCACAATCTGCTGATATGCCGTCTCCGTCAGTTCATAATCTTCCACACCGATCTCCTTTAAGACCTCACCGATCATATTTTCCATGTTACCCAGCACAGCCACGGTGTAGGCTGCTTCCCGTTCCAATTCCTGACCGTCAATTGTAAGCCCTTCCAAAGCATAGCCGGTATCTGTCTTTTGGATATCCATTTCAAAACCGCTCGACACATACAGGGTGGAGTCATTGATCACAGAACCCCGTCTGCCCGGAGCCGTGAGCACACTGTCCACATACTGATACAACTGGTCTCCGGTCATCTCACACAGGACAATGACCGGTGTCTCACCCATCGTCAGAAAATTTAACTCGTTCTGCGTATAATCTCCGGCAAGAATATTCCCTGCCACCGTCTCCGCAGGACCAATAAGCAGTTGTGTTCCCACCTCCTCACGGAGGGAGTTAAACACTGCCGAAGCCGCCTGACAGCCATGCTGCTCGTCAAAGGCATAAGCGTAACCGGTGTCAATATGCGTAATTTTCTCCGTATCGGAGGACGGCTCACCCATAGCGGCATTGAACGCATCCAAAGCAGAACGGGCATCGGGATATGTTCCGGTCATCATTCCCTGCACGACCATTTCCGAGACAGAGAACATGTCCGCCGAGGCAAGCCGGATATAAAGGCGGTTATCCGCAATCTG
Source organism: Clostridium sp. (assembly GCA_023666975.1). The sequence goes on from JAMPAW010000357.1 coordinate 2,161, forward strand.
CTCCTCCATCGGAGCCAGCAGCGAAGACAATGTCTGCGGCACGTCCTTATTGTAGGCAATCAGTGACTCATCACTGGTAATCTGCTTTAACCCCTCCTCGTCCAGCATTGCAGACATAATATCCAAAATAAGCTCCTTGCGGTCGGGGTCTTCGGTTCCCTGAACATTTGCCGCCACCTGAAAAGCCGGATACGTCAGATACCAGCTGCTATTTGCTGTCTCCCCGAAATAAGGCAGAAACAGGCAGTCCTCCGGTATGTCATAGTTGTTCGTCTCGTCAGGAGTTGTACGAATCATCGCTGTTCTCCCTGCCGCAAGTTCCTCAAAGGAATCACCGGAATTGCCGGTCAGGTCAGCTTCATCTATTCCGCTATACGCAATAAATTCCTCCATCCGTTCAAAGACAGGGAGCCAGACCTCCTCGTCTAACTGGTCGGTACGGCCGCTCTCATACTGCTGCCGCCACTCCCTGCCCTCCTGCGAGGTGAGCTGTTCTACCGACAACCCCTGAAGCATCTCCATGCAGGTGTAATCTGCCCCGAAATTCGAGTCGAACGGCCGAATCCCCAACTCTTTAAGCTTCCCGCACAATTCCACAAATTCCTGATAAGTCTGTGGCAGGGACAGACCGTGCTCCTTCAACAGTCCTTCGTTGACAAGGAAGCCGTCCACCTCCGCGCAGGCAGGAAGCCAATTTACCGTACCATCATTATAGGCATAGCTGCGCAGATATGCCTCATGAAAAGTATTGGCAAGCTCCGTGTCGCTTAAATCCAACAGGGCATCTTTCCATGCGGCAACATCCCGCAGGGCAAAACGCCGGACAGTAAGAATATCAGGCAAATCACCCTGCTCCTGCTTA
>JAMPAW010000358.1 GCA_023666975.1 Clostridium sp.
AGATGTAAAAGATTTTGTAGAAATAAGTAGCAAATATTGTGATGGCGAAATTATTATAGAGCAGGATCAATATAGAGTTGACGGTAAAAGCATTCTGGCTATTTTTAGTTTAAATCTATTAAAACCGGTAGAAGTTATCATTTATTCGGCTTGCGAAAACGCAGTGGAAGCGTTTTGTGGAAAAATAGAAAAGTGGGAAGTAAAATGATACTATATATAGATGCTGAATGCGTAAGTAATACTATATATAGTATAGATTAGCTGTTGAAATGCCTGTTTCATCGGCGTAGAAGGGAAGAGTTAATGGAAGACAATAAGAAAGTAAATATTATAACTGTACGTTGGTGGGATGGATATAAAGAAGATTTTAGAGCAACAGAGGTAAGGTTTGGCTCAGATTTACTTTGGATGAGGCTTGAAGATGGTAATAATAGGCATATTCCATTGAGAATGGTCAGATGGTTTGGAACATCTATTGAGAGTCATCAAAATACAGGAATGTAGGAGGTGTGATATTGAATACAATCGTAATAAATTTATTTGGCGAGCCATCGGCGGGTAAAAGCACCTGCGCTATGGATATTGCTGCAAAGTTGAAAAGAAAAGGCATTAATGCTGAATATGTTTCAGAATTTGCCAAAGATAAAGTATATGAGAATAATGGAGAAGTATTTAAACATCAGGAATATTTGTTTGGTAAGCAGTCGTTTAAGATAGGAAGAGTAAGAGATAAAGTACAGGTTATGGTAGTTGACTCACCGTTGCTGCTATGTGCTGTATACAATAAAGATGATACCCTTGGACAAGATTTTAATAAGACTGTACTGAACGTATTTAATTCTTATGATAACAGAAATTATTTACTAACAAGAAATCATGCTTACGAAAATGAGGGCAGATTTCAAAATGAAACTGAAGCGCAGGAAGTTAGATGTGAAATTATAGATAAACTGAATAAGTTTGAAGTTGATTATATAACAGTTGTTTCTAGTGAAGAAACTTGTGAAACAATAGCAAATACAGTTGCAAAGGAGATTAAAGGATAATGAATAGTAAAGGACATTTATATATCAGTTTAGCAAAGTCTGGTATTAGAGTGATTGGTGGGATTGTTTCGTTTGTTAAGAAATCTGTTGTTCCGTTGGCATTAGGAATCATTATTGCTGAAGCTGGTGGAGTATTAGAAGAATTGGTTGATGAAAGATAAAAGTAGCGGAGGAATAAATCGTATTGACAGTACAAAAAAGAGACGGACGAAAAGTTAAATTTGATAAAGAAAAAATTAAGATAGCAGTTTTGAAAGCATTTATTGATGTAGATGGTGAAGAAACTGCTTATGCAAAAGAAAAAGCCAGAGATATTGCTAATTACATAGAATCTTTGAATAAGAGTATGAGCGTTGAAGAAATTCAGGACTTAGTAGAAGAAAAGCTGATGGCAAGTAACCGTAAAGATGTTGCAAAAAAATATATTATATATAGAAACAATAGGACTGCTGTTAGAGAAAAAAATACACAACTAATGAAAGATATTTCTGAAAAACTTAATGCTGATAATGTTCAGAATCAAAACGCTAATCTAGATGAAAAATCTTTTGGTGGGCGTGTAGGAGAAGCAAGTGATACTGTTTTAAAGAAATATGCATTAGACAATTGTATGTCAGAAATGGCAAGAAATAATCATTTGAATAATGAAATTTATATACATGACTTAAACAGTTATGCCGTTGGAATGCATAACTGTTTGTCAATACCATTTGATAAATTGTTAGCAGAGGGATTTAATACAAGACAGACTGATGTAAGACCTGCTCAATCAGTTAGCACAGCATTTCAATTAGTAGCAGTTATATGTCAATTGCAATCTTTACAACAATTTGGAGGCGTTTCAGCAACTCATTTAGATTGGACAATGATTCCATATGTAAGAAAAAGCTTTCGTAAACATTATACAGATGCAGTTAAATATATACCTTTAGATTTAAATAAGGATTGGAAGGTTGTTTTTCCAAAGGAAGATTGGTCTATTGATTGTCGAGAGTATAAATTAAATGAATTGCAATATAAATATGCAATGGACAAGACAGAGAAAGAAGTATATCAAGCAGTAGAAGGACTATACCATAATTTAAACACTTTACAAAGTCGATCAGGAAACCAATTACCTTTCACAAGTATTAACTATGGCACTTGTACAGAGCCAGAGGGAAGAATGGTTACAAAAGCATTATTAGAGGTATCAATTAATGGGATTGGTAAATTGCATAAGACAAGTATTTTCCCCTGTGGAATTTTCCAATGTATGAAAGGCATTAATAGAAAACCAGAAGATCCAAATTATGATTTGTTTAGACTGGCATTAAAATCTACGGCACAGCGATTATATCCAAACTATGCTAATGTAGATTGGTCTGGAAATGATGGATATGACAGAAATGACCCTAAGACATTTTTTAGTACAATGGGCTGCCGTACTGCTAATGGTTGGGATATAAATGGATTCGGTCAGCTAAAAGACGGTAGAGGAAATATTTGCCCAGTAACAATTATTATGCCTACTTTGGCAATGGAAGCAAAAGAACCACACATATATGGACAATTAGATGATGATGAAGTAATCGCAGTTTTTATGAAAATTCTTGATAGAAAAATTCATGAAGCAAAAGATATGTTACTTGAAAGATTTGAATGGATTTGTAGTCAATCACCAGACTCAGCAAAATTCATGTATGAAAACGGAGTCATGGAAGGATATGAAGGACAAGATATTCGTTCTGCTTTAAAGCATGGAACTCTTGCAATTGGACAGTTAGGATTAGCAGAAACACTTCAAGTTCTAATTGGTTGTGATCATACAACAGAAAAAGGAATGGAATTGGCAAAACGTATTGAACAACTATTTAAGGACAGATGTGCAGAATTTAAAGAACAATATAAATTGAATTTTGGGGTATATTATACACCCGCTGAAAATCTGTGCTTTACTGCTATGAAAAAGTTCAAAGAGAAATATGGTGAG
>JAMPAW010000359.1 GCA_023666975.1 Clostridium sp.
AAGGCAGTATGAATGATAGGGAAGTGAGAGAATTTTGGGAACTAATAAAATCGAAGAATTTAAAATGTACTTAATGGATTTGGAGCGTTCTAACAATACGATTGATGCTTATATCCGTTCGGTAGATACTTATTTCCGCAGGTATCCGGTATTAACAAAGGAGAATATGCTTGATTTTAAAAAGTGGCTTCTGGCGGAAAGAAAACCAAAGACAGCGCATAACAGGATTGTAGCGCTTAACCAATATTGTCTGTTTGTGAACCGCCCGGAATGCTGTGTGAAAGGAATAAAAATACATCAAGGCACAACGGTAGAAAATGTAATTACGTTGGAGGAATATGAAAAAATGCTGAGCGGCCTGAAAAGGGATGGAAATGAGAGAGGCTACTGGCTGGTTAAGTTTTTAGCAAAGACAGGGGCGAGGGTAAGTGAATTTATAAGGCTTACGAAAGGCGGACTGGATACAGGTTACTGTGAGATGTGGACAAAAGGGAAAATCCGCAGAATATACATACCAAAAGCTCTGATTGATGAAAGCAGGGAATATTTTGCAAAACAGGAATCGCAATATTTGTTCCCGAACAGGTACGGGGAGCAAATGACGACACGTGGAGTATCGCAGAATGTTCGAAATTGGGCAAAAAAATACGGAATACGAGAAGAAGCAGCGCATCCTCATTCATTTAGGCACCTATATGCAATAGAATTTTTGAAACGTAATTCCAATATATCACTATTGGCTGATTTAATGGGGCATTCGAGTGTAAATACCACGTCAATCTACCTGAAGTTAAGTAAAGAGGAGCAAATGAGACAATTCAACGAGGCGTCAAGTTGGTAGGAGGCATGAAATGGCAGATAATAAAAATGCAGAAAAAGGAAATATATTTGTGCTTACAGAACACGGGTATAAAAGAACACCAGAGAATGTAAAGAGCGAAAGAGAAATAGGGAGTCCGGTAAAGGGATTTGAATATCGTGTTCCTGCATCATGGATTGAAAAGGGATATGTAAGAGAGGTAAAGCAAAATGAAGTAGTTATGCAGGAACGATGTGTGATACAGCGGAAAAAGGGATAAAGGAGGATAATGTAGTGGTTAAGGAAATTGTAACTGATATAAAATTCCTGGAAAAACCGCTTGAAAGAGTGGAATCTGTGGAGGAAGTAAAGGAGTTAGCCCGTGATTTATTAGACACGGCCCGGCATCACGGGAAGCGTTGCCTTGGGCTTTCTGCGAATCAGATAGGGAGCAAAAAAAGGGTTGTGGCAGTCAAAATCACGGAAAAGGATTTTATCTTAATGATAAATCCAACGATTATAAAAAAATCTACTCAGTGTTATGTTGCTACTGAAGAATGCCTTTCTTTGGAAGGTGCCCGGAAAACGATGAGGAATCGATGGGTGGATGTCATGTATCGGGATTCCGGCTATCACATCAAGAAAATGCATTGTACCGGGCTTGTGGGGCAGATTGTACAGCATGAAATTGACCACACAAATGGAGTTATAATATAGGTGGGGAATAGGATTAGAATTTGATTGATAAATCTGGAATTCCCTTCCCAGATGAGGATAGTGCGGATTAGTTTAGAAAAATAGTGGGGCTGGAAATCGGATATTATGTATTGAAAATAGAAGAAGCTGAATCGTGAAGGAAAGCGGGTAAACAATGCAAAAAAATTGGAGAATCAGGAGGCTTTATAAAATGAGAGGGACTTCTATCACAGGACGGAAAGAAAATATTGACTATGATTTTTATGAAACACCTAAGTGGGCTGCAGAAAAAGCAATAAGAGAAATGCTGAGAGATGGTGTAATGAACAAAAAAGAAAATGTATATGAGCCGTGTGCTGGGGCGGGAGCAATAACGGATGTGCTTGAGATGCTGGGTTTTGAACACATAAGAGCAAGTGATATTCAGACAGCAGATTACATCAAAGGCGTGAAAGGGGTTGATGTTTATGAGGTCGAAGATAATGCGTGTGATGTAGTGATTACCAATCCACCATATAATCTGATGACAAAGGGTAATATGCTTAATGAGTTTTTGCGTATTTCGAAAAGAAAGGTTATTTTGTTACTTAATATTTTCTTCCTATCAAGCAAAGAAAGAAAAAGAGTCTTAGAAAACAGTAGTCTTAGACATATATACATACACAGCCATAGAGTAACAATGTGCCCGTATGGACAGATAAGGCCCCAAAATAGCGGCACAAAAATGTATGCATGGTATGTATGGGATAAAGAATACAAAGGGAAGCCAACATTAAGTTGGATATAATAAGGCTATAATATCATGGTATCTTGACAATGTTTCGGGAATTCATTTACGCTGAGGGAAATAAAGTTCTTGAAGTGGTTTGACAAATCTAGTAAAATGAAAAGGAGCGGACGGCCATCCGCTCCGATTCTGGAAATATGAAAACCTTTAATAATTATAGCAAAAAATATGCTATAAGTCAAGGGAGCGGCAGAATGTCAGAACCAAGAACGCCGAATTTACAGGAAGGAAAGTTAATAAAGGAGATTGATTTTCAAATCCTTATGTGTAAGGAGAAAATCCGAAACCACGAAAAGAGCATTGCAAAGATTAAGAAAATGGCTGGAATGAACGGGCCGGCCGGCATCGGTTCGGTTGACCTTTCCGGGATGCCGAAAGCCGGATTTTCCCACATGGATTTCCCGGATGCAATCGTTTTAATTGCAAAGGATGAAGAATACATAGAACAGGAAAAGGCGGCAATCAAGGCACTTCGCAAGCGCAAGCGGAATCTGATTAAAGCCGTGGAGATTCTGGACGGCATGGAGCAGCACATATTTATTTTCCGTGTCCTGTATGGAATGACACAGGATGCCGCCGCTGAATCCATCGGCATATCATCCCGGCAGCTTCAGCGCATCGAAAAGCAGATGAAAGAGAATACAAAGGTTTTTGAACTGTAAAAAGCGCAAATTTTTGATTCGATTTTTTGAACAGTTTTTTGAAGCACTTTTTCAGTAACAAAAA
>JAMPAW010000035.1 GCA_023666975.1 Clostridium sp.
AGCTGTACAACAGGGTGACAAATAACATGAACAAAAGTAAATGATGATTGGAATTGTGGTGAAAATATAATGAAGGAGGATACACAATAATGAAAAAATATGTTTTTGGCGTAGATATCGGGGGGACGACGGTCAAGCTGGGATATTTTACCGTTGAAGGCGAGCTGCTTGACAAGTGGGAGATTCCTACCCGCAAAGATGAGGGAGGACGCTTCATTTTACCCGATGTAGCGGCGACTATCGAGGCAAAGCTGAAGGAGAAATCGGTTGACAAGGACGAGGTGGCCGGTGTGGGTATCGGTGTTCCCGGACCGGTGAAAGATGATGGCACAGTGCTTCGTTGTGTGAATCTCGGCTGGGGAGTATTTAATGTTGAAGATGAGGTGGAAAAGCTTCTGGGACTTCCGGCAAAGGTAGGAAATGATGCCAATATGGCTTCACTTGGTGAGATGTGGCAGGGAGGAGGCAAGGGCTTTTCTTCTATCGTGATGGTTACTCTCGGAACCGGTGTAGGCGGTGGGATTATCATTAACGGAAAGATGCTGTATGGAACGAACGGTGCCGGTGGGGAAATTGGCCATATCTGTGTGAATGATGATGAGACAGAGGTCTGTGGCTGTGGCAAAAAAGGCTGTCTGGAACAGTATACTTCAGCGACAGGAATTACAAGAATGGCAGAACGGGTGCTGAACAATACAGACAGACCGTCTAAACTGAGAAATGTACAGTATATTTCTGCCAAGGAAATCTTTGATGCTGCTAAGGAGGGTGATGATTTGGCGCTTGAATTGGTTGAGGACCACGGTAAAACGCTGGGTAAGGCGTTGGCAAGCGTTGCTTGTGTGTGTGACCCGGAGGCATTTGTAATCGGCGGCGGGGTTTCCAGGGCAGGCAGTATTCTGATTGATACTACGGCCAAATATTATCAGCAGTATGTGTTCCATGCCTGCAAAAATACCAAATTTGTTTTGGCTACGCTGGGAAATGATGCGGGAATCTATGGCTGTGCCGAAGCGATTCTGACCAAATAATTGAAGGGATATTAGTAAAAAAGACGAAAGGGGAGTGTTTCTCCCCTTTTTTTTCGTGATTATCTCACATTGATTTTACGTAATGGAATGGCATATAATAGATAAGGTTAGAAAATAAGGGAAAATCAAAGGATTTTTAAGATGAATCAGAATTTAATTGACAAACTCTGCATGATTGTCGGAAAACAGAATGTCAGGACAGATGAGCCAATGTCAAAACATACAACATTTCGCATAGGAGGACCGGCACAGATTTTTGTGACACCGCATACGGTTGAGGAGATTGGAGAGGTGGTCGCAGCGTGTAATATATGTCAGGTCCCGTTTTTTATGTTGGGACGGGGGAGCAACCTGCTGGTCAGCGATGCCGGCATAGAGGGTGTTGTCATTGAATTTGGTGCTAACTTTTCAGAATACAGCATAGACGGAACAACAGTAAAAGCACAGGCGGGAATAACATTGGCAAAGCTGGGGAGCGTTGTCGAAAAAGCAGGTTTGTCCGGTTTTGAATTTGCGGCCGGGATTCCGGGGAGCTTAGGTGGTGCGGTAATGATGAATGCCGGAGCTTACGGTGGTGAGATGAAAAATATTGTGGACAGGGTATGGCTGATGGATAAAGAGGGAAATCTGCTGGAACGGTCAGGGACAGAAATGGATTTTGGCTACCGCCATAGCATTGTGGAGGATAAAGGTTATATTGTGTTAGCGGCGGCACTGATTCTGCAAGAGGGGAATAGAGAAGAGATACAGACGAGAATGGAGGAGCTGGCCGAGGCAAGGCGTTCTAAACAGCCGTTGGAATTTCCGAGCGCAGGTTCTACATTTAAACGGCCAGAAGGATATTTTGCCGGTAAGCTGATTATGGATGCCGGGCTTCGAGGATACAGTGTCGGAGGGGCTCAGGTTTCAGAGAAGCATTGTGGATTTGTCGTTAACAAGGGCGGTGCTACGGCCGCAGATGTATTGCAGCTGATTGAAGATGTGAAAAGCAGTGTGTATGAGCAGTTTCATGTGGAGTTGGAACCGGAGGTCAAAATATGCGGTTTGTGATTGTCACCGGAATGAGCGGTGCCGGCAAAAGTACAACGTTAAAGACATTAGAGGATATCGGGTATTTCTGTGTGGACAACCTTCCGATACAGCTAATCAGGCGTTTTGCAGAGATTGCCTATGCAAATGACAATGATATTAACAATGTGGCTATTGGAGTGGATATCCGCAGTGGTGTCTACTTAGAGCAGCTGTCGGAATGTCTGCAGCAGCTTAAGGCGTCCCGCTATGGTTATGAGATTTTGTTTTTGGATTCCAATGATGATGTACTGATTAAAAGGTACAAGGAGACAAGGCGGAATCACCCGCTGGCCAGAAATGGCCGAGTGGAAGACGGAATAAAAAGCGAGCGGAGCAGGATTGCTTTTCTGCGGAAAGAGGCGGATTATATTATTGATACTACCAGTCTTCTCACCAGAGAGCTGAAAGCGGAGCTGGATAAGATTTTTATTGAAAATGCGGAGTACAATAATTTTATTGTCAGTGTAGTCTCCTTTGGTTTTAAATATGGAATTCCACGGGATTCGGATTTGGTGTTTGATGTCAGGTTTTTGCCGAATCCGTATTACGACCTGAATTTGCGGCCGTTTACCGGTAATGATGAGGTTGTTCAGGATTTTGTCATGCAGTTTGATGAGTCCAAGGAATTTATGAACAAAATTGTAGATTTGCTGGAATTTCTGATTCCTAACTTTATCAAGGAGGGAAAAAACGGTCTGGTGGTTGCAGTGGGCTGTACAGGAGGTAAACACCGTTCGGTTACGCTTGCCAACGGTATATATAAAGAATTACAGTCTTTGCCATATAGTGTGAGAATTGAACACAGGGATATTGAAAAGGATGCGGTTAGAAAGGGTTGACGCAGATGTCATTTTCAACAAAGGTAAAGGAAGAAATAAGCAGGCATTTAAGCCGCAGCCGGCACTGTCAGATTGCAGAGCTCTTAGCGCTGGTTCTGGCAACAGGGGAGGTGGAAATAGCAAACGGTGGAGTCCGGCTGATTTTGAAGCCGGAAAATGAAATGGTGAGCAATAAGCTATGCTTGCTGCTCGATGTATTGCTTGACAAAAGGGTATCCGTGTTACGGCATTCCAGATATATGGAAGTGACAGACCAGGATATGGTAGAGGAGCTGCTGCAGACAGTAAAGCTGTCGGACTATGTGGATTATTTGGAGGAAGACTGGTTGGACGAGGAGGAGCTGGCGCAGATAGAGGAGGATTCCATTATCTATGTATCGATGCGCGGTGTTTCCCTGCAAAACTGTCGTTTCCCATGGCAGGTTATTCAAAAGTCCTGTTGTAAGAAGGCATTTATCCGCGGATTATTTCTGGCAGCCGGCTCGATCAATGACCCCAGTAAGGCCTATCATTTTGAGCTTGTCGTCAGAAATCGTGAGATGGCCGAAGCGGTTAAGGCGGTAATGAGCAGCTTTGATATAGAAGCCAAGATTGTCAAGCGCAAGAAGCATTATGTTGTTTACCTGAAGGAAGGTTCAATGATTGTAGATGCATTAAATATTATGGAAGCCCATGTGAGCCTGATGGATATGGAAAATATTCGTATTCTTAAGGAGATGAGAAATGGGATTAACCGACAGGTAAACTGTGAAACAGCCAATATCAAAAAGACGGTAAACGCAGCGCGAAGACAGATTCAGGATATTGAGTATATTGAGCAGACGAAAGGGTTAAAGTATTTAAAGGATTCGTTGCGGGAACTGGCACAGCTGCGGCTGGAAAAGCCGGACGCCAATTTGTCAGAGCTGGGACAAATGTTAAATCCACCGGTATCAAAATCCGGTGTTAACCATAGATTAAGAAAGATAAGCAGCATTGCAGAAGCATTGCGGGAAGATATTGAAATTTAAGGAGGAAAAAGTAAATGTTTAGCGAAACAGTAAAAGTAAACTTAGCAGCAGATGCAGAGGCGAGACCGGTAGCCGTTTTGGTGCAGAAGGCGAGCCAGTTTGAATGTAAGGTATATATTCAGTCGGGCGATAAGAGAATTAATGCTAAGAGTATCATGGGAATGATGAGCCTGGGATTGATTCAGGATGCAGAAGTCACGGTATCGGCAGAGGGTGATGATGAGCAAAAAGCGGTGGAAACGCTATCAAAATATCTGCAGAATGCACAGTAGACATTACTGTTTGGCGGTTGCATGGAAATAAATGGTCTTTTTGTGCTTTAAGGCTTTTCAAATGTATAATATTGTGTTAGAATTGAACTGAAATATGGAGCACGCAATAATAGAACATGGAGGTTCGCAAAATATCAAAGGAGTGTTGAGTATGACGATGATTAGTGGAAACAGTTATTGGAGTAATTCTAATAGCTATTCGGGAGTGTTTGGCAGTACGGGGACATCATCAGGTGGTTTGTTGGGAATTGATTTATCAGAGTACTATTCTATAACGAAGGGTTCTTACCGCAAATTGCTTAAACAATATTATAATAAGTATGGAACGGATAAGAAGTCATCTGACAAATCAACTTCTAAGACGGACAGCAAAGAGACGACATTGGCTAAGACCAATATGAAAGGCAATGCCAATGAGCTGTATAAGGCAGCTAATGCGCTGGTAACCACAGGCAAGGATTCCGTGTTTAAGAAGGTTGACATCAAGAATGAGGAAGATGGCACAACCACGAAGGGTTATGATACGGATAAGATTTATAAGGCTGTCAACAATTTAGTGGAGGCATACAACAAGTATGTTAAGGGTTCTACCGACAGCACAAACAATGCAGTATTGAGACAGACGTTACATATGATTAATTCCGTATCTTCTAACGGTAAGATACTGGGGAACATGGGAATCAAGATTGGCGCCGACAATACGTTGAGTATTGACGAGGAGAAATTTAAAGAAGCCGATATGGATGTCGTTAAATCCTTATTTAACGGAAGCGGTTCTTTAGGTTCATCAATCCAGACGGCGGCAAGCAGCGTATATATGAATGTACAGAATTCGCTGGGTGACAGCAGTTCATATACGGCTAGTGGTTCCTTCGGTAATTATTCAACCGGCAATATTCTGGATAGCTTTTTCTAAGAAGCCGGTAGAGATGAGAATGATATTTCAGAGCGTCAAGGTAATTTACCTTGACGTTCTTTTCGTATGTGCACCTTTGGACTGCCTTTGGCACCATAGGAGTGCAGAGGCAAAAAATGATTGACGGGATATTAGAATATTAGTACAATAAAAGGGATTACAGTGTTCAATCAGTACATAGAAAGAAGAGGACAAGCCGTATGGAAAATAGAATGCTACAGGTTAAGGACGAGATAAAAAAGGCAGTTAAGGGAAAGGACGGGATTATCGAGAAGGTTCTGGCTGCCATGCTGGCAGGGGGACATATTTTATTGGAAGATATTCCCGGAGTAGGGAAGACTACCCTTGCTATGGCTATTGCCCGTTCTATGGATTTAAGCTATAAACGTGTACAGTTCACGCCAGATGTGCTGCCGAGTGATATTGTGGGCTTTTCTATGTATAATCAGGATACCAGAACTTTTGAGTATCAACAGGGAGCCGTTCATTGCAATTTGTTTTTGGCAGATGAGATTAACCGTACTTCACCGAAAACGCAGTCGGCGCTGCTGGAGGTAATGGAGGAGGGAAATGTGACTGTGGACGGGGTGACCCGGCCTCTGCCGAATCCGTTTACGGTAATCGCTACGGAAAATCCGCTGGGTTCGTCGGGAACGCAGATGCTGCCGGAATCACAGTTAGACCGCTTTATGGTTTGTCTGTCTATCGGATATCCGGAGCATACGGCGGCAGTGGATATTTTAAGGGAGAATGCAAAGAAGCCGCTATCGCTTTTGCAGTCGGTGATTACGGTAGAGGAATTTCTGGACTTGCGGACAAAGACTAACGATATGTATGTGCATGATTCCATTTATGAATATATTGTGACATTGGTGGAGATGACCCGCAGCAATCCGTTGTTTGCAGCAGGTGCCAGCCCACGGGGAAGCATAGCGCTTTTGCGCATGGCAAAGGCTATGGCAGTGTTGTATGGACGAGATTATGTGACACCGGAGGATATCCGCAGTGTATTTTTTGATGTGTTAGGCCACAGGGTTAAATTAAGCACAAAGGCGAGAGCAGAGGGTAAGAGTGCGCAGGAGGCATTGAACGAGTTGTTCAATGAAGTGAAGGTACCCCGTACCTGATATGGACAGACGGAGACGATAAGGGACAAATTGGTTACCAATCTGGAGGAAAGGGAATGAAGCGATTCTGCAACGTCACACGCTATATATTCATCATCGGTTTAAACGTGTTTGTCATGTATGTGTTTCACAGCTATATCAATCTGCTTTTGCTGATTGGTCTTATTTTGTTTCCGTTTTATTCCATATATGCGGTCAACCGGGTGCGTCAGGAAATGCAGCTTACAATCCTGTTGCCGGAGGAGCCGATGGAGCGGGGCAATGAATTTCATCTGCGGTTTGTGCTGCATAATCCGACACAGTTTCCATTGGTCAATGCGACGCTGGCATTGGCGGTCGAGAATCGTTTTTACCGGGAGCAGGGAAAAAACAGGTTAAATCTGCCCGTGCGGGCCAGAAAGGATACGGAAGTGATTTATCCGGTAATTATGGACTACTGTGGAAGATTTGTGGTTACGGCGGAGAGTATCCGGCTCGTTGATTTACTGGGTATTTATGAGGTGGAGGTTCCCGTTAATGAGGTAAAGGAATGTCTGGTGTTTCCGGTCGGTGAGGAGAGAAACCAGGAAGCGGGACAGATGTATATCAACGGTGTAGCGGAGGCTATGGAGAGCAGGGAGAAGGGATATGATTTTTCCGAGGTCAGCGGAATCAGGGAATACATTCCGGGTGATAAGCTGCAGAATATTCACTGGAAGCTGTCCGTGAAAAAGGAGGAGTTAATGGTGAAGGAGCGCATCAGTGTTTCTGCCATGCAGCTCAATGTCCTGATTGAAATGCTCAATGACGATGAGATGTGTCTGGAGGAAATACTGGATTTGGCAGACAGTATTACCAGGGCATTTGTATCCCAGAATCTTCCGTTTACCGTCTATTATTACAGTGCCGCTTTAGGACAGCTGAGGGAGTTCTATATCGGTAATACAAAGGAGCGTTCGCAGTGGATGGAAATGCTGTTATACGAGCAGTGTTATACCAGCCAGAATCAGGTGGAGGATTTATTTATCGGTCAGCGTTTGTCCGGAGGGACTTATCTCTATATCGGAAAAGGAGCGCCTGTGGGCGATTCCGAACAGGTGATTGTGGGTGCCAAAAATACTGTGGCAGAGCTGAGAAGCTACTAGTACAGCGCATATTAAGTTTTGGATAGTTTGATGTAAAAGATTGTTTCATAATGCCGGGAGAAACAAGGGAGCGATGAAGATGTTTTTTAAGAAAAAAAAGGACGAACCGCATAAGGGAGATACTTGTCTGGCAAAGGGCATATATCTGCATCAGCCGATAATGAATAACGGTAATATTGTGTTTAATTGCTTTATGCGCAGTCTGATTGTGTTTTTGCTGGTGTTTGGCTCTGTCGGCGGATTTCTGTCGGCGTTTAATATTTCCTATAATTATCTGCTGGTCATTTTTTTCTATCTGATCTTGTCGATGTACTTTTCTTTTTTGTATGCTTCACGCAAATTTGTGTACAGAGATTTGGGATATATTTTGTTCTTTTTTATTTTTGTGGCAGCTATATTTTATCTGCGGATTTATGCAAATTCAGGGTTTTATGTCATTATTAACTATGTTCTGCAGGCGGCGCAGACGTTCTTTAATCTGGCAGGCGTGCGGGAATATGATATTCAGATTGACAACGACTATCTGACGGTAGCCGTGGTAGCTATTTTTGTGGGAATGGTAATCATCATTATCTTAAATATCTGGCTGTATTCCACAATGAGCCTTGGCTGGGCGGTATTTCTGACTTTTCCGCTGTTATGCGTACCGATTTACATGAAGCTGATACCGGATATTATTTATATTCTTTTTTTGGGAGCCGGCTATATGGCGGTGATGATATTTAAGGCAAATGGCCATTATCTTGCCTTTGCGTGGGATACGCCGTTCCATGTGAAAGGACGCAAAAAGGACCGGGTAACCTATACGCAGGACGGCGGAGTATTCCGTCAGATTTTGCTGCGGGTTTTGGTACTGGGATTTTGTCTTGTCATACTGGTCAGCTCCATTTTTCCGGCGAATCGGTTTGAGGGCGCATTTAAAAGTGACCAATTGAGGGAGAAAACCTCGGATTCGATTGGCAATTTTATCCTTTTGGGATTTTCGGGGCTGTTTAACCATTATGCTTCTACGGGCGGCATGAGTGGAGGCCGGCTTGGCGGCATATCGAATATCCGGCCGGACTATCTGCCGGATTTGCTGGTGTCTTTTACCCCATACAGTAATGAGGCGGTATATCTCAAAGGCTATACGGGAGGCCTGTACGGAAAAGATACGAACGGGAACCGGTGGGAAAGTGTCTACGGCAATTCTTACGGTGGGATAGAGCAGAGTGATATTGAGACATTTCAGGAGGAGAGCCTGAAAACAGAAGCGGAGACATTGAAAGAGGAGCTGAGAAACCGGGAGCAGTACAGTGCGTCCGGAGTGATGAAGATAAAAAATGTCGGTGCAGACCCGGCATATCTCTACTATCCTTATTATACGATATTTGAAGATTATACGATTTACAATAACCATAGCATGATGAGAACGATTCAGGGTTTGGGCATGCAGGAGGAGACGGAGTACTGTTACTATCCGAAGCAGGTATGGGAGCCAGGATTGGGTGAGAAGAGGCCGGAGCAGATGAATGTGGGGCAGATAAATCCTGTTTTTCTGGACGTTCCGGAAGAAAATCAGTCAGTCATTGCAGAGGTCTGTGAGAAAATCGGACTGAATAAGGAGATGACGGAAAATGAAATTATACAGGCGGTACAGGAATATTTTGCCGATAATATTCCCTATACACTGAAGCCGGGAGCGACTCCGGACGGAAAGGACTTTGTCAATTATTTTCTTACCGAAAATAAAAAAGGCTTCTGTGCACATTTTGCTTCGGCTGCCACGCTCATTTTCAGGGAAATGGGGATTCCGGCACGTTATGTGGAGGGGTACGCATTTTCATTGGAGGCAGTACTGGCTTCCGACGAGAACCTGACCGAGAATTATGACGACTATTTTTACGGGTATTCGATGCTGGGACGGTCTACAGTAATGGATGTGGAAGTGACGGATGCCATGGCCCATGCGTGGGTGGAGGTCTATATCGACGGCTTTGGC
Source organism: Clostridium sp. (assembly GCA_023666975.1). The sequence continues at coordinate 9,372 of JAMPAW010000035.1, forward strand.
TGGAAAGTGGCGGAGGTTACTCCCGGAAGCAACGAGACGGCAGATGAGGAAGATTTCTGGTCTGCATTCACGTCTGCACTTAACGCTCCCGAACTAAATCTGGGCGGCGGAGACGGCATTGGGGATTTGAACCTTTCCCGTTTTACGTGGTTACTTTATGTTGTGCTGGCGGCTGTGGCTGTGAGCGTGCTCATTTCTCTGATCCGGATAATCATCAGAAAAGGAAGGCGCTTTGCACGCTGTCATCAGAAAAACCGCCGGGAGGCAGTGATTGCCTGCTATGCAAATGTCTGTGATATGATCCGACTCTGCCACCGGGAATTTAATTCCTATAAAAGCCACCGGGAGCAGCTGTGCTATATCCGTGCAGAGTATCTGCCTGTGGATAATGTAGAGCAGATTTGTGAATGGCTGGAAATGATCAGCTTTAGCGATGAAGCCGTTGACGAAACTGCACTTGGACAATTACACGGGCTGGTCGGGCAGATGCGAAAGGCTGTCTGGAAAACGGAAAAGTGGAGAAATAAATGGCGGCTGTTTAAGCGGTAACGGAATATCTGCCAATGCTTAAAGGAGAATGGGAGAAATAGATGAAGCGTAACAATCGGATTGGGTTATGGTGTCTGATGATATTGACCGCACTTTTGGTATTGTGGGGAAGACTTGGGAGCAAACCGATGTATACTGCCGCAGAGGTAAACAGGGCAGAGATGATACGTCTGACCGCAATGGATGGCGGGATTGCGGCGGCAGACGGTCTCTTAAAAGAGAATGAGCAGCGTCAGAAAAGGCGGCAGGAATATATTGAGAAGCTTATTGAAGAGATGAGTCTGGAGCAAAAGCTTGCCCAGATGATGATACTGACCAATGAAAAGGATATCCTGCCGGACATTCTCAATCGTTATCAGCCGGGCGGGATTTTGCTGTTTGCCAGAGATTTTGCAGGCAGCACGGCAGAACAGGTGAAGAGCCGTGTGGATATGTTACAGAGTGGTATGACCTATCCGTTGTTTGTCACGGTTGATGAGGAGGGTGGCTCGGTGAGCCGTGTTTCCGGAATGGCGATGGACATTCAGGAACAGCCGGAATTTCAGAGTGCCAGGCATCTCTATGGCAGTGGTGGTTTGGAAGCAGTGCGGGAAGATACGGTCATGAAATCGGATTTCCTGCTGTCCATGGGCATTAACCTGAATTTCGGACCGGTGGCCGATGTCGTCGAGAGTAAAACGGCTTATATGTATGATCGTTCTGCGAGCGGTGTGGCAGACGAGGCAGCGGAGTATGTAACGGCAGTGGTAAAGTCAATGGGGGACAGCGGAATCGGAAGCTGTCTGAAGCATTTTCCCGGATATGGGAATAATGTGAATACGCATACGGCATATGCGGTAGATGCAAGGAGCTTGGAAACCTATCGAAAAGAAGACTTTCTGCCCTTTAAAGAGGGAATCGCTTCGGGGGCGGATATGGTCATGGTGTCCCATATTGTTATGGAGGCTGTGGACGGAGAAAATCCCGCCTCGCTGTCTTTGGCTGTGCACGAGCTGTTGAGAGATGAGCTTGGCTTTACCGGGGTAGTGATAGCCGATGATTTAAACATGCGGGCCGTCCTGCGCACGATGACGTTGGAGAGCGCGACGGAAGCGGCTCTGGCAGCCGGAAATGATATGGTCTTTTCCGCAGATTTGGTGAAGTCGATGCAGGGAGCAAAACAGGCCTTAGCGGCGGGCAGTATAACGGAACAGCAGGTGGATAAAGCTGTGGCAAGAATATTGAAGTTGAAAATGAAGCTCGGCCTGATTGATGAGCAGTCAATAACCCCGCTGCAAGCAGCGGGGTATTGACCCTCGCAGCATTCGCCAAATGATCGTGCAGGCACGGCACTTGGTTCATTGCTCGCGGGAATAAAAAAGAACAACCGCCTTGGTTGTTCTTTTTGCAGCTGGGGTACCAGGATTCGAACCTGGAAATGACGGAGTCAGAGTCCGTTGCCTTACCATTTGGCGATACCCCATTAAGCGTTTTGCCGCTCACAAAACATTATTATACACATTTTAAGGTAAAAATCAAGAGGATAAATAAAAAAAATAAAAAAAGGTACCATTATTGGGAAAGATAGGCTATAATCATATCTGTTAAGGATGGTGTGGCGGAATGTATGAAATGAAAAGGCAGGTAACCTATTCTCAGGTAGGAAGTGATTTAAAAGCAGATATTGCAATGATTACTTATTTTTTTCAGGATTGTGCATTATTTCATTCTGAATCGATTGGAAAAGGAGTGGACAGTTTAGAGGCTGTGAAGAGCGCATGGTTTTTGTCAGGCTGGCAGATTGAGGTTATGCGTTACCCTGGGTATCGGGAGAATATTACAGTACGTACATGGCCACATGAATTTAAGGGACTGTATGGAAGTCGTAATTTTGATATATTAGACGAGGCGGGGCAACGGATTGTACAGGCAAATTCAATTTGGATTTTTATGGATTTGGAGAATATGCGTCCTGCAAAGCCAGCGGAGCAGGATATAGCGGGATACGATATAAAGCCGGCGTTGCCGATGGATTATGCGCCGCGTAAAATCAAAATGCTTGGTGAGGAATACATGACGGATGGGACATTGGAGCCGGTTTCGATAAAACGCTCATTTATTGATTCCAATCGCCATGTGAATAACGTAAAATATGTGGCACTGGCGATGGATTATATAGAGGAAGCTGCAAAAATTATAACACTTAGGGTCGATTACAGAAAAGCAGCGGCAATGGGGGACATTTTATATCCGAGACTGCTGGCGGCAGACGGATTAAGGCAGGTTATATTCGAGAATGAGGGCGGACAGCCCTATGTAATTGTTGAACTTGGCATAATGGAAGGATAACAGATGGAAGGGACAGGGAGCAAATGATAGAGATAGGAAAAAAACAGACGTTAAAGGTAATACGGAGCAAAGATTTTGGAGTTTATCTTGCCAGTGACAACGGGGACAGGGACGCAGTGCTTCTGCCGAGAAAACAGGTTCCGGAGGGTCTGAAGGCGGGTGATGAAATAGAGGTATTTGTCTATCGGGATTCTTCCGACCGTCCGATAGCAACGGTCAGGCAGCCGTTGATTACGCTGGGTGAGATTGCAAGGCTTAAGGTGGCAAATGTTGGTCAGATTGGAGCATTTATGGATTGGGGGCTGGAGAAAGACATTTTGCTTCCGTACAAAGAAATGCTGGGAAAAGTCCGGGAGGGAAGAGAATATCTGGTCTATATGTATCTGGATAAGAGCAGCCGCCTGTGTGTGTCGATGAAGCTGTATGAACATTTATCCACAAATTCGCCGTACAAAAAAGGGGACAGCGTTAAGGGATATGTCTATCAGTTAAATGACAATATTGGTGCATTTGTCGCCGTGGAGGACAAGTATCAGGGCATGGTTCCCAGACAGCAGCTTCATCAGAAGCTCCGTATAGGCGAGTGCCGGGATTTCTACATCAGTGAAGTCAGGGAGGACGGCAAGCTGAATTTGTCGCTGAACCGTCCGGCTTATCAGCAGATGGAGGAGGACAGCGATATAGTGTATCAGATTATACTGACCTTTGGCGGAGTGCTTCCATTTAATGACAAGGCATCGCCGGAGGTGATAGAGAGGGAGACGGGACTCAGTAAAAATGCCTTTAAGCGGGCGGTTGGCAGACTGCTCAAGGAGGGAAAGATTGAGATAGGAGAACGCAGCATCACCGTTAAGGAGAGCTGAAAAAATATAAATGATTTTAGGAGGACAAGACAATGAAAAATGTTGTAAAGACAGACAAGGCACCACAGGCAATCGGCCCATATTCGCAGGCGATAGAGGTAAACGGAATGATATACACGTCCGGTGTAGTGCCGCTTGACCCGCAAACCGGCAATGTGGTCGAGGGGGATATTCAGGTTCAGGCGACACGCGTGTTTGACAGTATGAAGGCACTGCTTGAGGCGGCAGGCTCAAGCTGTGAGGACGTCGTGAAAACCACGGTCTTTATTAAGGATATGAATGATTTTGCGGCATTAAATGAAATCTATGCTTCTTATTTTACCGGTGCGTTTCCGGCACGTTCCTGCGTTGAGGTCGCACGGCTGCCGAAAGATGTGCTGATCGAAATGGAAGCGGTTGCATTGAAAAAATAAGCAATTTAGTTGCAGAAAAGACGGGGTGTTGTTATGGATGCAGAAGAGAAAAGCATGATAGAAGAAGTACCGGAAATGTCGGTTCAAAAGGCGATGAAAAGAGCGGGTGTCTTTTTTCTGCTGTTGATGATTTTACAGATACCGCTGGCATTTCTGGTCATGTTTGTGCAGTATCGTTTTCCGGGGGCGGCGCTCACCTTAATCTCCATTTTGATTACGCAGGGATATTTCCTGCTGGGAGCGGCTGTTTATCTGTGGGTGACGAAGACACATTTTACAGCGGATTTGTGGCTGAAGAAGTACCGTATTTCTTCCTTTTTTCTGTCCATTGTGGCGTTGATTACCGCATGGCCCATGGCAAACTGGTTAAATGTGTTTAGTCAGCTCTTTGCTAAGAATGAGACAAATAGCGTGATCCATACGGTGACGGAACAGGTGCCGATATGGCTGGGAATTATCATTATCGGCTGTCTGCCGGGTTTTGTCGAGGAAACGCTTTACCGCGGCATTGTCTATCAGGCATTTAAAAAGCGGTCGGTTCTGACCGGCGTAGTCATCAGCGCACTGTCTTTCGGGCTGATGCATATGAATTTTAACCAGATGCTATATGCCATTTATCTCGGCGTCTTTTTTGCATTTGCCGTAGAGGCGACGGGTTCACTGCTTTCGACGATGGTTCTGCATATGCTGTTTAATGCCGTGAATACGCTATATATGTATGCTTTGCCAAAGCTGTTTGACTGGCTGGCTGCTTTTAGCAGCGAGTACAGGGATATCGATTTGGAGCAAATGCTGCAGCAGACACCGGATAAGCAGGAGCTGCTGGCCTCGCTGGGTGCACTGACACCCCTTGCGATTGGCGGAATGGTATTGACCGTTTTGCTGTTAAAGGCCATTGCTGCGATGAATGGCAGAGATTTCACCTGGGCGTATATACGGGGAGATAAGGCGGAGACGGCGAAAACAAAACCCGTTACCGTATGCCTGATTATCGGCTGGATATTCTGTCTGTTAAATGCGGCTGCCGCTATGTAGGGAGAGCAGGCAAAATGGGAATGACGGTATCTGCCCGGCGGACAGGTACTGGGCTGGAATGGAGGAAAGAATTTGATTGAGGCACATGAGCTTACAAAGCAATTTATCCGGACATTAAAGAAAGGGAAAAAAGAAGAATTTTATGCGGTTGACCATATCAGTTTTACTGCCGTTCCGGGGGAAATCCTTGGCATACTGGGACCGAACGGTGCAGGGAAAACGACCCTTTTGCGGATGCTTGGCTCTCTAATGGAGCCTACCGCCGGACAGGTCGTCGTGACGGACAGAGAGGGTTTGCAGCTGACGAAGGCGGAAGAGATGAAGCGGCATATCGGCTATTTGTCAGAGAATACCAAGCTGTATGGAAGATTTACCGTGCGGGAAATGCTGACGGTTTTTGGTGAACTCTATGATTTTGAAAAGGAGCAGATCAATCAGCAGATAGAAAAAATTAACGGGCTTTTACAAATGGAGACATTTATTGATAACCGCATTGAAAAGCTTTCCACCGGTCAGAAGCAGCGGACGTCGATTGCCCGCTGCCTGATACATAATCCGGAGATTTATATTTTTGATGAGCCGACATTGGGGCTGGATATTATCAGTTCCAAGGCGATTATCGATTTTATGAAGCAGGAAAAGCAGGAGGGAAAATGTGTGCTCTATTCGACACATTATATGGAGGAGGCAGAGTTTTTATGTGACCGTATCATTATGATTGACAAAGGAAAAATTATTGCTTCGGGAACGCCTTCGGAGCTTAAGGAGAATACGGCAACCGGCAATCTCCGGGATACCTTCTTTGCCTATATGGACGGGAGGGAAGAAGATGAATTATAAACAGTTAAAGACACTATATAAGAAAGAAATCATGGACGTACTGCGGGATAAAAAGACACTGCTGACCATGGTCGTTCTTCCGGTTCTGTTGTACCCCATGTTGTTTGTGGTGATTATGCAGGTGATGAATCTGGTGATTGCCACGCAGCAGGAGAGCACGTATTATATTGCTTATGACGGGGTGAGTGATGCTGAGAGGACTGCCCTCAATGACTGGATTGCCGGGGACGAGGACGGGCTTGAATACAGCATTAAAGAGGTGGAGTCTGACAATCCGCAAAAGGATTTGGAGGACGAGAACATTGATGCTTACATTACCGCTGTGCTTACGGATAATCAGATTACCTATGAAATTCATTATCTGTCTGCGGTCACCAACTCGATGACGCTGTCGGATATGCTGCAGGAGGAAATCGACTCCTACGGTCTGGCAAGAGCGGAGAAAAACATCAGGGAGCAGGGGCTTGATGTGCAGAGCCTTTTGCACCCGGTAACAGCCGAGTACAAGGACCATTCCAGTAATGAGAGCTCCATGGGCAGCATTTTGGGCAGTATTATTCCGTTTTTAATGATTACCAGTATACTGACCAGTTCTGTTTATCCGGCGATTGATACTACGGCAGGGGAAAAGGAGCGGGGGACGCTGGAAACGCTGATTACCCTTCCGGTTGGCAATATCGAGCTGATTACCAGTAAATTTCTGTCTGCCGCCACTTTGGCAGTAGTATCCGTGTTTATCAATGTGCTTTCGATGGGAGGAATTGCGCTATATCTTTTCACGACGATTAATGCATTGTCGGAAAATGCAGAGACCTTTCAGCTGGGAAGCTTTTTGCCGGCAATTCTGATTGCCGTTGTCTGTATTATTGCCTTTGCTCTTTTTATCAGTGCCGTGGTCATGTGTATCTGTGCATTTGCCAAGAGCTTTAAAGAGGCAAACAACTATGTGACGCCGCTTACGCTGGTCGTTATCCTTGCCAGCTATATCGGCTTTATTCCCAACATTGAGCTGACGGCAAAGACGGCATGGATTCCTGTGGTCAATATCTGTCTGCTGATGAAAAATCTTCTCGTTTTTAAATATGATTTTGCGCTGATTGCGGTCGTACTGCTTAGCAATGTTATCTATGCATTTGTGGCGGTATGGTTTTTGTCCAAGGTATATAACAGTGAAGCGATTCTGTTTGGCGAGGCTGCCGGCAGTATTAAACTGTTTGAGTGGCGGAAGAACATTAAGAAGGGCAGTATGCCTACGATTCAGGAAAGTCTGCTGATTCTGGTAGTGGCACTGCTGTTGATGATTTATTTAGGCGGGGTCATGAGCCTGTCCAATCCGATAATGGGAGTAGTTATACCGCAGTTTTTTATCGGTGTGCTCCCTGTGCTTGCCTGCATTTATATTAAAGGAAATGCGAAAGAGATTTTTGGCCTGCGGCTGCCGAAAGGGCGGGACCTTCTGGGTGCGGTATGCCTGTTTGTCGGTGCCGGCAGTTTGAGCATGCTTGTCAGTGGCCTGCTCAGCATGGCATTTCCCGATAATGGGTTGAATCAGGAGTACCAGGAGCTTCTTGGGGATATGTCTTTTGTCCCTGCACTGCTTCTGATTGCGCTGACTCCGGCAGTTTGTGAGGAACTGATGTTTCGGGGATATATGCTGACGGCATTTAAACAGAAAATGAGCCTGTCCAAAGCGATATTGTTTGTGTCTGTCCTCTTTGGCATCAGCCATATGAGCCTGATTAAAGTGATACCGACAGCGATTCTCGGTGCGGCACTGGCCTATGCCATGGACAAGTCGGGAAGTATTCTGGCATCTTCACTGATTCATTTTCTCAATAACGGATTGTCCGTTTTTGTTCTGTATTATGGAGACAGCATAGCGTTTTTGAACGATGAACAGCTGGGTGCGCCGCTGCTGGCCGTTTTGGTTCTGCTATCGTTCATTTTCATTCCGGTGGGGTTATCTGTGCTGGGGAAGAGAGAAACTTGAAAAGTTTATTAGACAATTGCGAAACTACTGATTTTACAACGAATGTTAGCAAAAACGTAAGTTTCGCAATTGTCTGAAAAAAGGGATTTCCGATTAGAATCGGAAATCCCTTTTGCCGGAGTGAATGTCATTGAGATGTTCTTCTACAATAGCGCGAACCTTGGGATTCGGAATGTTTGTAAGCTCTTTTTCGATGAGCTTCATTCCGGTTTGTACCGTGTCCGGTCCGGCGTAGTCCTCCAGATATTCCTTTAAGGTCATCAGTGCGTTAGGCAGACAGCAGTTCTGAATTTGTCCGCTTTTGCATAGGCTCATAAAGCGGTCGCCGGTACGTCCCTCACGGTAACAGGCGGTACAAAAGCTGGGTACGTAATCCATATCCATGAGCCATTTGACCACCTCATCAAGAGTACGGTTATCATTGACATCAAATTGGGAGGAATCCTCGTCCTCCGGTTCGGGTTCGTAATACCCGCCTACCGAGGTTTTGGAACCGCCGCTGATTTGGGAGATACCCAAGTGCAGTACGCGCTCCCGGCAGGCCTTGCTCTCCCTGGTGGAGACGATCATTCCGGTATAGGGAACGGCAATACGGATACAGGCGACAATCTTGGCGAACGTGTCATCGTCGATACCGTTGTCAAACGTGTCCGGATCGATATCATCTGCCGGACGCACACGGGGCACACTGATTGTATGTGGCCCGACGCCGTGCACGGCTTCTAAATGTTCAGCGTGCATTAAGATTCCGGCAAATTCATAGCGGTATAATTCCAGTCCAAACAATACACCAAGTCCGACATCGTCTATGCCGCCTTCCATTGCACGGTCCATGGCCTCTGTGTGATAGGCATAATCATGTTTGGGTCCGGCCGGATGAAGTGTCTCATAGCTTTGTTTGTGGTAGGTTTCCTGAAACAGTATATAGGTGCCGATTCCGGCCTCTTTCAGCCTGCGGTAATTTTCTACCGTGGTAGCGGCAATGTTGACATTAACACGCCGGATATCGCCGTTTTTGTGGTGTATGGAATAAATGGTCCGGATACTTTCCAAAATATATTCAATCGGATTGTTTACCGGATCTTCGCCGGCCTCAATGGCGAGACGTTTATGGCCCATATCCTGCAGTGCGGTTACTTCCCGACGGATGTCCTCCTGTGTCAGCTTCTTGCGTGGAATATGCTGGTTTTTTAAATGGTAAGGACAGTATACACACTGATTGACACAATAGTTGGACAGATATAATGGGGCAAACATTACAATCCGGTTGCCGTAAAAGTCCTTTTTGATTTGTTCCGCCAGCGCATAAATCTGCTGGTTCAATTTCTCGTCCTCACACATGAGGAGAACACTGGCATCCCGATGAGAAAGTCCCTTTCTCTGTCTTGCTTTTTCTAAAATCTGCAGAATTAATTCACGGTCATTCTTGTGCTGTTCACTGTATTCCAGAGTGTCAAGAATTTCCTGATGATCAATAAATTCTTCTGCTTTCATCGAATGTGGATTATACATAGCTATTCCTCCGTTCATCAATATATTTATGTCTGGTTTTGGATCATAGGCGAATCTCCCCGATCCGTTACAAGCTGAAATCCGATATCTGCCATGCGCTTTTTCATCTGGTCAATCTGCTGTGCCGACTCATCGCCTGTACAGAGCTTGTTGTCATATAGTGTATATTGTCCACGCACAGTTGACGGTGACAGGTTCGGCATGATGACATTGGCACCGGCCTTAATGCCCTGTTCCCTGCCGTCCGGGGAAATGGTTCCAAGTGCAGTGGTGGCTGGGAGCAGCAGCGTAGGAATCATCAGCCGCAATATGCTCAGCAGCAGCAAGGTATCTTCCAGAGTGCCATTTGTCCTGTCGGCAAAAGGGGTGTCCCTGTGGGAGATAAACGGCCCGATTCCCACCATATGTGGCTGGAAATCCTGAATAAATAACAGGTCATGAACCAGCATATCGTGCGTTTGGAACGGTGAGCCAACCATAAAGCCGCAGCCGGTCTGATAACCGATTTCCTTAAGGCAGTGCAGACATGTCATACGATTATCATACGACATCGAAGCGGGGTGAAGCAACCGGTAATGTTTCTCATTTGCCGTTTCGTGCCGTAAAAGATAACGTCTGGCTCCGGCATCAAACAAACGCTGGTAGCTGTCTTTGGTGCGCTCCCCCATTGACAGGGTAATGGCACAATCGGGAAACTGCCTGTGGATTGCCGTCACGATATCACACATACGGTTATCGTCAAAATAGGAGTCCTCACCGCTTTGCAGGACAAAAGTCCGAAAACCCAAACGGTACCCTTCTTCGCAGCAGAGAAGAATATCTTTTGGGGTGAGCCGATAGCGTTTGGCGTGGCGGTTGCTGCAGCGGAGGCCGCAGTAAAAACAGTCGTTTTTGCAATAATTTGAAAATTCAATCAGTCCCCGTATATAAATGGTATTGCCAAAGTGCCGCTGCCTTACCGTATCGGCATATGCCGCAAGGTGCCGGCGAAGTTCTTCTGAGTTGCCGTCTAACAGTGCCGCAAATTCTTCTTCGGCAAGAGGGGAACCGGCAATTAATTTATCGATACTTTTCGTTAAATTTGTGTTCATTTTGTGTAATCACCTTTTCAATACGCTCTTTGACGATACTCGCAATTTCTGCGGTTTTCATACCCTGATATTCGTCATAGGGAATGGGTGGCAATACATGAATCTGTACATCGACCTGCTCGGTCGAAGTATTGTCAAAGGGCAGAAAGCTGTCAATAATGGCAATCGGTACAATGGGGCACTTGGCCTTGGTAGCCGCCTTGAAGCTGCCGCTCTTAAATTCACCTAATTTATTTCCGTTTTTGGAGCGTGTACCCTCCGGAAAAATCAGGAAATTGCGGCCGTCTTTAACCTGACGTGCCATTTCGTTAATCACCTGAAGTCCCTGCCGGGGGTCTTCCCTGTCCATAAACAATCCACCCATGGTCTGTACCAGCTGCCGCAGGCCGAAAACATCGTAGGCCTCTTTCTTGATGACGACACCGAAGGGTACCGGATTCAGCGATACCAGTCCCACAACATCAAATAATCCCTGATGATTGGGAAACATGATATATCCGGACTGTTTGGGCAGCAGCTCCAGCCCATAACCGTGCACGGTTACATTTCCACTCCTGCAGCCGCGTACACCGATTTCGTGAATCAGCTCATATTTCTTTGCTTCACTGATCGTATCGTTGGCAGCATAGTTTATCAGTTGGAAAAACATTCGCGGTGCGTGAACCGCATTTCTGAAAATCATCAATTGAATTCGCTTTGGCAGCTTGGCTTTTTTTGACATAAACCCCTCCATATTCAGATCACCCCATAAGTTCCCGGTACAACTTATGTTTCTCTATATTCTATAATTCCACATTCCAATAACCTTCTAAGGTGGCAAAATAATCCTCTGGTGTTTCACTGCGCCGAATTGCCGTGTAACTGTTGTCCTCCCGGAGTAAAATTTCTGCTGATTTCAATTTGCCGTTATAGTTATATCCCATGGCAAAACCGTGGGCGCCGGTATCGTGAATGACCAGCAGGTCACCGATATCAATTTTGGGAAGTTTGCGGTCGATGGCAAACTTGTCGTTATTTTCACAAAGGGAACCGGTAATATCATACAGATAATCTTCCGGTGCATTTTCTTTGCCCATAACGGTGATATGGTGATAGGCTCCATACATGGCCGGGCGCATCAGGTTGACAGCGCAGGCGTCAACGCCAATGTATTCCTTGTGAGTATGTTTTTCGTGGATAGCCTTTGTCACCAAATGCCCGTATGGTGCCAGCATAAACCGTCCCAATTCCGTGTATATGGCAACATCTCCCATTCCGGCAGGAACAAGCACTTCTTCAAAAGCCTTGCGGACTCCCTCTCCGATAGCCAGAATATCATTTGGCTCCTTGTCCGGCGTATAGGGAACACCGATACCGCCGGATAAATTGATAAAGGTGATATGTACACCGGTTTCTTGTTTTAGTTCTACGGCTGTCTGGAATAGAATTTTCGCCAGTGTCGGATAGTAGTCGTTTGTTACTGTGTTGCTGGCAAGAAAAGCGTGCATGCCAAACTCCTCCACTCCTAGCTCCTTCAGCCGCCGATAAGCCTCCGTCATCTGCGGACGGGTGAGGCCGTATTTGGCGTCGCCGGGATTGTCCATAATGGTGTTGGCAACGGCAAATTTGCCACCGGGATTGTATCGGCAGCTCATTCTTTTCGGCAGAGTGCCAATGGCCTTTTGCAGAAAATCAATGTGTGTAATGTCGTCGAGATTAATCGTTGCGCCAAGCTTTGCGGCAAGCTGAAAATCTTCGGTCGGGGTATCATTTGATGAAAACATGATATCGCCTCCAGCAAAACCGCATTTTTCGGACATTAAAAGCTCTGTATAGGAAGAACAGTCTGTGCCGCAGCCCTCGTCCTTTAGTATTCTCAAAATCGTTGGATTAGGGGTCGCTTTAACGGCAAAAAATTCCTTGTAGCCTTTATTCCATGAAAATGCCTGATGAAGTTTTCTTGCGTTCTCACGTATTCCCTTTTCATCGTAGAGGTGGAAAGGCGTGGGGTACGTTGCACATATTTCCTCAAGCTGCTCTTTTGTTACAAATGGTGTCTTCATAAGATGTGTATTCCTTTCGTTTATATATTTCTGCCGTGTAATCGGTGAATATACTATATATACTAGTATTTTTTGCGGATTTGTCAAGCGGAATCGGAAGCGTGTTATTTGTACTCCAGAGGTTAATATGATATAAATATGAAGCGTTATGAGAAAAATAGAAAATATTGTAACGAATTGCGTTTTTGTGCATCTTAATGATGAGAGGTAAAAAACAATGGATATTCAGGAAATTTACGAGACTTATTTCACGGCAGTTTACCGCTACATATTGGCGTTGTCCGGGGATTCCCAGACAGCGGAGGAAATTACGCAGGAAACCTTCTTTAAGGCATTAAAAAAGCTTGATACCTTTCGGGGGGACTGCGAGCTTCGCGTGTGGCTGTGCCAGATTGCAAAAAATGAATATTTCCAGCTTTTGCGCAAAAGGAAAAAAGAGGAATTTCCGGGTGAGGAAATGCTGCAAAGCCTGCCGGAGAGTGACGGGTTTGAGCAGGCGATGATGGAGCGGGAGACCTATATGCAGGTACAGAAAATTCTGCATCATATGGAGGAACCTTACAAGGAAGTGTTTTCCCTGCGGACATTTAGCGAGCTGAGCTTCCGTGAGATTGCGGAGCTTTTTGACCGGAGCGAGAGCTGGGCAAGGGTCATTTATTATCGGGCAAAAATAAAAGTAAAGGAGAGATTGGGACATGAACATAACATGTAATATTATTCGGGATCTGCTGCCGCTTTATCAGGACGGCGTGTTAAGTGATGACAGCAGCAGGTTAGTGGAGGAACATTTAAAGCAGTGTCCGGCTTGCCAGGAATACCGAAAGCAGTTGGAGGAGGAGATAGAGACTCCGCAGACAGGCAGGCATTTAGCCGGAGAACAAAATGCGCTGAAACGGATAAAACATACGATCTTGTATAAACGAATCTTGTCTGTCGTGACAGCCGTGGCGCTGGTAATGGCAGCAGGTTTTGCAGGATATTATCTGTACTGCGAAAAGGAGCGTTATGTCACTTATGAAGAAAGCGGGGTGCAGGTAAACGAGGACGGTGTTCTTACGGTAGAACATTCGTATTCCAAGGTTCAGAGCATTTTCTCACCGGATCTGACAACCCAGTTTTTCTGGGTGTCGAACACGGCATATGAAAGGCGGAAGGAGCAGAAGGAGAGTGAAAGCGGCAGGCGGTATGTGTGTGAAATAGGTCGGATTGTGCCAGGGGAGTCTGAAATCAGTGCTCCGAAGGAGCTTCGGGAGGTGTACTATCTTCCGGGAGAATATCAGCATTTTTGGTTCAGTGATGATGCCAAGACAGCGGCTTTGCAGGTGGAGGAGATTAAGAGTAAAGCACATCTGATTTGGGAAAAGGAGGAGTAAGAAAGGGGTGTACATACAATGTCATTTGGAGAAAGGCTGCGGGGTTTATTGTATTTTATCTTCTGTATTATGCTGACCGGCGGGATTATCATGCTTGGAGGGGTATTTGGCGTTTTGTCAGAAGATGAGGTGATTCCTGCGGTTTTAACCGTCCTGTGTTTTCTCCTTTCCGGCAGATATATGCATTTACTGCGGAAAAGGGGAGTTTCTCCGTATTCCGGCAGCAACCGCCGACGGATTCGGAAATGGAAGGTAATGCGCACGGTTTGCCTGTGCATTGCTGCCGTAAGCGGTATGGTATTATATTGTCAGTGGCATAATCTGTTTTCGGAGACTGCCTTTGTTTTTCGGTGGTACGACCGGCAGGAAATACCGGTGAGCCTGCAGGAATTTGCCACAAAGTATCCGGAAGCGGAGGAATTTGTAAAAAGCTATCCCGACAAAAAAGACAAAAAATATTCAATGGACGTGTCAAAAGAGGTTTCCGTGGGAGAAATTCCACTGTTCATTCAATGGGACGAGCGGTGGGGCTACAAAACCTATGGAAATGATTTTTTGGCAGTAACCGGATGCGGGCCAACCTGTATCTCGATGCTGGTCTGCGGCATGCTTGGGGAAACGGATTGGAATCCTTACGAGGTAGCCGCATTTGCCGAGGAGCAGGGTTACTATGTGCCGGGTGCCGGAACGTCGTGGGAGCTGATGACGGCGGGAGCGCAAATGCTTGGGCTTTCCTCCGAACAGGGGAGTGTCGATGGGGATTTTATCACGGAGCATCTTGCCGCGGGGCATCCGCTGGTCTGTTCCATGCTGCCCGGAGATTTTACTTATACCGGACATTTTATTATTCTGTGTGGGATAGACCAGGACGGAAAGGTGATTGTGCGGGACCCCAACAGCAGAAAGAACAGCGGCAAGCATTGGGATATGGATATTTTGCTGCCGCAGATACGGGCGGTGTGGGTGTTTTATCCGAGATAGGATATCGTTCAATCTTACGCTATCGATTTTCTGAATTGCTGTTGTAAAAAAGAGGATTTTTTTGGCGGTGCCAAGATTGCCATTGATGCGGAAGTGAAATTTTGTATAAAGAGAGCGAGAGAAACAGCGGAAAGAATGATTAAAGACGGTGAAATGCTGCCTGAAAAAATTAACAAAAACGGTTGTATATATAGTTGACAAAGAAAAATAGATTGTGTACAATTCAAATATAGATTTAGTACAATTTAATTTAGGACAATTGAAAAGAAACGGAAAAGGAATTGACTGAAATGTACATATTGGAGGGATAGCGGTTTATGAAATTAGATTTGACGGATATGTTTTGTGCCTTGTCATTTGCATTAGACAAGGTAGAAATAGAACTATTGGGATTGGATACCGGTCATAGTAAGCGTGTGGCAAGTCTTGCATTGTTAATGGGAAAAGAGGCAGGGTTTGGAGGAGAAGAATTGAGAGATTTTGTAGGCTGTTGTATACTGCATGACAATGCTTTGACAGAGTTTATCCATGAGGAACTGTCAAATCGTTTCGAGCTGCAGGATTTAGCCATGCAGTTTTCGGACATAACCGTATCGGCGGGAGCAGAGATGAATTGCCGCCATTGTGTGATTGGAGAGCAGAATATCCGCTTGCTGCCGTTTCGTACAGATGTAAAGGATATCATTCTTTACCACCACGAAAATGCAGATGGTTCTGGGGCATTGGGCAAAACAGCATCAGAAACCACATTGAAATCTCAGATTTTGCATTTGGCAGATGTTATTGATATGACAAGCCGGCTGAATGGAATGGCAATCACAGAGTTTGAGGAGCTTCGCAGATGGGTACAAAAGCAGTCGGGAGGTTTGTTTTCTGGTGATGCCGTGGAATTATTCCTTAGAGCTGTAAATTTTGACAGATTACTGGATATGCAGGAAAGAGATGCCCTAGCCTATTTCCAAGAGGAAATTGAAACAGCATTTTATGATTATTCTGACGAGGAAATTAGAAATATTGCAGGACTGTTTGCCAAAATAGTGGATTATAAATCATCATTTACACAGGCACATTCAAGGGGAGTAGCAAAAAAAGCGGAAGTGATGGCACATTATTATGGATTTGATGGAGAAAAAACAGTCCGTTACTATTTTGCAGGGGCAATGCATGATATCGGTAAGCTGGTGGTTTCTAATGACATTTTGGAAAAGCCGGGAAAGCTTAGCGATAATGAATTTACGGAAATGAAAAATCATGCTGCCGCTACCCATTACATATTGTGTCAAATAAAGGGGATTTCTGATATCGTGAAATGGGCTTCTAATCATCACGAAAAACTAAATGGAACTGGCTATTCGCAGGGATTGACAGAGCAGGATTTAAGTTTTGAGGAGCAGCTTATGACCTGTATCGACATATATCAGGCATTGACGGAGAAAAGACCATACAAGGATGGTATGTCTCATGAACAGACTATTTCCATTATGTCAGATATGGCAAATAATGGTGAGATTAGTCAAAAGATTGTGCAGGATATGAGTGTTGCAATGGCTGTTTAAGAGTTAGAGCAATTTATGATAATGAATTATAGCAGTTATTATTTTCCCTTCAAAAAATGGGAAAGCCAAAAAATTTAATTGTATGATAACATGAAATTGTGTATACTTACATCAACAAAAGCCAATTTGTTGGGGGTGAACAATGGTACAGGAAGTGAATCCAAAAGAAACAAAAAGAGCCGCTGCCTATGAATTATGGATGAAAGCACCAAATCCTATGGTGACATTTTTCAAAACAGTAGATGTGACAAAGCTAATAAAGTTACACAAAAAGAGACATCTGAAATTCAATATGTTACTGGATTATTGTATTGGAAAAGCTGCATTGTCAGTAGAGGAATTTTACATTCTTCCAGTCGGTGATAAGTTATTTCAATATGATTCAATAGCTGTAAATACGATTGTAAAGAACAAAGAGGGTGAAGTTAATTCTTGTGATATTCTGTTTCATGCAGATTTGAATGAATTTAATGAAGAATATTTGAAATACACTTCATGGGTTGCAGATAAATGTCGGGATAGAGATTTATCGGATAACAACATGGTAATCGGAACATCATCCATTATTGATACAGAAATTGATGGTGCTGTTGGAATGAACAGCGGCATATTCAACAATCCTTTTATCATTTGGGGAAAATATAAGAAGAAACTGTTTAGGTACTATCTGACGATTTCTTTTCAGTTTCATCATACACAGATGGACGGTGCTCATGCAGGAAAATTCTTAGCAAATTTACAAAAAGAAATAAACAGTTTGCAAATGAATAAAATAACTTGTTAAAAATATTCTGATAGTGACAGACCGGAACGAATTGTGAAACCGAATGGAGAAATAACGGAAATGACAGAGGTCAAATTTTATGAGAGCATAGAGGATGAACTGCTTAGGTTTGCTGTGATTATATCCAAAACACAAAATAAATACGTCTTCTGCAAACATAAGGACAGGGATACATGGAAAATCCCCGGAGG
>JAMPAW010000036.1 GCA_023666975.1 Clostridium sp.
AGTAATTTTGGAGAAACAAGGCAGGATATAATGGAATTTACCTTTCAAGGCTGCTGTTTTTTGCAGGGATTTGACGGATACCACAAAATATCATATAATAGCACTATTGGTATACACTATCCATAGTGCTATTTTTGCGGATGGACGGTTTGGGAAATAAATTCGGCGGATGAAGGTGGCCCATGAAGAAAATAAGCATTTTAATTCCGTGCTACAACGAAGTGGAAAATGTGGATCTGATGGCGATGGCAGTCACGAATGTGATGGCAGAGGCATTGCCGCAATATGATTACGAACTATTGTTTATTGATAACTGTTCCACGGACGGCACGCGGGACAAGCTGGAGAAACTGTGTCAGGATGATAAGCGGATCAAAGCGATCTTTAATGTGACGAATTTCGGGCAGTTTAATTCTCCGTTTCATGGGATGTGCCAGACGACGGGAGACTGCACGATCAGCATGTGCTGCGATTTTCAGGATCCCGTGGAGCTGATACCGACCTTTGTTCATGAGTGGGAGCAGGGACATAAGATCGTCAGCGGGATCAAATCTACCAGCAGGGAAAACGGCTTTATCTACTGGATGCGCTCCTGCTATTATAAAATGATCAAGAACATGTCCGACGTGAAGATGATCGAGCATTTTACAGGCTTTGGTCTCTATGATAGGTCTTTTATCGCGATCTTAAAGGAGTTAAACGATCCGGTCCCGTTCTTGCGCGGGATCGTGGCGGAGTACGGCTCCGGTTTTAACCGGAAAGAAATTTTCTATGAGCAGGCGAAGCGCCGCGCAGGAAAGACGCATAATAATTTTTTCAGTCTGTATGACGCGGCGATGCTGAGCATTACCTCCTACACGAAGGTGGGGCTGCGCGTTGCAACGCTGCTCGGTTTTTTGTCGTCCGGTATCAGTATGATTATCGCATTGGTCTACCTGATCATGAAATTGTGCAACTGGGATAATTTTCAGGCAGGCAATGCGCCGATGGTGCTCGGCGTCTATATTCTGGGGTCCATTCAGTTGTTTTTTATCGGACTGATCGGGGAATATATCTTAAATATCAATACGCGTGTGATCCACCGGCCGCTTGTTGTCGAGGAAAAGCGGCTGAATTTTGGAGACGGCGCGGCGGACTCGCAGGACGCGGCGAGACCGGAGGAGGCAGGGCGGATTAACATGCAGGCGGCTGAAAAGGCGGATGAATAGGAGCAATGGCAGATCAGATGAATATCCTATACCAATTTAATGAAGCCTATGCGCCGTTCGCGGGAGCCTCGGTCACGTCACTGTTTGAGAATAACAGAAGAACGGGAGAGATTGTCATTTACATTCTTGGGGAAGGCTTGTCCGCTGAAAGCATCCGGCGTTTTGAGGGGCTTGCAGAGCAGTACGGGAGAACGATCATATTTTTGGATGCGGACGCAGCGATGGAACGCATGAAGGAGATAAATTTGCCGACTTATCGCGGTTCCTACGCGGCAAATTTACGATTGTTTCTGACAGATATTCTGCCTGAATCCGTGGAGCGGATCTTATATTTGGATGCGGACACGGTTGTATGTAATGCACTTGATTCATTTTATATGACAGATATGGGACAAAAGGTCGTTGGTATGGTGATTGATTCGCTGGCGGAACGGCATAAACGGGACATAGGTCTTTCTACAGATTCAGAATATTATAATTCTGGCGTGATCCTGTTTAATATGAAGAAATGGAGACGGGCGGATTATACACAGCAGATTGTCGATCATGTTCTTCATGTGAGGAGCCATTATCCGGCGCCGGATCAGGATTTGCTGAATGTCTGCTGCCGTGGCGCGATTTTTCGGCTGCCGATCCGGTATAACTTACAACCAATCCATCTTGCTTTTTCGTATCGGCAGTATCATTGCTTTTTTGGACAGACATCATATTATGGAAAAGCAGAGATCGAACAGGCAGTACGGTCGCCGGGGATTTTGCATTTCTTTCGGTTTGTGGGGGAGTTCCCGTGGCATGAGAATACGCTTCACCCTGATCGGGAAGTGTTCGACAAGTATTTGGCACTTTCGCCGTGGCGTGATTATCAGAAGAAAAAAGCACAGGTTGGAGCTATATTAAAAATCGAGAAAGGCCTGTATCGGATATTGCCGCGCGGCATTTTTATCATGCTGTTTAAGTTGAGTCATATGTTGTTTATCGAGAGAGCAAATAGGGATTCACTGAAAAATAAGACAAATAAAAACATGTAGAGTGGAGAAAGTTGCCAGCGGCGTATGAGGAGAAAGCATGGCAGGATATAAAAGATCGGATGGAAAGCCGGCCACGATCAGCATTATCACCGTCTGCTATAACGCGGAGCGCGTCATAGAACAGACAATCCGTTCCGTGGCGGAGCAGACATATCCGCATATCGAGTATCTGATCATAGACGGCGCGTCAACGGACGGTACGGAGACGCTGGTGCGCCCTTATGCCCAAAAAGGCATATTACAGTGGTATTCTGAGCCGGATCATGGGATTTATGATGCCATGAATAAAGGTGCGAAAAAAGCAACGGGTGATTATCTTTATTTTTTGAATGCAGGGGATACGCTTTTTGATAACGGCGTGATGGAACGGATGGCGGCGCGCTGTCAGCCTTCCCGTGCCGAGGTGCTTTATGGCAGCATTACCTATGTGCATCCTGACGGGCATACCGAGCAGCGTTTATACGGGAAATCCTGCGGCAGTCTGCTTTATTATCTGACGGGGGACTGCATTAACCATCAGGCAATATTGGCGCACAGAGAATGCTTTCGTCATGTACGGTTTGATGCGGAGCATTACCGGATCTGTGCGGACAGGGATTGGATGCTGCGTCTAAAAAAGAGAAAAATACCGTTTATCTGTACCGGAGAGATGATTGCGTATTATTCGCTGGATGAGAACAGTGCGAGCGTCAAAGACAAAGCGGACTATCGGCGGGAGGCGAAGAACTGCATCAAAAAGAATCTGCCGTTTGGGTATCCGGTGTTTGCATTGTTTGAGTTCTGTAGGAACAATCGTGTGCTCGGAAAAATGTTGCATGGAGTGTACAGGGTGTTGTATATTCGGAAGTGAGATTGAAGAAGATTATAATGAATATAGCAACATGAAGTATCTATGAAATGAAACATTTGTGCATGCTTATGATCGTGAAATATTGCTTATTGACACCTAGTGTAACAGGTTGTATTCTAAAGTGGATGATGCAGTCAGAAACAAAGAAGAGTTTTTGCAAGGGCTATGAAGCGGACTGTAAAGAGATAAGATGACAAGAAAAATTGATAGATTAAGCAAATTACGACCAACCAATGCATTTATTAACGCATCGCTAATTTATATAGTAGCGAATGGAATTGGTCAAGGAACAACGCTCCTTGTTAATACGTTTTTTACAAGGCATATGTCGCAAAGCGATTACGGACTTTATAGCAATTATTATTCTTTGGTAGCCATGTTGGGACCAATTGTGGGGGCAAATTTGTATGATGGATTAGCGAATGCCTACATGGACTATAAGGAAAAAATTCACGATTTTAGATCTTCCGTTTTGTTATTGTCATTGATATGGGGCAGCACAATATCGTGTGTGACAATTTGGGTGTTTGGGGTAGTTAGCTGGTCAATACCG
The DNA here is from genome assembly GCA_023666975.1 of Clostridium sp. Next base: position 3,640 of record JAMPAW010000036.1, read on the forward strand.
CTGATCGGTGTCGTGCTCAGCCTTATACACGCATATGGTTTTTTCGCTATTAACTATTATCTTCAATCTATGAATATGGAAAACCGGTTTATTAGGAAAGGAATCGGTCTGTGTGTGCCCAATATTCTGCAGGCGTTGTTTGGCGTCATTGCGGTTATACTATGCAATAACTATATCAGTCGTGCAGCAGGATCTGCAGTGGGAGTTGCATTATGTGGTGCAATAGGAGTATTTCTGATATGCCGTGATACAAGGCCGAGATACAACGCAGAATATTGGAAATATGCACTGAGAATATCGCTTCCGGCAATCATCAGTTCCATTGCAGCTATGATCATGCAGCAGAGTGATAAAGCAATCATCACAGAACTGATTAATTCTGAGACAACGGCTATTTATGCGTTGATCTATAATATCGGCTATATTTTGTATGCGGTTCAGCAGGCTACTAATGGCGTGTGGCAGGTATGGTATTATAACACGTTGGAAAACAAGAACTATGAGCGGGTGCCATTTGTTCAGAAATGGTATCTGTTTGTTATGCTTATTTTGGCTACCGGATTGTATATGATAGCGCCCGAAGCGGTCAAAATATTATCACCAAGCAGCTATTGGCAGTTTGAATATGTGGTACCGTTTATCATAGGGTCGTATTTTATGCTGATGCATTCTATATGCTTGTCAACATTACATTATTATAAGAAAAATGGAGTGGCTTCGTGGATCGTATCGGCAGCTGCAGTTATGAATGTTATGTTGAATTATTTGCTGATACCTCATTTTGGCGGGATTGCCGCTGCCTACACTACAGTGATTGCATATTTGTTTATTTATGCGGTTACTAGCGTATATTTGGTAGCCAAGAAGCAATATTATTTCCGAGGGAAATATTTTCTGCTTTTTAGCGCAGGAGTCATATTGATGGGAATGATATTTTATATTGTTATGGATCAAATATGGATCAGATATGGCGTATTTATCATTCTATTGTTGATAGAAGCGTTGTATTTGTATATAAAAAGGAAAACTCTGAAAAATATATTGAATTGAGTGTGAATAAAAAAATCAGGAGGCAACAAATTTGGGAAAAAGAGGATTGGTGATCATCTACGACCCACATGCGTTAATGCAGTTTTTACAGTTTTATTGTATGGGTGATTATGTGGCGGTGTGGGATGCGTTATGTCTGCCGAAAGAGGATGGAAAGGAAGAGATGCATTCTCATTGTGAGCGGACAGGTGTGTTTCAAAATATATACACAGGGGAGTCAGAGTACAAGAGCCTGTCTGTGAGTGCTAAATTCAAGCTGTTTATCCCGATGGTATGGTTCAGCATTACGGGACGGCGAAAAAAGTATTGTAGGCAGACGCTGAATCAATATGTAGGCAATGTAGATAAATATGACATTCTTGCGGCAAACATAGATACGGGTTTTATAAGTGGTATGTTGGCATCCTTTGGCAGGGAGAAAGAGGTTATTTATTTTGAGGACGGAATAGGAGACTATTCCATATATCGAAAACATTGGCGTCCATACTGTAGTGCGGGATTTTTTGAAGATCTTCAGTGTGTTGTAATGGCTAGACTGGGGTATTTTGGAAAGTGTTTCACTTATCTGAAACCTACAAAAGACACGATTAAGTATTGTTCTATAAGAGAAGAGTTGCGATACAGAAATTACAAGGAAATACGGCAGTTTCAGCTTAATCCAAATATGTTACTGAAATTTAGGGGGGTGCTGAATCAGACTTATCCTGAATTGAGTAATCTTATGATAGATGAAAAAACAGCGATAGCTTTTACGGAACCGATTGAACCTGATTGTGATGAGGCAAAGGAATACGCGGATAGATTTGTGCGCGTAATATGTCAAAAACATACTCGCGTTCTGCTAAAGTGCCATCCCAGAGAGAATGTGGATAAATATTTATTTCCAGAAAACATTGCGGTAGAGGTGGTTCCAAAGGATATTCCGGCTGAACTGCTGTTTCCTTATATAAATGGGAACGCTTGCTATTTTATGTTTGCCAACAGCGTTTTACTAGGCGTAGGACCGTATAATCTGGATGTAAATATTGTGTATTTGAAGGATATAAATAATGAAGGCTATCAAAAGTATCAAAATATTGTGGATTATGATGGTATAAAAGCATTGTGTGACAGATTTATTAAGAATCAATATAATATGATAGGCATGTAATTTTGAAATGACATTGTGGCATTTTTACATACCGATTAAAACAGGAAGAAAAAATTATAGATGTTGGTCGAAAGGGGAAAGTATATCGGATGAAGTATTTGGCGATTATTCAGGCAAGAATGGGGTCAAGCAGATTACCCAATAAAGTATTAAGGCCGTTATGTGGGAGGCCCATGCTGCAGCATATTGTGTCAAGAATGCAAAAGAGTGAGTGTATTGATCACATTATGGTTGCAACTACAGTGAAAGAAGATGATAATGCAATAGAAGAACTTTGCCGTCAAATACAGATAGAATGTTATAGAGGGTCTGAAAATGATGTGCTAGATCGCTATTATCAAGCAGCGAGCAGATACAAGCCTCAAAATGTAGTAAGGATCACGGCCGATTGTCCATTTATAGATCCGGTTGTCGTTGATCACATTATTCAAATTCATGAAAAAGGGGGATACGATTATACATCTAATGTGTTGGTGGAGACATATCCTGACGGATTAGATACAGAAGTTTTTAAAATTTCGGCATTAGAAAGGGCATGGAGAGAGGCAAATTTGGCATCTGAGCGGGAACATGTGACACCATACATTAAATGCAAGGGAGAGTTCAAGCGGTATTCCGTGGAGCGCAGTCCGTCGCTTGCAACGAAAAGATGGACTGTTGATACGGAAGCAGATTTTGCGCTGGCTGTGCAGGTGTACAATGCCTTGTACGATCAAGATAGTATTTTTTTGATGGAGGATATTCTTAAATTTCTGGAAAATCATCAACAGATTGAACGATTAAATGAAAATATTGTGAGAAATGAAGGATACTTAAAGTCAGTCGCACATGACTATATAATACGGGAGGATTAGAAAAATGGGTATATCGCAGAAATTGTATGAAAGAGCAAAAAAGATAATTCCGGGTGGAACCCAGTTATTAAGTAAGAGACCTGAAATGTATTTGCCAGGACTATGGCCGGCTTATTATGAATCAGCAAAAGGTTGTTATGTTACAGATTTAGATGATAATCGATATTGTGACATGAGCTTTATGGGGATAGGGGCGAATGTTTTAGGCTATTGTGACGAAGATGTGGATCGGGCTGTTATAGATGCGGTGAGAAAGGGAAGCATGTGTACATTGAATGCACCGGAAGAAGTGGAATTGGCAGAGATATTATTAGAATTGCATCCTTGGGCGGATATGGTGCGGTATGCCAAAACGGGCGGAGAAGCATTATCCGTGGCGGTTAGGATTGCACGGTCATGTACGGGGAAAGAAATTGTGCTTGTATGTGGATATCATGGGTGGCATGATTGGTATCTTGCTGCTAATTTGGAAAAGGGAGATCCGCTTTCTTATGTGCATTTGAGTGGATTAGAACCTAAGGGAGTGCCAACTGGACTCGCGGATACTAATTTTATTTTTTCATATAATGATATAGAAAGATTTCAGGAATTAATTCAAAAGTATGACGGCAAAATTGCAGCGGTTGTTATGGAACCAATCAGAAATATATATCCGAAAGATGATTTCTTACAGAAAATAAGAAAAGTAACAGAGGAGAAAAATATCGTACTGATTTTTGACGAAGTGTCTGCGGGGTTTCGGTTATGTTGCGGTGGTGCACACTTAGTATTGGGAGTGATACCGGATATGATTACGGTAGGAAAGGCGATGAGCAATGGGTATCCCATGGCAGCAATATTGGGTAAAGAAAATGTAATGTATTCCGCACAGGACACTTTTATAAGCAGTACCTATTGGACGGAAAGAATTGGGTTAGTGGCTTCTGTAGCTACGATACGCAAGTATCGGAAAGAGAAAGTGGATGAGCATATTAACAAAATTGGAAAGTCTGTCAAGGCGGGGCTTTGCAAGGCGGCGGACAGGCATGGAATTGCTATAGACATTTCTGGCATTGATCCATTGGTACACTTTGAGTTCTGTTACAAGGATTCGCTGGTGTATAAAACATTTTTTACGCAGGAAATGTTAAAAAGAGGATATTTGGCCACGACTGCTGTGTATGCGAGTTATGCACATACTGATGAGAATGTGGCTGGTTATTTGGATGCTGTAGATGAAGTTTTTGGAGTAATGCAGGTACAAATCCTAAACGGGAAAATACCACAGCTGGAAGGGGAAGTCTGCCATTCGGGGTTTCAGAGATTGACTTGAATAAAAATGTAATGCGTTATCTTGAATGACAGGAGAATGAATGATGGCAGAATTATGTTTAGGGACTGCTCAGATGGGAATGCAATATGGTATCAACAATAAAATTGGCAAACCACAGAAACAGGATGTATTTGAAATATTAGATTTGGCAATAGAGAATGGGATAAAAATGATTGATACCGCTAGCGCATATGGGGAAGCAGAGGAAATACTTGGGGAATATTTACAAGAAAATGCGGACAGGGCAAGGGAAATTCAAATTATTTCAAAGCAGAATGCTACGCTAGGACAAATGAATAGTATGGAAGCAGAACAAATAATTAGAAATGAATTGGAACAGTCCCTTTGCAGATTGAAGAGAGAGTATTTAGATGGTTATCTTATGCATTCCTATAGAGCGATCGACAGAATAGAGACGTTAGAAATATTTCAAAAAATAAAAGAGGATGGTCTGGTAAAGAAGATAGGTGTCTCTGTTTATGAGATCGATGAAGCTGAAATTGCAATAGAGAGCGGTATGGTCGATTATTTGCAGATGCCGTGCAGCATTTTTGATCAACGAGGATTGACAGACGGAGTATTTCTAAGAGCAAAGGAGCAGGGAGTTGTTGTTTTTGCGCGAAGTGCTTTTTTGCAAGGGCTTTTAATGATGGAAGAAAGTGAAATACCAGAATATTTGCAGGATATTGTTCCCTACATTAGAAAATTGAATGAATTGCTTGTGGAGTATCATATTGAAAAAAAGCATGCCATTATAAAGTTTATTTTATCCGAGTCGTTGATTGACTATATGGTATTTGGTGTTGATTCAAAGGAGCAACTACAGGATATTTTGAAGGAAAAGGATAAAGCGGATTTGCCGAAAGAGTTTATAGGAGAAATAAAAAAAGAGTTTAGCAACATATCTTCAAGACTGGTTTTACCGATTCATTGGGGGAGAGAGAAATAGCAAACAAGTTTGATCAGATACACGATTTTTGAGACAGAACGAGAGGATAATCATAAAGCGGAGGCGGATAAATGGTTGATCGCATGGGAATGGCAAAGGCATATCATGGGATGGATAACAATACAAAAAATAGGATAGATTGGTCAGTCTATGATTTTTTGCTTCTGTTCGGTTGCATAGTGGCTGGGGCATTGATGATCGCTCGGTGCTTTTTTGGTACGGAAATAACGGATGAGGCGTATTACGTGGCAGATGCAAAAGCAATGTTAGAAGGGAATCTTCCCTATGCATACTGCACATATTCCTATGGCAGCGGCTCTTGTTTTCTCCTTATTCCGTTGATTGCTTTATATAGGATTTTTCAGCCGGAACTGACTGGGGTTTTTCTATTTTCCCGAATATGCTTTCTCGTCCTGTGGTATCTGATTTTGATTATGATATACAGGATTTTATGCAAGAACGTGAGACGTTGTCATGCACTGCTTTTTGTCGGGATGCTAATTCCATATAAATGCGGCATCGTGTTTTTTAATTTTTCTTATAATACTGTTCCTTGTGTATTGATATTGCTGGCGGCCTTTCTGCTGTATGACGTCTTGGAAAACCGAAGCAGGTATGGCACCCTTGAAATTCTGGTGTCAGGATTTACCTGTGGAATTGCTTTTTTTGCACAGCCGGGATATGGACTAGCAATTGTGGTTTTTGGCATCCTTCTTTTGATTAGAAGCCGCGGAGCGAAAGAAAAGATAAAAAATATTTGCTGTTATGCCGCGGGCGGAGTGGCGGAGGTATGCGTTGTATTTATTCCGATCATCATTCAGGCGGGATTTGCCACTGTCTGGGCGGGCGTATCCAGATATTTTCATTCCTATCCGTCCAATGCTACAATGTCTGTTATGACTCCGCGTAGCAGAGCATGGAGCTTGGTTGTAAATTTCCGACAGTTTGTAATCCTTTTCATTATTATAGCACCAGTGATCTATCTGTTTTCAAGACGATATGTGCGGGAGAATGAACAGAAACTGTCTAATAAGGAATATCAATATATTGGGATTGCTGTTGCGGGGTGTTTGCTCATTGCTTCCTTTTTGAAAAATACTGTCTACTCAGATGCTGTTAGTTATATGGTGGCGATGATTGGAACGATTATGTTTTGTGCCTTATTGCTGTGCAAAGCGTATGAAAAGCAAATGCTTTTAATCTATGTAGGAATTTATCCAATCTTGTTTGCTGTGGGTGAAGCAATTTGTGTAGATTCCGGCAATTCGATAGGAAGATTTACCGCTGGTGTACCAACGCTTGCGATATGTGTGTTGGTTCTATTGGAGGAAAAATCGGAGATTATCCGTCTTCTTGCGACGGTATTGGCAGGGGTTTGTGTGTTAGAACTTGGACTAAGCGTATTTACACATGTATATCGGGATGACAGAATCTGGAATCTCCGCTATCGAGTGGAAGATGGTGTATATAAGGGAATCTTTACGACGGAGGCAAGAGCGAAAGCGCTTCCTGAACTGGAAACATATTTGAATCAGTACATTAAAGACGGGGAATTTTATGAGTTTCACGATTTGGCTCCGTATGGATATTTGATGATGCATACGGGTGAGCCTTGCAGTATTGCGACATGGGATACCTTGAATTATCGATATGGAAAGAATGCGCCGGCAGAGCTTTATGAGTATTACAGGCGTAGACAAACGATACCGGATAAGCTTTTTTATGTAGATTCTGGGGACGGTATCTCGATTGAGGACATTGCGTTTCGATATAATGAGTTTGTCGAAACCTATTATGAGAAGATAGATGAAGTGGAATGGAATGATACTTTTTTTCGTGTTGTGGTATATGAATATAGAGGCGGATTTGATGGAGATTATGATTATTGGATTGACAGGCACATGATCGTACCGGGACAGTAACGGATTAAGCAAGCAAAAAGAGGATAGTGGTAAAATGGCAAAAATAATGGTAGTCGCTGGGGGAGACTGGCAGATTGAACTAATCAAGAAAGCAAAAAGCATGGGGCATTATGTAATCTGTTCAAATTTATATGAAGATTCGCCGGCATTTCCGTTTGCAGATGCCTGTGAAGTGGCGAATGTATTGGACAAGGAGAAGAACCTTGAGATTGCGAAAAGGTATATGCCGGATGCGGTTATATCCGATCAGAGTGATATTGCGGTCCCTACCGTTGCTTACTTGAATGAAAAGTTGGGATTGCAAGGAATCGGGATGGATAAGGCAGATTTGTTTACAGACAAATCTCTCCAAAGACAGTTTTGCAGAGAACATGGCATTATGATTCCAGATTTCGCGGTGTGCGAGACACCAGAAGATGCATTGCCACTGCTAGAAAAGTATGGAAAAATTATAATTAAACCCATAGACAGCCAGTCAAGCCGCGGTGTATATACGATTGAAGGTGAAGGGCAGCTTAGAGCCAGATATCGCGATTCCGTGGTATGGTCGAACCGCAGGAAGGAATTTCTCGCAGAAGAGTATATCAACGGGGATGAATTTACGGTAGATGGTCTGGTCATTCAGGGACATCACTACCCGCTCTGTATATCAGTGAAGGAGATGTATCCTCAAAACCCTAATATTTCCAGAACACAGTCTTATAGTTATTTGTCGGACAAGTATGATTATGACTTGTTGCGTGAGACAAATCGGCATTTGGTGGAGGCGATAGGGTTACCGATGGGACTAACGCATTCGGAGTATAAGGTGCATAACGGTCAGTTCTATTTAGTGGAAGCCGGAGCCCGAGGAGGCGGCAGTAATCTGTCAGGCAAGATTGTTCCATTCATGTCTGGGATAGATAATTATGAATACTTGATCAAAGAGGCGCTTGGGGAATATGTGGACGAAGATACAGTTAAGAATAAGGTGTTTTCAAGAAATCGTTATGTGGTGATGCGCTTTTTTGATTTTGGAGAAGGAAAGGTTAGGGAAGTGGAAGGTCTTGCGTATTTAAGGGATCATCCCATGCTGATTGATTATCAGTTGGAAGTAAAGGCTGGGGATGTATTGCGTCAGCCTGAATATGGAAGACTCCGCCCAGGACATTTTATTATTGGTGGCAAGAATAAGGAGATTGTGGAAAAGGAAGCGCTTCAAATAGTGAATGCGGTTAGGGTGATGTTTGAATCATGAATGTATATGAAAATAAAAGAGAAAAGATCAGTTTTGTTATCCCGTGTTATAATTCAACGAACACGATAGCCGGTGTCGTGAAGGAAATTCAAGAAATTATGAATGGCGAGATGAGCGGATATGACTATGAGATTGTATTGGTTAATGATGGGTCCCCGGATGGGACCACCTACGGCGCTATTCTCGATCTTGTGAAAAAGGAGAAATATATTAAAGGTGTCAATCTTGCCCGCAATTTTGGACAGCCATCAGCGGTCATGGCCGCACTCCATCAGACGGTAGGGGATTATGTCGTGTGCGGAGATGATGACGGACAGACACCATTTAACGAGCTGCCAAAACTCTTTGCCAAGATCAGGGAGGGGTATGATTTGGTCGAGGCGAGGTATGCAACGAGAGAAAAGCGTTCGCTGTTTAGAAAGTTTGGAACAATGCTGAATGAAGGGATGGCAACGTGGTTGATTGCAAAGCCAAATGGATTAGAGCTTACCACATATTGGGTGGTGAAGAGATTTGTGGTAAATGAAATGATTGCCTATCCTAATTCCTATCCGTACTTGGGGGGGCTTATGCTCAGGGCGACACAGAACGCATGCAATGTCGATGTGTCTCATAGAGAGAGGGTATCCGGCAGTTCCGGATATAGCTTTAAGAAAATGCTGGAGTTATGGCTGAACGGTTTTACGTCATTCTCGGTAAAGCCGCTTAGACTGATGTCCATTATTGGAATTCTAGTCGCAATGATTGGATTTTTATATGGGGTGATCACGATCATCAGGAAATTTACTGATCCTGCTATGATAGTAGGTTATAGTTCTATCATGTCAGTAAATCTGTTTATGTTTGGTGTACTTTCATTTTTTATGGGGCTAATAGGAGAGTATGTGGGTAGAATCTATATTTCCTTGAATAAGGCACCGCAGTTTGTGATTAAAGATTATAAGGAATCGGATGAAATGTAGGGATGTGGAATGGAAGACAGGAAACGGACAAGAGAGGAATATGGCGGTTTTCTGCCGTTGGAACTGAATCCGGGCCAGGAACTGTTTGCAAGATATGAGAAATTTTTGCTTCGGTTTAATTCAGTCAAAGCGGCATTGGCATACTTGCTGGACAAATTGCCATGCAGAAAAATTTATATTCCGTATTACTACTGCCCGTCTACGACAGACGCAATTAAGACGATGGGAAAAGAAGTGTACCTTTACCATGTAGACGATCAACTGATGCCGATAGCGGTTCCTGATGAACGGGACAGCGGCGTGTTGCTGGTAGATTACTTTGGTGTGAGAGACGGACAGGTAAACACGCTTGCCAAATCGTTCCAATCTGCAGAGGTGATTATAGACTGGGCGCATTCTTTTTATGCGGCACCCGTAATCGAACGGCATATTCATAATCTCTATTCTGCGAAGAAATTTTTTGGCGTTCCGGATGGCGCATATTTGATTTCAGCTCATGCTGTTTCTGTTGTGCAGGTTCTGACGGAGGCCTATGCTTACGGAGAGTACCTTATGTTGAGCTATGAAAAAGGTACAAATGCTGCATACGCAATGAAAAAAGAGGCGGATAGTGTGATTTCAGGCAATTATGGATACATGTCGAAGCTCGCGATTGGACTACTTCGAAATGTTGATTATGAGCGGGTAGCAGAACGGAGAAGTGTAAATTATATGACCCTCCATCGTGCCCTAAAGAGTAGAAATGAACTGGAGTTGCCGGAAAATTGCATCCCATATCAGTACCCGATGCTGGTGAGGGGACGTGGAAGAAATATTAAACGGAAGTTGATAGAAGATAGGATATTTGTATCGACATTATGGTCGGGCCAGGAGCTGATGAGCAATGGAAATCCCTTTGAATTGGATATGGTAAAACATTGCATTTTTCTTCCACTTGATCAACGGTATCATGAATTAGATATGGAGTATATAGCCGGAAAGGTTAAGGAGTGGACGGATGAAAATACTTGACACGACGGTTCGCGATGGCAGCTATGCAGTAGACTTTAAGTTTAGCTGCAAGGATGTACGTGATCTGGTAGCCAGATCGGAAAAAATCGGGTTAGAATATATTGAGATTGGTCATGGACTTGGTCTAAATGCCAGTTCTGCGGAATATGGATATTCCCTACAAACCGATGTCGAGTACATGCAGGCTGCACGTGCGGCTGCCGAGCATGCCAAGCTGGGCTTCTTCTGTATCCCGGGGATTGCGAGATTAGAAGATATTGCGATCGCAAAGGCGCATGGAATGGATTTCATCAGGGTAGGTGTTAATGTTAATGAGTACCAGAAGGCATTTCCATATTTAAAATATGCACATAAGGCGGGCGTGGAAGTGTTTGTGAATTTTATGAAAACATATACGGCAACCTATGAAGAGTTTGCCCTTGCATCCAAAGAAGCGTATGAATATGGCGTAGAGTGTGTTTATATCGTAGACAGTGCTGGTTGCATGAATACGGAAGAAATAGCTGGGTATTTAAAGGCTGCACGCATGCATTCTGATGTAAAGCTTGGCTTTCACGGACATAATAATTTGGGGCTTGCGATTGAAAATACGTACTTTTGTGTTACGGAAGGGATTGATTTTATTGATTGTTCATATCAGGGATTAGGGAGAAGCCTTGGAAATGCATCGCTAGAACAGATGGTAATGGTACTGGAAAAGAGAGGGCACAAAACAGGGTTTGACATCCCAAGGGTACTCGAATATGGATATGCGGGGTTGAGAAATATTGTGAGGGATAGACTTATTAATCCGCTCGATTATATATGTGGCTATGCCGGATTCCATTCAAGTTTTATAAAAGATATTTACAAATGCTCTGTGGATAAAAGAGTTGATCCGCTAAGACTTATCATTGCGTATAGCGAAGTAAATAAAGCCAGCATGGATCATGATATATTATATCGCGTGGCGGAGACGTTGCCGCAGGACTTGGAGGATAATCCATATGGATTTGCAGAGTACTTCTCGGAAGTGTACAATCAATAGATTCAAGTAAGCATGAGGATTATAAGATGAATAAATATCAAGTGCAGGAAAAGTTATTTAACCTCTATTGTCTGTATGATGTGATTGTGATGTATTTGCATCTTCACTTAAGTCCACGGATGCAGAGGGAGATTCAGAACAGGAGATTGCGAAAGCTGATCAAAAAGGCATACAGAAATCCATTTTATAAAGAAAGATTTGATCGTTCCGGTGTGAGACCGGAGGATATTCAGACAAAGGAGGACCTAAAGAAGCTGCCGGTTTTAACAAAAAGTGAATACAGGACGTGGATGCTGGAGGAGCTGAAGAGACCGGAAACGCGCTTTTTTAAGCTAACCCACACCAGCGGGTCAACCGGAATTCCGACAACAAACATTTTTCCACCGAGGGAGTACGCAACACATTACATGGCAGACTTTTTTGGCTGGATCAGGGGGGGATACAATCCTTTTTTCGGGAAATCCTTGACAAAACAGCCGGGTGATGCAGCGGTTGGAACCAATTCGTTGATCCAAAAAGTGGGGATTCTCAGGCGTGAGTGCTTTGATACGCGATGGGAAAGGGAACAGATCATTGAGAAGATGAACAGTTATAAGCCGGACTTTATATTAGCAAATAGCTCGGAATTACTCTATATTGCACAGTATAGTTTGGAACATTCGCTACCGATCCATAAACCGAAGTATTATTGCCCAAACGGGGAAAATATAGAAGGACTAGCAGAAAAAAAACTTAGAGAAGTATATGGGGACGGATTGATTAACCTGTATGGATGTACCGAAATGGGTTCCTTTGCTGTGCGAAAATCGAACGATAACGGATATTATATAACGGAAGATTTGGTAGCGGTCAATGTCGTGGAGGGAGATGAAAAAGGGGAAGGCAGTCTTCTTGTCACGCCGCTTTACAGGACCCATTATCCGCTGATCAATTATGAGATAGGTGATATTGCTTGCTTGGAAATAAGAGATGGCGTAGATTATATTTCTAAGATAAAGGGAAGAAAGGAAGAGGTTTTTTGTTGGAAGGATGGCAGTCAGACAATCTTTATGCGCTTATATGACATTACAAGAGAGTTAAATGATATATATCAGATTCGGTTTATCCAAGAGTCATACGAAAAAATAGTTTTTCAGGTCGTAAAAGATATTGTGTCTGAAAAGACCTGTGAGTTTTTAGAAAGCTATTTAAGAAAAGCGTTCGAAGGTCAGTTTCCTAAGAATATAGAAATAGAAATCCAGTGGATGAAGGTGATTCCGCCGGATCCGAACGGGAAAATCAGAATGATGATCAGCAAGGTACAGGAAAAAGAAATGAGTGAATGAGGATAGAAGTGGATGAAGATAAAACAATACTATGGGCTGTGGATACTGCTTTTTACTGTAATAGCGTTTACTATTTTCTTAACAGTGCAGGGAGATAAATTATATTTTTACTTGAATGATAATTTTGAGTTTGACATTGTGCATTTCAAAATGTTTAAGGATAATAATCTTTGGGTCGAGAGGGCTGCACCGGTTCCTTTCTTGGGTGGGGTTGATCGTTCTTTTTTTGTTATGAAGAATAATCTAAAAAGCATGTTGTATTACATTCTTGATACCAAAGTAGCATTTTGGAGTTGTTTTGTGATTGCAATTTTTTGCTCGGGGGGGGGTGCTTTCTTTTAGGAAACTCTATAAAAAAGCTTATACGGGAAAATATTGACCCCAATATTTTCTGTATATGTGGAATTATATACATTTTTGGAGGAATGTGGTATAGTGAAATTATAGGATTTGCCTTGATTCCCTGGTGGGTGTTTGTTACTGCTGAAATATATAGGACAAGAAGGTCGTATATATGCTTGATATACCCGTTTTTAATTCACAATATTTCTACACCGTTGATAGGAATTTTTCTCATTTTTTATACGGTGCTTTTTTTTACAGGAGTGATGATAAGAGAGAAGAAAGGAAACAGGGTGCTGGCTTTTTCGCTTGGAGTAATCATGTCGAGCGTTATTATTTTTGACAATAAGCTGCTTGGATTTGTTCTAAATGGTTCACAGGAGACAGTAAAAGGTTTTGCGCAGCTAGATGGATTATATAGTGATACACTGAAAGAATGCATGGTAAAACTAAGAAATGCGCTGTTATTTAGAGGAAGCTTTTATCATGCCGGGTTGTGTATATGGAGATATGTGGCGTTGCCGCTGATTCTGATATTTTTTGTGGTGTTTAATTTTTGTGGCAAGTTTTTTAAGATAGATAAAGGTTTTTTGATAACATATGATTGCTTGATGGGCGTCTTGTTTATAAATGCATGCGGTTATGCCTTTAACGAGTGCCGCGCTATTCGTGTATTGATCCCTTTTTTGTCAGGATTTTCATTTGAAAGATTTCTATGGCTTAGCCCATTCATTGTGCTGATGAGTATTGCTATGATCCTTCAATACTTAAGCAACAGGAGGAAAATTTTCGGTACTTTGATTATCATAGCAGCATTGCCATTAAGCGTGGTCTTGGATCCGATGTATAGCACTCTTTATTCCATGTACAATACCTTGCATTTGAATTATGTTGCAGTGGTAAAGGGAATAGTAGGTGATGCGTGGTGGCGATGGGATGATTTTTATGCAGAAAACTTATTTGAACAAATCAAGGAGGAGATTTCTTATGATGGCGAGTGGTCCGTGGCATATGGACTGGATCCAGCGGTGTTGCAATATAATGGGATAAAGACACTTGATGGATATTATAATGTTTATTCAAATGTGTATAAAGAAAAATGGGAAGAATTGATCGCTCCGGTTTTAGAGAGAAGTGAATCGGTAAAAGAGTATTGGGATAATTCAGGGGGGATCCGAGCATACATTTATTCCACGGAATGGGATTTCCCAGGAAAGCATTCGATCAGTGAAATTGATTCGGCAGATATGCTCATAAATCCGGATGTGTTAAGGGAATTGAACGGAGAGTATGTTTTTTCGCTTGTGAAAATTTCCAATGCGGAAGAACTGGGACTAGACTATATTGGCCTTTGGAGCGATGAAAAGGGGATTTATGATGTAAGAGTATATCGGTTCATGTTATATTAAAATGATATTGGTCGCTTGCTTGGGTGATATGAGGGGAGAAAGACGGATGTTATGAAGGTAGTGCATTTAGCGACAACCGATTTAGGCGGCTCTTATAAGGCGGTGGAGCGGATTCACCGCGCGCTTTGCATGTGCGGCGTGGAATCCAATGTGCTGCTGCGAACCAAATATCATGAGGACAGCATCGGAACACAGGTGATCGACACGCCATGGAAAAGTCTCGTATCCAAAGCAAAGAATGTCGGGAATCTGCTGTTGTCAAAGGGTGAGATCATCACGGATCGTTTCGGAACAGATATGTCCGGGCATCCTGCGGTCCGAGAGGCGGATGTGATCATCCTGCATTGGGTGAATTCGTTTATCGGTTATCGCAATTTGGAGCAGCTTCTTGCGCTTGGGAAACCGGTTATCTGGGTGGCGCATGATATGTGGAACTGCACGGGAGGCTGTCATTATGATCGTTATTGCGGGAGATACGAGCAGGGGTGTGGGAAATGTCCGCTGATCGGTTCCCAAAAAGAAAATGATGTATCACGCCGCAATTTTAACAGAAAAGAACAGGCGGGGAATATGCGGCGGGAGGCGGGAACACTCACGCTGGTCGGACCGAGCCGGTGGAGTGTAGAATGCGCGGGGAAGAGCCGCATTTGGCAGGGAAAGCGTATCACTTGGATTTCCAATCCGATTGATTATGAGCAATATCGCAGAATGGATGACCGGGAGGCACTGCGCGTAAAATACGGACTGACAACGGATAAAAAGATCATTCTGTTCGGAGCCTGCGGCGCGCTGTCGAATCGGACAAAGGGGGCGCAGAACCTGTTAAAGGCACTGCAAAAGTTGGATGCGGCAGGCTATTTGTTGGCGGTATTTGGAAATAAAAAGGGCGAACGGATGGAAGACTGCCCATTGGAGACGCGCTATCTCGGCTATCTTCATTCCGAGGAGGACATGACGGAAGTCTATAATCTGGCAGATGTGTTTTTTGCTCCGTCTGAGCAGGAGAGCTTTTGTTATACGGTGGGAGAGGCGCTTGCCTGCGGGACGCCCGTCGTGGGATTTGGTATCGGCGGGATCGCCGAGCAGGTGAGGCATAAAGAAAACGGATATTTGGCGGAGTATGGCAATTATGAGCAGCTTGCCGACGGCGTCCGCTATTGTACGGAGCAGCCGATGAAATATATCAGAAATGCCAATTCATTGAAGGAGATTGGGGAAGAATATAAGGAGCTGTGTGAGGAATTGCTCAGAGAAGGCAGAGGTGAATAGCATGGGGCAAAACTCGTTCAAACAACAACGGACCCGTGTTGTTTCTGGTGATTGCAGTGCGATCACGGGCATGAAAGAGAAGAATGCTTCAATTGAAGCGACGAGATTTGTCTGCTCCATTGTTGTGTGTCTGCATCATTTCAGGATGTTTTCGGATGTCATGCCGTATGGCGGGGGATATTTGGGCGTTGACTTTTTTTTGATCATAAGCGGATATTTTTTGGCAAAGGGTAATAGTGGAAACATTGAGGATGGAAAAATACGAAAGACTGCGAAATATTTTTGGAGCAGGTGGAAAAGGCTATTTCCGCAATATATCTGTATATGGTTTATAGCGCTGATTGTCCGGTTGCTTGTGATAGAAAAACCGATCACATGGGGCATACACTATTATATTCGGGAAGCGTTGATGATAGAGATATGCTGTCTGCCGTCGGGCGAGAGGGTGATCCCAACGGACTGGTACTGCGGGTATCTGTTAATGGCATTGGTCATTGTTTTCGCAGTGCGCAGTTTCTTTGATAAGAAGTATTTTGACTGGTCAGCGCTTACAGCCGGCGGAGTATGTTATCTTATTTTATCATTGTGTTATGGACATTTGAATTTATATCCTCAGTACGCATGTATCATTTGCATTGCGTTGTTACGAGCTGTCGCTGGTGTCCTTATGGGGTGTGCGGCGCAGAGAGTCAGCGGTATCCTAAACCGAGGCGCTTGTGAAAAATGGGATAAATGGAAAAAGTGTATATGTCTGTTTTTGGGAAGTGTATTCATTTTGTACATGACATTGTATGATAACGCTTATCGGATTACCGACTTTTTGGTGGTGTTCGTATTTTGGTTTCTGTTTGTCTATGGCATTACAGATGAAAGAATCCGGCCGGGGCAGAATCTCTCGCGAGTTTTCAGATACCTGGGGCGGTTATCATATACAATTTATCTGATTCATTATGTAATTGTGCAAATATTTGTGAGGTTTTCATTGTTTATAGGAAAAGACTGGAAGCTGGTATCTGTTATTTTTCTGATACTTGTGGTGGCGGTCGCGGCTTTGATTGACTGTATTATGGAGAGCACTTCGCGTAGTTGTGGCAGACATTTATCACAAGACGATTAAGGGGGCATGTTTTAATGCTAACGATAGAAAATTCACTGGCCGATTAGAATAGTAAGTTTTTTTGGAAAGGGGCAAAGGGCGGATAAAATGAGATACTGGAATGCATTTGTTATTCGAGTATACAATTTCACAATATCTTTAAGGATTATCAACTGGGACGTATGGTTTTTTAGAAAAGTACGAGTATGGCTTCATAGTCACATTTGCCGTGAATGCTATGCCTGTTTTGGGAAGGAAAACCCCAGCAAAGTATTTTATGTAATACGATGCCCTAAGAACGATTTGGGTTTTTTTGGTTTATATAATTTTGTTGTGTTTCATATGAAAAAAGCCGATGAGTTTGGCGCGATACCAGTGGTCGATCTGAAATATTATCCCAATGACTATATTATGGAGGATAAAGACATAGGAAGAAATAATTGTTGGGAATTCTATTTTAAGCAGGCGGAAAACATCAGTATTGATGAGGTTTATCACAGCAGATCTGTTATAATGAGTAGCGGTTCTTACATTCCCTCTTTATCGGAAGTTTATGATATAAATGAATTAATGAAAAGTCATGTTTTGGTGACAAAATATTTAGAGCCCGCTAATTCTATAAAGGAGTTGTGCAGAAAGAGACGACTAGATTTGGGGATGGAAGGAAAAAAGATATTAGGTGTTAAGTGCAGGGGAACAGATTTTGCGCGGACAAAGCCATCTAAACATAGCATCGTACCAGACGCGGAACAGATCATTCGAGTTATCAAGGAGAAAGAGACGGAATGGGGAAAATATGATGCTGTTTTTGTGGCAACAGAGGACAAATATTTATATCAGTCATTAAAAGAAGAATTTGGAGATCGAATGATTTCCAATGATAAAAATCTGATTGGCGACACCGGCGGAAAATGGCTGAATGAACTGTTTTGTGACAAAATGAAGGGGATAAAGCAGGAGATGATGACAAAATATCTGATATCCATATTATTACTGGCTACCTGTGATGCGCTGATTGCTCCGGTTGTAGGGGGGGGCGCTTGGGGCAATGCGGATCAAGGGAGCGTATGAACACGTTTATTTATTTGATCTGGGAACTTATGAGTAAAGGAGTATTATATTAATGAATTCGATATATGTAACCCGTTCCTCCATGCCAACGCTGGAAGAGTATGTAGATGAGATCAGAGACATTTGGGATACGCATTGGCTTACGAATATGGGAGAAAAGCATATTCGTCTGCAAGCAGAACTGGCGCAGTATCTTGGAGTGGAGAATGTAGAACTCTTCACAAACGGACATATGGCACTGGAATTGACCATGCAGGCAATGAGGCTACGGGGGGAGGTCATAACAACTCCGTTTACGTTTGCGTCAACAACTCATGCGATCGTACGCAACGGGTTAACGCCGGTTTTTTGTGATATTCGAGAAGATGACTTTACGATAGACGTGGAGAAGATAGAAGGATTAATCACGGATAAGACCTGTGCGATCGTTCCGGTGCACGTATATGGTAATTTATGCAATATGGAGGAAATCGAAAGAATTTCCAAAAAGTACGGGTTAAAAGTGATTTATGATGCGGCGCATGCCTTTGGGGTGAGCTATAAGGGAAAAGGGGTTGGAATCTATGGGGATGCATCGTGTTTTAGTTTCCACGCAACGAAAGTTTTTAATACAATAGAAGGTGGTGCAGTCTGCTATAAAGACAAAGCGTTTGGCATGGAATTGTATCGTTTGAAAAACTTTGGGATTAGGGGAGAAGAAGTTGTAGACGGAGTTGGAGCGAATGCAAAGATGAATGAGTTTTGCGCGGCAATGGGGTTATGCAATCTTAGGTATGTTGATGAGGAAATACGGAAACGGAAGCAGGTTGTGGAGCATTACAGAGAGCGTCTGCGCAATGTAAAAGGATTGAGATTGAACAATGTTCAAGAAGATGTTCAGACAAATTATTCGTATTTTCCAATTGTTATTGATGAGAAAATATTTGGAAAGAGCAGGAACGAGGTATATGATCTGTTAAGAGAAAAAGGAATCTATACGAGAAAGTATTTTTATCCGTTGACGAATACATTTGATTGCTATCATGGAATGTATGATGTATCGGAGACACCGATCGCGTTATCTATCAGCAAGCGTGTACTGACATTGCCATTGTATGCGGATCTGGAACTGAACATCGTCGATCGAGTCTGTGATATGCTCCGGGAACGTGGAGAGAAATCATAGAAAGTCAAGATAGATGACGCTGTGAGGGGCGCGAACGGCAGGCTGATGAAAGAAAACAGAATTAAAGCGAAAGGAAAATCACGGTATGGAATGTGCACCGATCCTGATCGTAACGTTAAACAGGTATGATCATTTGAGAAGATGTATCGAGTCATTAAAGCAGAATTCTTTGGCAAAGGATACGGATCTGTATATTGGGCTGGATTATCCGTCGGATGAACGTTATCAGAAAGGATATGAGCAGGTCAAGAAGTATTTGGAAGGCGATATTGACGGCTTTCGCAA
This sequence comes from Clostridium sp., assembly GCA_023666975.1. The sequence continues at coordinate 23,076 of JAMPAW010000036.1, forward strand.
TGTGATTGTTGTGAGACATACGGTAAATCAGGGGGTGCTTGAGAATATCCGAATATTGAGGGAAATCGTTTATGAGAAGCATGGGAGATTTATTTTTTCAGAGGACGATAACGAGTTCTCACCGAATTATTTGGAATATATGAATCGATGTCTTGAAAGGTATGAGAACGATGAGTCCGTATTGGCAATTGCAGGATACAATTATCCAATCGACACAGATGGCTTTCAGGGAAATGTGTTTCGGTATTCTATATATTTTCCGGCCTGGGGTTATGGAATATGGAGAGAAAAAGAATTACAGATGCGAAAACAGATTCATATGAGTTTCTTTGAACAATGCTATAGAGATGGCTCCTACATGCGAATGTTGTCGAAAGCAAGCAGAAATCAGTATGCGAACATGGTCAAGGGTATGCTTGAATATACTCATGATCTGATTAAGGACGGACAGATTATGGAGGTTGATCTGGCATATGGACTTTATATGGCCTCAGCGGGAAAGCAAATGATTTTTCCGGTTAAGTCCAAGGTGCGCAATTGCGGTTATGATGGAACTGGTGTCAATTGTGGAGAACTTGCTTATAAATCGTGGAAGAAAGCAGACCATAGAAATTTTCAATATGAGACGCAGAAGATAGATGAACAAGAGACGTTTTCGAATCAAATAGAGGAATGTGATATTTCACAGAGGCAGCTCAATGATAGGATGAATGCGTTTTTTTCTGTTCCGAAGAAGGAGTATGTGCGGGTGAGAATCGCATATATGGCATCAAGGCTGCTGGGGATAAAGACGGTACGCCGATTGATTTATAAACTAAGGTAGCGAAAGAAAGTTTCAGAGGGCAGGGGAATATGACGAGTTTTTATACGACGGAAGAATTAAGGGAATTGGGGTTGAAAGACTTTGGCGAACATGTTCTGATCAGCAGAAAGGCGAGCATTTATGGTGCAGAAACCATTTCGGTCGGGAACCATGTGCGGATAGATGATTTCTGCATTTTGAGTGGACGGATTGATGTGGGAAATTATGTTCATATTGCTGCTTATACGGCTTTATATGGTGGGAAAGATGGTGTTTTTATAGAGGATTTTGCAAACCTTTCTTCAAGAATTTCCGTGTATAGCGTGAGCGATGATTATTCTGGAGAGACTATGACAAATCCGATGGTGCCGGATAAATATAAGAATGTAGAAAGCGCCCCGGTATGGATTGAAAAACATGTGATCATTGGTTCGACAAGTGTTGTGATGCCGGGAGTCAGACTGGCAGAGGGGAGTGCGTTCGGCAGTTTTTCATTTATTAAAGGCGATTCGGAGCCATGGAGTATCAATGCAGGGATTCCTGCCAAAAAGATAAAGGATAGAAAAAAAGAGGTATCAGAGTTAGAGAACAGATTATTGAGTGAGAAAAAGTAATTATGAAGCGGATGTACTTGATATACGAGAGGACATGCAATGGCATAAGTAGATGCGGTATGTGCCTATTTAGAGTCGCATATTGACTGGGAATGTGAAGTGCATAGGAATTATGCAGAGCAGAATATGGGAGATTGATATGGGGAATAGAGTGTTGGTGACAGGAGCAACAAAGAACCAAATAGATGCAATTGCGACAATGATATTAAATCTGAAGGAAAAGTCGCCAAATCTTGTGGATGAAATGATTGTGTTTCATGATGGGGTTTCCAATGAAATTCAAGAGAAAATCAGGGAAATCATGCCGGTTACTTTTATTCGGTATCAATGTCCGATTTCCTTATGGCGGAGATTGCAGAATAAAACGCTTCGATATTTCTCGTCCATGATTTTTTGCAAATTAGAATGCTTGAGACTACTGGACGAATATCAGACAGTCATATGGATTGATTATGATATTGTAATAAAGGATGATATCAGCGAGATTTTAGGAAGGGAGGAAGCATTTTCATTTCTTTTTTGTGAAAAAGATAAGATGCAATTGAAGGATATGTTTTATCCCAAGATAAAAAAGGCAAATATGGAAGGCTATGATTTGAGCGTGCCAGGTATTTGCGCATCATTATTTGTTTTTAAGCGGCAGGGGCAACCATATCGGGAATACTATCGTTGGTGCTATGAGATGACCCGCCGGTATATGAAATATCTTTGGCTTCCGGAACAGTGTATTTTTTGTATGATGATTCAAAGGTTTGGTATCAAATGCGGACAATTGGATGAAAGGAAATATAACACGCATCCGAAAGATGATGGAGATGATGTTAAGATTATTCATGCGATGGGGCAACCGAAATTTTGGAATGGTCTTGAGAATGCCGAGTGGAACCGCTATCATCAGGAATGGGAGCGGATAAAGGGTACAAAGCGATAGAATATTGTGGAAGAAAAGGAAGATGGATTGTTAAAATTTAAGAGTAGTGGAGGGGCTATGTTGGTCAGTATCATAACGGTATGTTATAACAGTGAAAAGACAATTGAACAAACGATTCAGAGTGTACTGCGTCAAACATATCCGCATATTGAATATATCATTGTAGATGGAAACTCTACGGACGGTACTATGAAAATTGTCGAACATTATCGGGAGAAATTTGCCGGTCGTATGAAAGTGGTATCTGAACCGGATCAAGGAATTTATGATGCGATGAATAAAGGCATACGGATGGCGTCTGGGGATTTGATCGGGATCATTAACAGCGATGATTATTATGAGGATAATGCGGTTGAACTCATGGTAGGTCATATGCCCAAGGAACCATATGCCGTTCTATACGGGGAAATGCGCCATTTGGTAGATGATGTGGAGGAATCCGTTACGATCGTTTCGCCATATTTTTTGGAATGGCGCTCCATGAATCATCCGTCCTGTTTTATCACGAGAAAAACATATGAAAAGTATGGGCTGTATGATACGAAGTATTGCTGTGTCGCCGATTATGATTTGTTCTTGAGATATAAGAAACACGCGGGGATCCTGTTTGTTCCAATATACGAGATTATTGCAAATATGCGGAGCGGGGGAGCAAGCAGTACGCAAAGAGCCTATTTTGATTTGCTAAAGCTTCAGGTAGACTATGGAATGATGACAAAGCAGAAAGCGTGGAGTCTTAGGCAGAAAGCAAAAATCACAAGTATAAAAAGGAAATAAGAGAGTGAAAATCCTATGTTTTTATCTTCCTCAGTTTCATGAGACACTGGAAAATAATGAATGGTGGGGAAAAGGGTATACAGACTGGCGGGCAGCAAGAAATGCAAAGCAGTATAGCAAAAAGCAGAGGCAGCCGAGAGTGTCGTTGAACGACAATTATTATGATTTGGCGGACGAAGATGCGGTAACGCTGAAATGGCAGGCGGAATTGGCAAAAAAATATGGGATTTACGGTCGCAAAGGGAAATGGTGCAGCGCCGCAAAGGGACAGCCTTGAAAGGAAAAAATAATTCGCACTAATTCCATAGAAGG
>JAMPAW010000037.1 GCA_023666975.1 Clostridium sp.
TTTCAGAAAAAATGATTATTTTTCTATTTTGCCCATAAATTTTTATATATTTAAGGTTGTAAAATAGAATGTTTTGTGATAGAATATCTTATGACAGAATTTAATCTATAGCTTTACGATTGCTATAGCGTCTTGTTTTACTATATTTTTTATAAATGATAGGAGATTATAAATGAAGATATCCAAGTTAACCGAAAGTGAAGAACTCGTCATGAAGGCAATATGGGACTGCGACAGCGAGCCAAGCCTGTCCAAGGTTTGGAATATCCTGACCAGCACCTACAAGAAAACCTGGCGGCCACAGACCGTTTCCACCTTTTTTAACAAGCTTGTACTCAAAAAGTATATCAAATTAAAGCGAAACGGTAAGTCCTGTACCTACAAAATTCTAATTTCAGAAAGTGACTACAAGCAGAAGCTTTATACCGACTATATCCGTTTTTGGTATAACGGCAATGTCGTTGATTTCCTTCTGGATATGTATCAGAATGGCGATTTGAAAAAGGAACAGATTGATAGCTTTTTAGCTGACCATGTAGATTAATTTCTATCATGGGCTTTTTTACAATGCCACCGAATATTCATTCTATTTTCATATTTCCTGTAATTCACCTTTTTTCAAACGAAGCACCACATCGGCCTGACTTGCAAGCTCATTTGAGTGCGTTACAATAATTACACACTTATTCATCTGATGCGCGCATTCTTTTAAAATGTTTGTAATCGGGGCAGCAGTATCTTCGTCAAGATTTCCGGTCGGTTCATCTGCAAGGATAATCTTTGCAGATGAAGCCAATGCACGGGCAATCGCCACACGCTGCTGCTGACCGCCAGAGAGCTTCAGGACATTTCGTCTTGATTCTTCCTTTGTAAGCCCCAAACGCTCCAGGATAGGCAGCGGTGGCAGTTTGGAGGTCAGAGCTACATTCTCGGCAGGCGTCATATAGTCAATCAGATTGTAGCTTTGAAAGATGAAAGCCACATTGTTCTTACGGTGCCATGCAAGCCCTTTTTTCGCAATATCTTCTCCCTGAAACAACACCTGTCCGTCAGACGGGCTGTCCAAGCCGCCAAGCAGGGAGAGAAGGGTTGTCTTTCCGCAGCCGGATGACCCGAGAATTGCATAAATTTTTCCCGCCTCAAATTCGGTAGAAATATTTTTCAGAACAAATCGATTTCCGTCATAGGAATATTTCACATTACAGGTTTTCATGATACACATTTCAATGTCCTCCTCAACTCATTTTCGTAAGAATATCTTTTGGCTTCCGGCGAACAACCGTCCATGATGAAGCAATAACCGCTGCAATAACCAGTAAAATGCCAATCATACATAGCGGGAGCAGATAGGCTGCATCAATCTTCACATTGAGAGTTGCTGTTCCTGTGGTAATTTGGGATACCAAAAACGCTCCCGCTTTTTGGGCTGTCAAATTGCTAAGCGGTATAGATGCCGCAAATGAAATAACAGCCACGGCAAAGGTTTCTGTAAAGATTTGCAAAATGATATTTGCCTTGCTTTTGCCAATGGAAAGTAAAATACCGATTTCTTTTTTCCGCCCTCTAATCCAGATTGTCAAAAGCAATGTCAGGATAACAACGCTGACAATGGAAATAATGATCATCGTTGTATCCACCAGTTTTTGCAGAGATTCCAAAGGTGTCGATATGACCTCATATTCATCTGTATCAATGCTAAGTGTTAAGGTTTTGCCTTTTAACTCTGGTAAGGCGGAAATTTTGTCGCAGACATTCTGAACACTAACGGGGTCTTCCACATAAATTGTCAACTGCTGATAACCGTCCAGTTCATTTCTGAAACATTCAAACATGGTCGCATAGTCTATATAGCCGCAATTTGCAGGAATTTCATCTACGGTCAAAGCATTTCCCGAAGTGCCTTCCGTACCGTCAAAAATTCCCACGATTTCAAATGCTGATATCGTATCCGAGTCCAGAGAGTACATTTTCATCTGACTGCCGACAGACAGCCCATTATAGTCGGCAAGTTCTTTTGAAATCAAACAGGCGTGTTTATCATCCGGCGTAATATGCCTTCCGTCCACCAACTTGTATGTGCCGTCTTGGAATTTGGAGCATTTTTCCGATGACAATGTTGCGGTATAGCTCGATGCTTCCCCATACTGTGTATAGCTCAAGTCAAAGGCAGCGGGCAGATAGTGAAAATCAACGCCTGCACCGTAATAACCCGCTGTGTCTTCGGAATTGTAGTCCACAACACCGTCAACCGTTTTGATTGCGTCTACAATTTCCTGCGTGATGAAATCTCCGTTGTAACCGGAAACAGTACCCCACTCATTTTGCTGCTCGCTTCCCATGTGTCCGTCTGTGTCAAGGTTAAGTTCTATTTTTCCACCAATGGCTGTCTGAACATCTGCCGTTGCATCTTTTGCTGCATCACGGATGGCAATGCCCGTAAGCATGAAGGCAGCAATCAGTGTCAGCACCAGAAATAATATAACCGTTTTAAACCGTTGTCTTATGCAGTACAAAACTGCTCTTTTCAAAAAGCTCATTTTTTTCTCCTAACTCATCTTTGATAAAATTTCTTTTGGTTTCAGCCGCATCATCATAATAGAGGACACAAAGGCAGAAACTGCAATTACAACGAACTGGCACGAATAAATAAGCAGTGTTTTTATAGCGCCCGGTTTCAGATAATTGTCGATTTGAATGTCGTTTTGGAGTCCTGCTGTTAGTGTCTCATCATTTAACAGGTTAGGCTGTAATTCGCCCAAAATACTATGACCTAACAATTCCGTGACGCTTAACGAAACGACATAGGATAACCCCAGTGCAATTATCGCAACCGATAGTACTTCCAACAGAAATCCTGCCATAATCTGTCCTTTTGAAAATCCCGCTGCAAGCAAAATACCTGCTTCCCGCATTCGGCTGCGCATGCGCATGATTAACAGCAGGATCAAAAACGCTGTACTGACAACTGACACAAGGACAAGCAGTATTTTCATCAGGTTAGCAAGGGAGGATAACCGGTTGCCTATCCTGGCATACTGAAAATCGTTTGTACGGATAAAATGTGTTGTCCAGTCAATCGCTTGTGACTGCATAATATTATGGGTAATGTTTTCAAGTTTTGCGGGGTCAGTCATGTAAAAATCAACTTCCCCTGTGTAAATGCCGATTTCACTCTCATGCAGTTTGTTCAAAACATCAAGGCTTGCATATATCTCATTTTCAGAAAGCCCGGCTGTTGGTTTCACAGCGGTATCTTCAATATTTAATCGGTATATCCCCGATATTTCCACTTGGGCATAGGCTGTCTTAACCGGTATCTCATCAATGTATGTTCCGTCAGCCTCACCGAGCCTTGCATGGGTCAGCATCAGCGTGTCGCCAACCGACAGATGATTGGCATCTGCTAATTGTTCGCTGACAAGGATTTTCCCATTATCCGTGTCAGTGATATGTCTTCCGTCTGCCAAAGCGACCGTTTCGTTTGTAAAATCAGGGGCAAGTGCGGTAAAGCGAAGCCCTGTCACTTTTCCCATATTGTTATCCTCGGTATGTTTATCACCGGGAATAAATTGAATCCCATCGCTCTTAGCAAAACCATAATTGAGGGGGTTATAATATTTGATTTCTCCTGTCTGCATAATTTCGTCTATTTCCTTCTGGGTGATATGGACATTATTTTCTTTTATCTGTGTTTCGCCGTTTTCATTCGCAGCCACTTCGGTCTTTGCTCTGATATAAAAAGCTGCTCCAAGAGAAGTCCGAATATCTCCTGATAATCTCTCTGATGCATTCAAAACAGCAAAGCATGAAATCAGAAAAACCGCCACTACAAATACCACCAAAAACAGGCTTATTGTTTTCCCTTTTTTGCGTGATATATAAGCAAAAGCTCTCTGTGCAAAATTCATCCGGGTGTTCAGCTCCTTTCTGTCCATATCATACAGACGATTGATTTGTTTTTAATTTGCTTTCGATAAGGCTTTGATTTAATTGTAAAAAAGCTGCCAGCAAATTGCTGACAGCTCTTTGTAGAATGAAGCTGATATCAATTTAAATAGAGGAAAAAGGCTACACCAAGTTCTGTGTTTTTTATGCAATAGGTCATACCGTGCAGGTCAAGAATTGTTTTGACAATATATAACCCCAGACCGCTTCCGCCAGTCGTTTTGCTTCTGGATTTATCTGCCCGGTAAAATGGCGTGAACATATGGGGAAGGTCATGTTCCGGAATAAATACTCCGGTATTTTCAATGACGAGAATATTTCTATTTTCAAAAGATTGCAGTGAAATAAAAACATTTTCAGCGCATGGAGAGTGCCGTACTGCATTTCCGATAATATTAGACAGGGCTTTTGTCCAAAGACCCGGATTGACAGACAGAACCATATCGGTACTGATATTTTGATGTATCTGAATATCCTTATTTCGTGCGAGCGGTAAAATCGCCTGTACGGTATCATTTATTGTTTGTTTTAGCGAAACTTCCTGTAAGGTATCCTGCAAGTCCATATTTTCCATTTTGGATATGTCAATAATCTCTTTGACAAGATGTTCGATATCTTCTGTGGCTTCCAGCGCTTCAGGTAAATATTTCTCGTGATTTTGATAATCCCCGTATCCCCAAATCATATTTTCGATTTCCCCTTTTAAGATGGTCAGCGGTGTTTTCAGTTCATGGGATACGGCTGCAAAAAAGTTTCTGCGCTGTTCCTCCAATGTTTTGAACTTTTCCACATCATCCGTCAGTTGATGATTGGCATTCGTTAGTGCCTCCATTGTTTCCCGCAATTGACCTGCCATTGTGTTCAGGCTGGAAGCAAGCACACCGATCTCGTCATTCCTTTTAACATCACACCTCCAGGTCATATCAAGAGATGTCATCCGCTCAGAAATTTGACTGATTTTTGCGATAGGACTGACAATAACCCTGCTGCAAATGAAGGCGCTCAGAAATGACAGCAAAAGAATAATGGCAATAACGGCAGGCAGAAAGCGCAGCATAAGGCTAAAAATAGCATCCGCGGTCTTCGATATGGAAGATATTACGAGTGTGTATTCTGTTTTGCCATCTGCGAACATAACTGTGGCTGCGATACTTGATGTCGCAACTGTCAATTGCTCTGCCCTTATTTCGCCAAAGCTCACCACTCCATTATCATCACTTAGGGTCGCTGTCGAATTGTTTTGAATACAGAAATTATATATTTCACTGACCGCATCCTCATAACGCATATCCTGCAATTTTGAGACAAGGATTTCTGTGTTTGTATCCAGCTGTCTGTCTGATGCAATTTGGTATTGTTTTGGCAGGACAGTCAATACAATTCCGTAAATCAGCATGCTGCAAATTGTCAGGGCAGAAAAGACCCATAAAAACACTTTGATGTTCAGGCTGTTTTTAATTTTCTTTCGCAATTCGATATCCCACCCCTCTGACCGTTTCAATATAATCGACATTCAGTTTTTTGCGTAAATTCATAATGTGGAAATTCACGCCTTTTTCATCCCCCGCAAAGTCATAGCCCCAAACGAGATTGAGAATGTCGTCCCTTGTAAAAACACGTCCTCTGTTTTTCAGGAACAATAAGAGAATGTCAAACTCTAAATGAGTCAGTGTGATCTCTTTTCCGGAAACAGTAACCTTGCGTTCGGATTCACTCAAAGTAATGTCCCGATAACGGATCATGTCAGACACTGTATCCGATGATGTCCGTCGTAAAAGGGATTCCACGCGCTTTAAGACGAGCGTTATGGAAAACGGCTTTGTAATATAGTCATCTGCCAATTTGTCAAATCCTTTTATTTGGGCATCCTCGCTATCGAGGGCAGTTAAAAGAATAATCGGAATTTGCGATTCCTGCCGTATCATTTCACATATGGTATATCCGTCAATTTTGGGAAGCATAATATCCAACAAAATAAGGTCAAAATGCTGCTCGTGAAATGTGTTGATGCCTTCAAGCCCGTCTGATGCGGTAATCACTTTGTAGCCCGCAAAAGTAAGCGGTTCAGACAATATTTTCTGAATGGCTTCCTCGTCTTCAATAATCAGTATTCTTTTATCCATATACAAACCTCCAGACTAAATTATAATAGGTGTCTATTAGTTTTTGATTAGGATTTATCAATGAGGTTCTCAGTATAGAATATCAGCGCACACACGATACATGTGACCGCTCTAAAACAGATATAACATTGGGGAAAAAATTCTTTCCTACTCTTTAACAACCCATTTCCCATAACGTTTACCACCAATACGCTCGATGCGACCAGCTGCCTTCAATCCGTCCATTTTTCTTTGCAATGAACGATACGAAACATCAAGCTGTTTCGCCAGTTCTGTTTGTGTAACTTTTGGATTATTTTGAAAAGCTTCTATTATCTTATCCGCCAAAACGCCATCCAAAACGTCAATTTGGCGTTTTGGTGTTTTGGAATCCTTAATCAATGCACTTTGTAATGCTTTGAAACTAACACGCAGTCCATTTCCTCTCAACTCATATACTGGCAAATCTGCACCAAGCTCTTTACATTCTTCGCAAATTTTCTCAATGCCCCGTCCCCAATGCTCAATATATCCGGCACGATAAAAAACATTCGCAATGTCGGGATTGTATGGTACGGAATCATGAGGCTGCATCAAAGTCTCTACGGTCCATCCTTCTGGCAAAATACAGCGATTACTTATAATCATTGCATCATCCTCAATACGAATCTGTATCGGAGTACCAAACATATAGCAGTTATGGGCGATGGCATTGTAGATTGCTTCGCGAACAGCCTCTCGTGCAAATGGATAAGTTTCTACTCTTCTATCATGTTCATACGTAATTTTCGCCTTTAGGTACTTGAGATAAATCAAGTCGATTACTTTATCAGCTGTGGTAATCAAGGAACCTTCCAATAAATCCTGATATTGTAAATCTGCACCATCTCCGAATTTACCAATTTGAACGTGACTACCATTTTGGATGATAGCAGGATCATCACAAAAAAGGAGCACCGCAGACCTTTTCAGTTTTCCGTCTGACATCAAATGCAACTTACTCAAAAGCTCCACATTAGGTATATCCAGTTCAGCTTTTGTCATCCGCTTACTTCTATGTGCCTCTCTTCTAAATATTTTAAAGCTCTCATCATCCAAATCATCTACTGAAATATTATCAACCGTAACATCTTCCCATCGGATTCCAGTTTTACGCATAATAAATTCCGACAGTGCAATACCAGTCAGTTGTTGTTTTGTACTACCACTCCGATAATGATATTCCCCATGATAACTAACCGGAAAACTGCTCGGTTCAACCTTAATCTCTATATATTCCAAACCGTTCTTTGAGAGCTTATTTACCTCTGCAACAACACCAAGACCAGATTGGATTTTATTTGGAATATCCTCCATCAATTTTTTTGCATTCTTTACTCCGGAAACATTACCATCATCATCAATCCCAATGTAAATTGCCCCACCTTGAGCATTAGCAAAACCACAGATCTATTTTAGGTACTCGTCTCGCCAAGATTCTTTATATTCAATATTTTGACTCTCTGCCATTTGCCAACACCTCCGATTTTATTATCTTCTTTTTACATAATTTTCCCCCAACTTGAGGGAATTTTTCATTAACATCCTTTTTCCCTCGACTTGTGGAAATTCTTCGTCCAAAATTGTACCATATGGGCAAAAATACTTCAATCAAATCCCACATAAAACAACAGAAACTTCTATCGTTCTCAATCTTCACGTCCTCTATCTCTTTCCCTTATCTTCCATACTCGCAACAACAGCCCCCAGCTTCAACGAATCTTCTAGTGTCCATTTCTTTCCGGAACCGATACTCGCTCCCATTGCCACTCCGAAAACGGCTCCCTTGTCAATTTTCTTATCCTTATCAAACGCCCCGCCTGCACCCAGTGCAGCTCCTACAATCGCATCCTCGTCTCCAAATAATCCCATAATAATCTCCTTTCCGACCACTACCTGGTCTAAAACATCAACAAATATCTAACTGTTATCGAAACCCACTTATCCCTCTTCCTTCACAAACAGTTCGTCCACCGTCCTCTGGAAATACGCAGCCAGTCTCAAAGCTGTTGCCAGTGACAGGTTGCAGTTATCGCTCTCCGCTGTTATAATCGTTCGCCTGCTCACGTCTACTTCCCTTGCCAAGTCTTCCTGCCTAAGTCCTGATTGGATACGGTATGTCCGTACTTTTGAATGATATTGTAAATCCTGTGCCATATTGCCACCCCTTTCGGTTGATATCCTGTCCAAACAGATACCGTTCCGCATCATATGAACCGACCAGAAACCACCATCTCGATTATAGCACATTTTCAGCACAATACAGTCCAATAATTTGTACTCATTCATTTTTAGAACTCAGCCGGGCATTCATGTTCATCCACACATAACAAACGGATAAAACATTAAGTACTATAAACGGTATTCAATCGTTTAATCATATCCGGCTGTAGTAGATATAAAAGGTCGTAATTGATATATCCATCAAAAAAGACCTATCAACAAACGATTCGTTCATCAATAGGTCCTTAAGAAAATAGTATTTTATTATTTTGAAATCACCCTATTCGGATTGTGATTTCTCCTTTGCTTCCTTTTCTTTATCCAATATATCATGTATCTTATCTACATCAATATTGACTTTAAGGTAATCATCCGGCTTTCTATTTTTGTTGTTCAAAACACATACCGTCTCCACATGCCTCCCATGGCTAAACTGGTCCACAGCACAGACTCTCTCCACCTCATATCTCGCTGCCGCCAGCATTTTCACATCTCTTGCCAATGTAGCGGGGTCACAGCTCACATAAACAATCCGCTTCGGTGCCATTTGAATCATCGTATCAATCACCACGGTATCGCAGCCCTTTCTCGGCGGGTCGACCACAATGACATCTGCATATTCCCCTGTCTTTGCATACTGTTCCGGCAAAATCTCTTCTGCTTTCCCCACAAAAAATTCCACATTGCGGATACCGTTTATCTTGGCATTCGTCCTGGCATCTTCAATCGCTTCAGGAACGATTTCCACACCACAGACCTTTTTTGCCTTTTGTGCCAGAAACAAAGAAATCGTACCAATTCCGCAATAGAGGTCCCAGACAATCTCATTCCCCTGTAAATCTGCATACTCCAATGCTTTCCGATAAAGTTTTTCTGTCTGCTTTGGATTTACCTGATAAAAGGAGAGCGGGCTAATCTGATATTTTATCTCCCCGATATAATCGGTAATGTAATCCTTCCCCCATATTGTACGGCAGTGTGTTCCAAGAATCCGGTTCGTCTTCTCCTCATTCACATTCAGGGAAATACTGGTCATTCCGGGGATATCTGCCATACACTTTACAAATTCCTGTTCTACATTGATGAGCTGTCCGTCCCGATAAACGTTTTTATCCCGCTTGCCCTGCGTTTTCCCGGATAAAATGCCTTCCGTACTGTCAACGGATTCTTTATCTTTGAACACTTTTTTCCGATATCTTCCGGTCAGTTCACCTCCATTGATAACAAGGCAAATCATAACCTCCCCGGTCTTTCTTCCCACACGGGTTAAAATATGCCGCACCAGCCCGGTATGCTGCTCCTCGTCATAGGCTTCCACTGCAAACTGTTCCATAAATCCGCGAAATCTCTTTATCATTTCATCATTCACTTCGTCCTGAAGGTAACACTTGTCCGTATCAATCACGGAATGGGTTCTGCCCGCATAAAATCCGATTGCCAGCTTCCCCTCCTTATCCCGTCTTACCGGAAACTGCGCCTTATTTCGATAGCGGATTGCAGGAAAATCTTCTTTTTTATCCGATATCTCCCCTTCCTGCATTCCTTCGCTGGCAGAATCCAAAGTATCTGCCAGAATGGAATCCTCTTCCATGCCGATAATCGGCTCCATTTTCCCGTCTATATCCGCAATGCCGCCAATCCTTTGCAGGCAGTTTTTCACCTTGTCCTGCTTCCATGCAAGCTGCTGTTCATAGCTTACGTGCATCATCGTGCAGCCCCCACACCTTCTTGCATGGGGACAAATCGGCTCCACCCGGTAGGCAGACGGGCAGATTACCTCCATCAGTCTGCCATATGCATAATTTTTCTTTACCTTGATCAACTTAATCCTCGCTATATCTCCGGGCACCGTATCCTTCACAAAAACCGCCATACCATCAATATGTCCGATACCCTCTCCCTCATTTCCCATGTCTTCTATTGTCAGTTCAAATTCCTGATTTTTCTCTAAAAGCATTCTTCCTCCACTGCATCCTGTATGCTGTTTCCTGATTTTTTGCCTATGCCCCGCTCCTCTTCCTCTGCCTGCATTCCGGTCTTAACAAAGCCTTCCCGCAGACAAACCCTTACGGTACCTTGTTTTTCTCCTATACATGAAGAATCAGCTCATTCTTCTGCCGCATCACGCAGCAAAGCCGCCAGATAAGCAAATTGCTCATTTGGCGGCCTCTTTCATTAATCGTAGTAGTAATAGTCATCATCATCTATTGGTTCACTTTCAAATTCCAGTATTTTTCCTGTCTTTGCGTGAATCTTAATTTCGTATTCATAGGAATCCTTAATCAACTCTACCTCATAGACCGGTACACCGTCATCTTTATCCAATTCCACCTTTATCACTCTTGCTCCCGGCACTTTGCCAAGCGCAATTTCTTTTGCCTTATCCTTCCCGATATATGCGCTCTGGTTATTCGTTTTCTTCGATACCAGCTCCCATTCGTAATCAATCAGCTTACGGGTTCTTGCATTATATTTCAACTCATATTTTTTGGTGTCACTCGACATCTTCACTTTATAAATATTGATTCCGTCATCATACTTGCTGGTTATACTGGTTATCTTCGCACCTTTAACCTTCTTCTTTGCCAGGGTTCTACACTTACTTTCGCTCATTATTTTCTTTTTGCTGTATCTTCCCGTGTTGTTTTCTTCCCAGCCATAAGCAATTTTCTTCCCGTCAGAAGCGCGGTATGTTATGTCATATTCCTTGGTTCCTTTCATTAATTGTATCTCATAGACAAGGGTTCCATTTTCATAATCCATATCGACTTCCGTTACCATTGCACCCTTAACCTCTTGAAGCGCCTTCTTCTCCGCCTGCTTCACACTGGTAATTCCCTTGGCATATGATACCTCTGAAGACAAACACACACCAACTGCTACAAGACAAACCATCACAAAAATCATCAAAAATTTACTTCTCATTTTCATAATCATTCCTCCTACATTTAATCACCAATATCGCTTTACCATTATGTACAACAAATGATTAGCTCTGCTTTGCTCTGACTGGTAACATTATAGCATTTAACATTTTCTCTGTCCACAATAAAATCTTTTCCATATTTTAGTTAGTGATAGACTTTTTTCGACCAAAAAGGTATAATTATGATATCTGCAATATTATATATCTCCTTTCATATACATAGAAAAGAGAGACTACGCTTTCCAAGTATTTTTACAAAGCATTGCAGCAAACAGTATAATTAATTTATAGCAAAAAAGGAGAATATTATGGGATTAATCAAAGCAATTTCAGGCGCAATCCGCGGGGTTGCCGCTGACCAGTGGAAAGAATATTTCTACTGCGATGCACTAGAAACCGATGTTCTTGTTGTCAAGGGACAAAGACGTAATAACAGCAAATTTGGCACCAGCAACAAAGGCAATGATAACATCATCAGTAACGGCTCTGTGGTTGCCGTCAACGAAGGTCAATGTATGATTATTGTTGACCAGGGTAAAGTAGTAGAGTTCTGTGCCGAAGCCGGAGAATTTTTATATGATACTTCCTCTGAACCAAGTCTGCTCAGCGGTGACTTAGGAGAAAATATTGGAAGAACATTTGCTACCATTGGCAAGCGTTTCACGTTTGGCGGTGACACTGGCAAAGACCAGCGGGTATATTTCTTTAACACCAAGGAAATCATGGGAAACCGATACGGTACTGCCAATCCCGTTCCATTCCGTGTAGTAGATGCCAATATCGGTTTAGATGTCGATATTTCCGTTCGCTGCAATGGAGAATATTCCTACCAAATTTTTGACCCGATTCTTTTTTATACCAATGTATGCGGCAATATCACGGACGAATACACCAGAGATAAAATTGACAGCCAGTTAAAATCCGAATTAATGACTGCTCTTCAGCCGGCATTTGCCCAAATTTCAGCGATGGGAATCCGGTACAGCGCTGTTCCTGCACATACCATGGAGGTTGCCGACGCACTCAACAAAGTTTTATCCGAAAAATGGGGAGAGCTAAGAGGAATCCGGATTGTATCCTTTGGTGTCAACACAATTAAGGCATCTGAAGAGGACGAACAGATGATTAAAGATTTACAGAAATCTGCTGTTCTCCGCAATCCGAACATGGCTGCCGCCACTCTGGTCGGTGCTCAGGCCGAAGCGATGAAAGCGGCTGCTTCCAATACCTCTGCAGGACCTATGATGGCATTTGCCGGTATGAACATGGCAAATATGGCTGGTGGTATGGACGCAAACTCCCTATTTGCAATGGGACAGCAGCAGAACAATACACCGCCGACCACGCCTTCCCCTGCCGCACCGAATCCTGCTCCTGCCAGTCAGCCAGAAGGAGCTGCTGCTGGCACATGGACCTGCTCCTGCGGACACTCCGGCAATACCGGCAAATTCTGTATGGAGTGCGGCAAACCAAAACCATCTGCCGAGGCTGGCTGGACCTGCTCCTGCGGTGCCGTGAATCAAGGTAAATTCTGTCAAGAATGTGGTGCCAAAAAGCCTGCCGGTGCTCCGCTTTATAAGTGTGACAAATGCGGCTGGACACCGGAGGACCCGCACAACCCGCCAAAGTTCTGCCCTGAATGTGGCGATATCTTTGACGAAAACGATGCACAATAGCTTACATGATAATGCAGATATCCGGACGGGTATCTGCATTTTTTCTCATAAAAAAGAAATCGCAGAAACCTTTTAAGATTACTGCGACTCTCTATTGTACGTGCGTGAGAGGATTCGAATCAGTTCTGAAATGCACAAACATTTAAAAGAAAGGGGTTGCAGCATTTCTTGCTTAAAAACTGTACCAAAAGTGTACCAAATGCATCTTACACTTGAGTCTATCCATCCAAAAAGTCATTCTATCCCTTATGTTGTTGGTAACCGTTCCATATTTTTTCCGCCCAATCTTCATCTGATATATGCGTTGTCAAAACCGGGCTTACTTCCAATGAGTTGATTAATCCTGAACGATTAATTGCAACCATAGCAGCTTCTTTGTCTACATCATACATTTCCATAATTAATTCTTTCATATTTTTAATATATTTCTGCTCATTAAATTTTTGTTCTGGAATATCTGCTTTCATTACCGGTATCGTCATACTATCAACTCTTTCCTGATTAAATTATAAATTGTTCTAAAGCTTTTAAGATCGGTCGCAACTGGAAGATACCACAGGCAAGTATTGCGAAATATATTAATCATCAATGTAATCCGACTTATTATAACGAATGTGTTTTTTGATATAACAAATTTATCAAAGTTTCACTTATTCTTAATTTAGAATTCCGAATAATGTCAATACAAACTTCAATATCATCACTATCAACAAAACCCTCCTCATATGCATTCACCAGAACACCTATCGTCCCTGTAATACTTAACCCCATGTTTCTGGCAACCCGTCTTCCTTTTTCTTCATCTATTAATAAAATCGAATTTGAAATGGAGTCTGCCAATATAATTGCCTCACTTTCCCCAGCATCTAAATTTGTAGAACGCCTCAATAAATCCACGGAATGTTTATCTTCTAAAGTGACACATTGAACAAACTCACTCGATATCACCTGCTCGCCCTCGTCCTTAAACAATACGTTACCTGTCAACTCATGATAAACAGCTTCCGGAATCTGTACTGTACCAAATAATTTCTTTAAGATTCCCAATTGTCCCATTTTAATCAGAGAAATAATTGGTGTAGTATCAGACACAACTATCAACCAATCACCTCTTTCATTCTGTGATATGTTGCTATGTCTTCTTCCAATTCTTCCTCCGTCATATCAAAATATGCCAAACCCATACTGCTATAAAGTGCTATTAAATCCAATTTATTTATTCCTAATATCTCTGCAGCTTTCCCATGGGAAATTGTGCAATCTTTAATATAAGGATATAATAACATAGCATTTCTAAGCAAAACCGCCTTATCATCTTTCAACTGAACATACTTTTTCATCTCTGCCGGTATCTGTAACTCAACATTTGCTAATTCCATCCAAATCACCCCCATGCTAAAATCATTACCACTTACCGTTTAATATAGTATATCACGTTTCAACATCATCTACCACAGCATTTTCGCCTTTGTTCCTTCTTCTTTTCTAAGTCCTCTAATGTAATTTCTCTTTTTTCCTGCATCGCCTTATATCCTTCACCAATCAAGCGGTATAATTCTAATTTCGTTTCGTTTTCGTTTATTTCTTCCTTAATATCCGAAATTGCTGTCAACATATTATCACACCTTTCCAAAATTTTGAGGAAATCAAAACATTGAACCTTTACAAATCCTCCTGACAATATAATTCTTGAAATGTACAGAAAATGGGGATTTTGGGGAATAGAATGGGTTAATTCTAAGAAATAGATTCTCCTGCCTGTAACAAAACAAGCTTCTTTATATCTTCCCTTATATAAAATCCATTACTAATCATATCTTCTATAATAGGTTTCACCTCAAAAATAATTCCTTGTTTTTTTGCCTTCAACAAAACGCCTAATGTACCAGTAACTTTTAAACCTAAATACACCGCTGTCTTTTTCGCTGAATTATCATCTATTATTACCAAATCTGCCTTAGGCTCTTCCTGCGCCAAAATCATAGTTTCTACTTCACCAGCATGCAATTTCGCCTGGTACATTCGTTTATCTGCTTCGCTTGATATAGGCTGTACTTTTATCCAATCTCTTGCAGACAAAATCTGATTACACGCAGAATCTTCTTTTATCATAATTTCATTCAAAACCGCCTGTGGTATAATAATCTCACCATATACTTCCTTCAAAATATAAAGCCTGTCAATATTACATAAAACAATCAATGGTGTTGAATTTACAATTACCCTACGCATTTTCTAACTCCTTCAAAAAATCCTCTTCACTGTCAAATTGAAAGATTGAAACTTGATTGTCTCCCAAATATTTAATAAAATCTTCTTTTGACATATCCGCAATTTTTGCAGCATATCCAAGAGAAATTTTATTTTGAACATAAAGTCCAAGAGCCACCATTTTTTTTGCAAAACCTGTAGCTTCCTTTTCACTCATCTTTGTATCGTATAAAACTTCTTCCGGTATGTCCACTGCTATACTACACATATTCTATCACCCTTTCTTGGCTGAACAAATAACAACAGTATTCTTATTTATCATTATATCCTAATGCATTTTTATTTACAACAGAATTTACAGATTCCCACCAAACTGTACCGAAAATTCATATATAATGTTTCCTAAACGCAAAAAAATCCAAGAAGCACAAACCCCTTGGATTCCCTTTATTCCAAACAAAAATGCGGATGAAGGTACTCGAACCCCCACGGTCTCCCACTAAATCCTAAGTCTGATTTATTCTGTTTTCTGGTTTTGGATAATTCTTGAAATGTACAGAAAATGGGGATTTGGGGAAATGGAATGGGTTAATTTTTCATGCGTTTTGTTTGGCGTTGATGTCAGGGTTGATGTCAAAGTGTATCCAAATTTATCTCTTCAATATATGTTGCCAGTCTGCTCTCCTTTGTTCTATCTTCTTTTCTAAGTCCTCTAATGTAATTTCTCTTTTTTCCTGCATCGCCTTATATCCTTCACCAATCAAGCGGTATAATTCTAATTTCGTTTCGTTTTCGTTTATTTCTTCCTTAATATCCGAAATTGCTGTCAACATATTATCACACCTTTCCAAAATGAAATATCAATCTTCCATCGTCTCAATTTTTTCTGTCAATGGTAGTAAGTCATTTGCTTAAGTTATTGAAGCTTTCAAAATTTTCTGTATCTGGCATTTCAAGATTAGGAATTACATAATCGCTTTCTTTTCGGTATGTACCACCAAATTGCTCAAAACATCATACAGATATATTTTCCGTAATGAAAGCCCAATAATCACTGGCATAAAAAGAAAAAACTGCGGAAGCCTCAAAAAATAAGACTTCCGCAACTTCAAATCTACGTGCGTGAGAGGATTCGAACCCCCGACACCTTGGTCCGTAGCCAAGTGCTCTATCCAGCTGAGCTACACACACCTATATGATTAATACGAGTTCAAAGATTGTTCTTCCGCTCCTTGACCTCAACGGTAAATAGTCTATCACAATACGAAGGTAAAGTCAATCTTTTTTCACCACTTTCGCGCTCAACTTTCGTACCACTTTTACACTTTTCCGATTATTATTCAGTCCTTGCATAATCTTTGTCCGGAAGGTAAATACTTAAAAACAGGTAATTGCAAAACCCGTAATTGCTTAAATACTGAAAAGCAGAAAGGAAACAGATGATTATGCGCAAGGCAAACTTTTATACCCGAAAAAAGGACAATTTTACAGACAACAGACAGGATTCTCTCTCTGACTGCCATCGCACCGGCGGGCAAAATCCAAAAGACGCTGCCTCTCCTGCGTCTGAGACTGATTCCGACCAGGATAGCGCAAACGCAAAGTATGTAGTGAAAGATGATAAGCGAGAGCGCAGAGACGGTCCGGGTGGAAATTGAAACAGGACCACTTCGGACAACTGGACAAGTATCTTACCTGAAAAGAGACCGGCTATTTCCCTTAAAAAGAGAAACTGCCGGTCTCTGGCATCTTCATATATATCTTGCCTGCCACAACTTTTGTCACTTCTAATATCCCAATTCCTCTCCTACCAAAATCACTTTGATTCTTCCCGGTATTCGGGACGCTCTCGTAATCACGGTCTGACAACAGATTGTATCCTTCAGACAGTCACCGCATTGCCCTGTCTTTGCACACGGTGTATTACAATTCAGGCGAACCGTATTCGGAGGAGCTGCAAAATTACGGGTCCGCTTAATTCCCTCTTCCACATCGACAACAACCTTGTTCATTCCCGCCAAGACAATAACTTCCTTCGGACCAAAAATCAAACAGGCTACCCGGTTGCCCGCACCGTCAATATTCACCAGTTCACCGTCTAAAGTAATCGCATTTGTGCTCATCAGATAAACATCTGACATCACCTGCTTCGCATAACACTCTGCTCTCTCTTCCGGCGTTTCGTATTGCTCCCGGCGCAGCAAATCATGTCCCGCTGCCTCAACGGCATCAT
Organism: Clostridium sp.; assembly: GCA_023666975.1. The sequence goes on from JAMPAW010000037.1 coordinate 17,356, forward strand.
AGATTCCCACCTCCCCTAATGTCATGGAACCGCCATAGGTCACCAGCTTTTTCTCCGGGCCAATCAATTCCAATACTTTGTCTCTCGCCGATTCTTTGTCCGGGCAATAATATCCTTCCATTTTCCTTGCCTGCAATTTGGCAATAATCGAATTTGCCTGATTTTCATAAAAAGTGTTCTTCGGCATCCCGCTTCCCTCCTTTTCGTTTATATTTTATAATATACTACTACCCAAAATTTATGTCCATACCAAATTTACAACCGGCAAAAAACTACTGAAAATCATAATCTACGCATTAACCGCTTTAAATGCCTCGTCCAAATCCTCCAAGATATCCGCAATATTCTCTGTACCAATCGACAAGCGGACAGTATTCGGTTTTATGCCCTGATCCGCCAGCTCTGCTTCATTGAGCTGGGAATGTGTTGTCGATGCCGGATGAATCACTAAGGACTTTACATCTGCTACATTTGCAAGCAGTGAAAACAATTCAAGATTGTCAATGAAGTCCTTTGCCTTTTCGGCATCCCCTTTAATTTCAAACGTGAAGATCGAGCCGCCGCCATTGGGAAAATATTTCTTATAAAGTGCTTTTTGTTCTTCATCATTCGTCACGGACGGGTGGTGTACCGCTTCTACCTGCGGGTGATTGTTCAAATATTCCACCACCTTTAATGCATTTAGCACATGCCGCTCTACGCGCAGCGATAAGGTTTCCAGTCCCTGCAGGAAGAAAAATGCGTGGAACGGGGAAAGCGTTGCGCCGGTATCCCGAAGCAAAATGGCCCGAATCTTCGTCACAAATGCCGCCGCACCAACTGCTTTGGTAAAGCTGACACCGTGATAGCTTGGGTTCGGCTCGGTCAGGGACGGGAATTTACCGCTCGCCTCCCAGTCGAATTTACCGCTGTCAACAATCACTCCGCCAATCGTCGTTCCATGTCCGCCAATAAATTTCGTTGCAGAATGTACAACAATATCTGCCCCGTATTCAATCGGACGAACCAGATAAGGTGTCGCAAATGTATTGTCAATCACCAGCGGAATCTTATGCGCGTGAGCAATATTGGCAATTTTTTCAATATCCACAACATCGGAATTGGGATTTCCCAATGTCTCGATAAAAATTGCTTTTGTATTTTCCTGTACTGCCTGCTCTACCTCCTGATAGTCAAACGGATTCACAAAGGTTGTCGTGATTCCATACGCAGGCAGTGTATGTGCCAGCAGGTTATATGTACCGCCATAAATATTTTTTGCCGATACGATATGGTCACCGTTTTGTGCCAGATTCTCAAAGGTATAGGTAATCGCCGCTGCACCGGAAGCAACTGCCAAGGCGGCAACTCCGCCCTCTAATGCGGCAATCCTTTGCTCAAATACATCTTCGGTCGGATTTGTCAGCCGCCCGTAAATGTTGCCTGCATCGCTTAAATTAAATCTGGCTGCCGCATGCTCACTGTTCTTAAAGACATAAGACGATGTCTGATAAATCGGAACTGCTCTCGCATCGGTGACCGGGTCCGGCTGTTCCTGTCCTACATGTAACTGCAATGTTTCAAATTTTAATGTTCTCTCTGCTCTTGTTTTCTTTGCCATAATTCTACCTCTTTCCGCGGTTGTCTTCCGCATTTCATTTTTTTCTAATAAGTCAATCGGTTTCGATTTCCTCTTATTTCCTATCTGTTTACAAGGATTATATTATCATTCTATTTCCTAGTTGTCCAGTATGAAATACAAATAGTCAGCCATAGTTTTCTTCTATATCAAGAAACATAAAAAGCAGGAACACATTTTGATTTTCCTACCAAAACAGGTTCCTGCTTATCTTTGATTCCTTTGCCTGTTTTTACTCCTCAAAAGGAATAACCGCTCCGGCATAAGTGTCATTAATATAATTCTTAATCTCCTCTGATTTCAATACATCAACCAATGCTTTGATTGCCGCATTGCTTTCATTTCCCTCTTTGACACCGATAATATTCACATATGTCTTAGCCGCTTCCGAATCCGACTTTTCATATGCCAATGCATCCTTTGCAACGGAAAAACCAGCCTCTAATGCGTAGTTACCATTTAAGACAACAAATGCGTTTTCCTCTACAACTCTTGCAACCTGCGCTGCCTCTAATTCTACAATCTCCACGTTATGCGGATTTTCCTCTATATCATTTACGGTTGCTTCCAGACCGGCACCTTCCTTCAGGGTGATAATCCCATTATCCTGTAACAGCAGCAATGCTCTTGCTTCATTCGTCGTATCATTCGGCACTGCTATCGTGTCCCCGTCTGCGATATCATCCAGACTGCTCTTTGTTCCCGGATAAATGCCAAATGGTTCATAATGAATACCGCCGGCATTGACAATGTGTGTTCCTTTTTCTTCATTAAAGCTGTCGAGATACGGAATATGCTGAAAATAATTCGCATCATACTCTCCGCTCTCCACGACCTCATTCGGCTGGACATAATCTTCAAACTCGGTTATCTGTAAATCATACCCCTGCTCTGCCAGAATTTCCTTTGCCTTCCCTAAAATTTCGGCATGGGGTGTCGGTGATGCCGCAATCTTAATCACTTCCTGTCCGTCACTTCCGGCCTGCGTTGCCTGTACATCGGTCTCCTCGGATGCAGCCTCCGTATTTACTTCATCTTTTGCCGTTTCTGCAGTATCTCCACCGCATCCCGTTAAAACTCCTGTTACGAAAACTCCTGTTAATAATAACGCTAATAATTTCTTTTTCATCACTTTATCCTCTTTTCTTTATGATTTTCTTTTATCCAGCTTTGATGCTGTAAACATACCCACAGACTGAAAAATCTGAACGAGTATAATTAACAAAACCACGGTTGTAATCATGATACCGGTCTGCCACCTATAGTATCCATATCGGACGGCGATATCACCAAGGCCGCCTCCGCCAACCGTTCCCGCCATGGCGGAATATCCCAGAATCGTCCCGATTGCAATGGTAACGCCTGTAATGAGTGAAGTTCTTGCTTCCACCAGCAGTACCTTGGTAATAATCCTTCCATTTCCGGCTCCCATTGCACGCGCTGCCTCAATCACGCCATTATCGACCTCTTTAATCGAGGATTCTACCATTCTTGCGATAAACGGAATCGCCGCCACGACCAGCGGAACAATCGTCGCCGTAGAACCGGTACTCTTACCCACAAGCGCTCTGGTAAATGGTATCAATAAAATCAGCAAAATCAAAAATGGAATACTTCTGACAATATTGGCAATGACATCTAAAATCTTATACAAAACCGGATTCGGCGAAAGTCCTTCCCTGTCCGATACCGCCAATAAAATACCCATAGGCAGGCCAAACAAATAGCCAAATGCCGTTGATACGAGTGTCATATACAACGTTTCACCGATGCCTTTCCCGATCATCTGTATCACCTCAGGCGTCCACATCGCCAACCACCTCCTCTATCTCAATTTCATGCTCCTGCAGATAAGCCTTCATTGCTTCTTTTTTGGTACTGTCCTTTTTAAATTCCAGTATCATATCTCCTTTGGCAACGCCTCCCACATTTTTGGTAGCGGCCTTCAAAATGTTGACCGGTTCTTCAAAGGTTAATACCAGATTGGCAATCACCGGCTCAAATGCAGAATTTTCTGAAAAGGTAATGCGGATACGCTCACCGTGCTTAATTCTGTCCTCTGTTGCCAGCAGCCTTTCCTCTGACTGCACATCTGTGTCCCGCATGATCAACTCTCTGGCAACCTTTGACTTCGGGTGGCTGAACACATCGGATACCAAACCGGTTTCCACCACCTCACCCTCTTTCATGATCGCCACATGGGAACATATTTCCCGCACCACAGACATCTGGTGCGTGATGATGACAATCGTAATGCCAAACCGCTCATTAATGTCTTTCAGCAGTGCCAAAATGGAAGAGGTTGTCTGGGGGTCCAAAGCACTGGTCGCCTCATCACATAATAATATCTTCGGATCACTGGCAAGTGCCCTGGCAATGGCAACTCTCTGCTTCTGCCCTCCGGATAGCTGGGCGGGAAATACATTTTTCTTATCCGCAAGCCCTACAATCTCCAAAAGCTCCGCTGCCTTCTTCCTTGCCTCCCTCTTCTTCATTTTTTTAATATATAGCGGAAAACATACATTTTCCAAAACGGATTTCTGCATCAACAGGTTAAAATGCTGGAATATCATGGCAATGCTTTCCCGCTGTTTTTGCAACTCCTTCCTGGAATAACCGCTTAAGGATTTTCCCTCAATAAAGACCTCTCCCTCCGTCGGCTGTTCTAAGAAGTTCATACATCGGACCAGTGTGCTCTTTCCTGCACCAGACATTCCGATAATTCCGTATATATCGCCTTCATCAATCGATATATTGATATTTTTTAAGGCTTCCACCGTTCCGTCTTTCACCGTAAACGTCTTGGACAGATTCTGGATTACAATCTCTGACATAGCGACTCCTTTCTTCCGGTATTGCTCTATCTCTTAGCGGTTTATAGCATACCATTCCAGTGGGGATATGTAAAATATATAAATCGTATGACTGACTATAGAAAAAAACTATGGCTGTTTGCCGCTAATTGAAACAACTGTATTCCAGTATCATATCCTCTATCCGCTTTTGCCCTTTTATCTGGCGAAGCATCCTTTGTGCCGGGTTTACCCTCTGCCGGATACGCTGATATAACGGCATTAAATAAACCTCTTCGCCATATCCCCGTTCTTCCAGTCCTCTCTTTGCCAAATCCACCACCTGCCCGGCCAATTCATATAACTGCTCCTCCTCGACAAAGGCAGGCAGCTCCTGCTTCACAAACAATCTCCGCAATTCCGTTGCCGAAAATCCGTGATGATACAGCACATGGTCTTCCCGCAGCAAGGCATCCAGCCTATCCAACTGTTTTTTTAGTCCTAAATGAAATGCCGATACGGTCATCACGTCTGCAATCGGCTGGCAGCATACACTGCGAAATTCTATCGTCCCCCGAAAGGTCAAATCCTCAAATTTGAACGTGCGCAGATATTCCAAATCTTCGATTTCCGGCGCAAAGGAAATCCCACGGTAAATCCCATTATCATAATATTCGCCGGTAATGGTATCCTGCTCAAAATATTCCATTACGGAAATCGGCGGAAAATTAATATATTTCCCTTCCCGTTCCACACAATACATACTAACCGACTCCAAATATGCCAGCAAATCTTCGACACTCTCAATCTCGCAATCGTACATTCCGATATTATGTGGATTGATTCCGTGCGTACTGTTTTCCCAAAACATATCCCGGCAGCAGGCGAGTTCCTCATGCTCCCCAATCAAAATAGAATTATTAAACAGCAAAGCCTTCAACGGTTCTACTCTTGAAAATGCCCGAATCATCATCGGAAGCTCCTCATAGTTGACATCAAGCTGTACCTGCGATGCGCTGGAAAACATGCCATAATCCGGATATTCATGAAAATATAATGCCTGACCGCGGTATTGGGAATAAGAGTTCAAATGATGATACAGCATCCGATAGCGGCCATTCGGAATCGGAATATTCTGATTGTAATTCCGGTATGGATTTACCCCCATGCCGGTCAAGGTGTAATGACATTTTTTCAGCTCTTTCTGGATAAAGGTATAATATTTTGCAAAACGCTGATATAACCCCTGCAATGTTTTCTCCCTGCCTAGAGATAGTTCCAGATTATGATAAGCGCAGTCATAGGATAAAATGTCCCCGTTTTCCGGATGTTTTACCGCATTGATATGCCCGTCATCGTCGTAACTTTCCGCCTCAAATTGAAAATGCTCCATAAAACATTCCGTCAGCCTATGGATATATTGGAAATCCACTGCCTGCTTATCCAGATTGACCACAGGCATTTCCACCTCGATTCCAATATATTCCTGCCGTTTTTTCTTTGTCGGCTCTATATATTTTTGATACAGTTTTTGCCGAATCCATTCCTTTTCTATCATCTTTGTTTTCCTCTTCTACAAATTTGAAAATGTTTGATATAAGTATCTTAAATTCTCCTCGTTATCGACATATTCATTTCCATGCCGCGTTCCGGTAAACAACCGTTTCCCGCTGCGGTATGCAAGCAATGCCGTAAACGGCACCGGCTTCCATTCTTCCTCACTTAACGGCTGCGTAGAAAACAGCACGCTGCCGTCCTTTTCCAGGCAGTAAAGAGAATCCCTGTAATTTGTATGGACATACGTTATCTCTCCGTCATACAGCAGCAAATTCAGTTTGTTGCCCTTTGCCATATCGGACAGGATACCGTCTAAAAGCAAAAAGCGTTCCTCTGCCGTCAGCTCCCTGCCCGTTCTTTCTGTCTTCGCATTGATCTGCGCGGTCAGGTACATTAATATCCGCTCACTGTCCGTATCGCCTTTTTGCTGTTTAAAATACTGATCCAGCTGTCCGTAATCGAAAATCGTGCCATTATGAATCATCGTCCAGCGCCTTCCGGTTACGTCTTTGCCGGTATACGGGTGGCAGTTCCGGTAATCCACATTTCCGACCGTCGCATAGCGGATATGTGCAAACACATTTCTATTTTCAATCGGTACGGTCAACCGCTCATGTAAATACCTGCTCTTCGCCGCCTGCACCGGTTCCTTTTCAATGACGGCTTCCTGCCCTTCCAGACAGGCCAGCCCCCAGCCATGCGGGTGCATATCACTATGTGAGAAAAATTCTTTCAGGTATGGATTGATTACTACTCTATTTTCCGATGAAAAGCCAAATAATTCACACATATCGTCTCTATCCTCTCTTCGCCATTTTTCTTATACACACCTCTTGATGAGCAAATTACCGGCATATCGTTTTGCCAGCAGCTCCTTTGCATATTCATCTGCCAGCTTAAGTCCCCGCTTCACATAACCGGCTCCATATTCCCTGCGAATCCGGTCTGCATAACGGTTATCCGGCAGCAAAAGCTTCTGCTTCTGATAACGGATGCTCTTTGCCACCTGCGGCTTATCAAGGGATGCAAAAAACGCCTCCATATCCGTTAAAATTCCAAATGCCTCTTCCCGTATCCGGTTATTCCTTCCACCCGGCTTCTGAATGAGAATTTGGGAATCGTCAAACATTGCCGCCTGCTTCTCATTCCGGATTGCCCCGGCCTGTTCTTCCGGTGTCAGCAAAACATCATCCTGACACATTAAATACAACAGAAAATAGTGGATAAACTCCACATCTTCCTCGATCAGCCCGACCGGTGAAAGCGGGTTCACATCCAGCATCCGCAGTTCAATGTGATTGATTCCCCGTTCCCGCAGCCGCATTAGCGAATTCTCACCCTGCGGCTTTACCCGCACAGGGTAATATAGCTCGGAAGCGGATAGCAGTTTTCCTTTTTTCACATAGTCCTCAATGCTTTGAATGTAATTTTCCAGATTCCGGTAATCCAATACCGGAGTAAAGCGATTCCAATAGCCCTGCTCTCCGCATCTTACCGAAGCGTATTTCGTCAAATCCTCTTCCTGCCATGTTTTCCGCCGGGAAATGCCTTCATTCTTCCCGCCTTTCCATTTGTCTGCCTGCGGCCGGATTCCCTCCTCACTTTCCATAATCGAAGCATCCAGAACCGGACTGGCTGCCGTCAGATATACAATGAACCAGCTATATTGAAGCACCTTTTGTGCCAGCTGCAGATATACCTGATTTTTATACATCGGATAGGTCATTTCTTTTGTCTGCAAAAACTGCCTGCCCGATTTGGACAAAGCCTCCTGATAAGCTTCCTTTAACATTTCATCTGCAAACGAGTAGTTTAAATGGATACCGGAAAACAGCATAATGCTCTTACCATACTTGCCTGCCAGATAGTCACGGTATTGTGTCTTTTGCTTTAAGTCTCCGTCAAATTGTGCGATCGGGATATCCGATTCCCCCTTCACATAGGGCGGATTGGAAAACGGCCAGAGATATTCCCTTCCCGTTTCCAAACCCTGCAGTGTCTCTAAAACGGTTATCTGCAATTCTTCTAAATGCTGCATCACACGATGTACCTGATCAAATACCGCCGTAACCAGCTCAATTTGATTCTCACAAAAATCTCTCGTGATATTCTTCTGTTCTTCAAAAGGATGCTTTGTATGGGAAAGAAATCCATTATGGTCTACCCGAAGGCTTTCCTTCTCTAATCCAAATTCTCCCTTTTCCAAATTCCGCCTGATTAAATTTCTGCTAAATTGAAAACTTATCTCCATTTTCTCCACCATTTATTTCTATTCTTTCATATATACATACTATTTTAATATGTTTATTAGGCAGATAAACCCCTGCCCCGCATGCCACCCTGCAGGGTTTTCGTACAGCGAATAGGAAGCAATGGACACAATCAACTTCCTATTCGCTGTATGTCCCTTAGATGACATAATCATCTGCACCCGCACCGTCGTTTAATAAATCCTGTACGGTAATGCCTTCAAAATAATCCTCAAGCAGCTTTTGTAACCCTTCCCACATTTTCAGAGTTTTGCAATGTGCCGCCCGCTCACAGGAATTTGGCGTCCGCTCCAGACACGCCACAGGTGCAAAGGCTCCTTCTGTTATCTCAAGGATGCTTGCGATCGTATATTCTGCCGGTGGCTTTGCCAGACGGTAACCGCCCCGTTTTCCCCGCAGGGAAAGCACAAAACCGCTTTTGCTTAAGGAACCCACAATTGCCTCCAGATATTTTTCCGATATGCCCTGCCGCTTTGCAATATCCATTAACGGTATATATTCTCCTGTATTATGCTCCGCTAAATCAATCATAACACGTATTGCATAACGTCCTCTGGTTGAAATCTTCATAGTATGTATACCTCCGGTTTTGCAGCCAATGATGATTTTACACTGCCATATAACCTACTTTACCACAAGGGAATCGTGGAATTCAAGGACCTAGTACAGCGAATATTAAGTAATTGGCAGTTTGACTTGCATGATTGTTCATCTGCTGCGTTGTCGTCAATCGACGTAGCCACCGCTACGCCTCAT
>JAMPAW010000038.1 GCA_023666975.1 Clostridium sp.
GTATACAGGTAAATCCACGTTGCTACAAATGTGGGGTCACTTCATATTGTCCTTTTTATATCCAAAGTGCAGTTGTTGCACGTTAAACAAACTGTCCGCTGATATGGATTGTGTGGTTATGAATTACTCTCTAAAATATACTTTATTTTTTGTTTTTCCAGCACCTTTAAGAATATCCAGCTTTTCAGCTTTCAACAGCAAACGGCTTGCCGTCTTTATCTCAACTTCCAACAATTTCGCTGCAGCAGAACTGTTTATGTCTTTGTGTGTTTCTAAATAGGTCAAAACGATCTGCATTCTTGCTCTTTCCAATTCGGACATTGATTCGGACATTTTTTCGGACATTGATTCGGACATTTTTTCTTTTCTGTCAAATCCGTCTCTTATGCGAATAATCGTATTCAAATAGGTTCTGTCCTCATCCATGTCGAACTCAGGCTCGGGTGAACCATTTTGTTTCAGTTCTCTTAATATTTTAGGAATGCCCGTTCCTTTCTTTTCAGATAAATCAATTTCCTTAAACAATTCTCCAATTCTTCTGTTACGATACTTTCTTCCTTTTACTTTACCTGATGCAAATTGCTCAAGATTAATCCATTTCGCAAGTCCGGGATAATTCAGTACCTGAATACTATCTACATATATACGGATTTCCACCGGTTCCGGCTCACGATAGGACTTATGGAATACTGCATTTACCAATGTTTCCTCCAATGCATTATATGGATAATTAAAGTATCGTTCTGCTTCTGCCTGGCCTTGCACTTTTACAACTTTTTGCTCAATCACTGTCGTCTCTATATAATCCAAAGCATCCTGAACCTGTTTCCATATTGGTCCTGTAAATGTTTTTTCTGTAAAATCATCCGATGCCTCCGCTTCTTTTGAATGAAACCGAATCAGCTCAATATATGCCCCCGGAATCAGTGTCTCCGGATGTTCCGCAAACATCAATACTCCGATATTTCTGATATCCAATTCGGTATCTGTCTCATTTGCAACTTCCTGTGCAAGCAATAATTCCTCTAATGAACTGCTGTTAAGTTCCATCACCAGGCTGCTATTGCTTTTCCTGATAAAATCCTCAAGATATCCTCTTCTGATATTATCAATTTTTGCTTTTCTGTTTACACGGTCATCAAATGGAACAGAATTAAATTTGTCAAACAATTCAGATATTTCATCTTGTTTCGCATCTGTAGTAAGGGATGCCGGCCTAATCCAGTATCTCAAACTTTTGTCTGCTTTTTTACCATTTTCACCATACACTGATTTAGGCGCTTGATAAGGTCCACTATCACCTGCTGAACACCACAAATATATCAAGTAAGTTCCTTCATTCTTATAATCGACCACTTCTATTCTTGGAATGTACCGTGGAACAATTTGATTGCAATATTGGAATATTTCCTGCTGGATAAAGTCCAGCTTTTCCTTCGGAACACCTTTTAGCGGAAATACCGGCATACCATTTTTCTCTTTTACTCCTATGACGATGTATCCGCCATTGGTATTATCATAGTCATTGGCAAAGGCACAAATAGAATGAATGATGTCATTTGGATTCCAGCCTGTTTTATATTCTACTCGGTCATGTTCAACGACACGCCCTTCTAACAAAGTTTCTATTTTTAATGGTATCACTTAAGCACCTCACTTTCTGCTATAAATAAATCCAATACACAATTATTGTCTCTTACTACTTTAAATAAAATTCCGCCTCTTTACAACATAAATTTCACTATTTCATCAACGTTACTATCAAAAATAAGTCCGGATTTTAACAATCTAAATGTTTAACACACAACTCATCTCATACCACTGCTCTCCACCCCAAGAAGATTCCGCTATTCCGTTATTGCGAAATCCTAACTTCTCATACATCTTAATTTTAGACTTTAAACAGGTCAATATCACCATTTTTCTGCCCTTTTCGTTTTCTCTGCGAAGATATTGATACATAATTTCTTTTGCCAACCCCTGCCCTCGGTATTCCGGAAGCACATCCAGACCGAGCAACATGATATTTTCCCCTTCCGAATTATGCAATCCGGCATTTAAGAAAAACTCATCTCTAAAAGAATATTCATCGGTCGCAATTCCATTTAAAAATCCGGCAAGCCTTCCCGTCTTTTTATCAACCGCAACCAGAAATAAGTCAGGAACCATGGCAATTCTCTGTTTCATCGCAGTCTCAGAACATGCTTCATTCGGTGGAAAACACATTTGCTCAATTGCTGCCGCCTGCTCTGCTTCCTGCGGAAGAATATTTCTAAGTTCAAACCGCTCATTTAAATCTTTATCTGCAAGACCATATTCTTTCAGGAGTTCTTGTGCTCTTATACGTCCTGATTCTGTCAGATACAGATATTTTTCGTATCCTCTGCGGCTTTTGGGCTGATAAATCAACTCATCATTTCCAAACTTATCAAGAATATCAAAACCATACCCCTTCCAGCTCAACTCCCTGTATCTGCAAAATTCATTATTATCCTGTACTCTTGTCAGATACATCAGCATCAGAGATAATTCTTCTATTGCCTGTTCATATGTTTTTCTGTTGTTCATATTGGTTGTTCTCCCTGATAATATATTGCTATAATCCATTGTTACATATTGACTTTTTCAAACTGTCCGCTGATATGCATTGCGCGGGTATGAAGCTCATTTCGCTCGTCCAACAACAGATTTCTTAAAAACAATTCCAAATACTCTGTTGTTTCATAGACACCATTTTTTAAGTCATTATAATTTGCCCTGACAAGCGCATTTCTAAAATACCAGGCATGTTCTGCAAAAATATCATTCGCTGCATCAAAACCAAGTGTGCGTAAATACTTAATAAAAAATACTGCGGTTGTTCTTGTATTACCTTCCCCAAATATATGAATCTGCCATAATCTTGATACAAAGACAGCAAGATGATGAATGATATCATCCATCGCCAAACCCTTATAACGAAACTTCCGTTCCTCTGAGAAATCATAATCCAGAGTAGCCCTAAGTTCTGATGCACTCCCATAAATGACAGTCGCCCCATTCAGCACCCATTCTTTTTTTGTAATGTTATAATCTCTAATTTTGCCGGCATGATCATAAATTTCTGTAAATAGTTTTTTGTGAATAGAAATATACTCATTTGGTGTAAAACTAAATGCTTTTTCTGACAATATTCTTGTAATCCTAACCGCAACCTTATCTGCCTCTTCTGTCCGGTCTTCCTGACCGGTCTCCGGCTTTTTCTCATAGTAACTGTTAAGAAGTTCCTGCACCTCATCAAGAGAAATATCGCCCTCAATATTTTTAATCGCAGCATCAATTAAATATTGGGAAGGTTTTAATCCGTCAACTGCCTGAAGTCCAATGGCAGTATGCCAAGCATACCCTTTGTCCCGTTTGTCTGGTTCCGACTGTTTTATATACTCTTTAAAAGGATCCTGATCCATCTATTGCCTCCTTCTTTCATTCTTTCTCCTCTCCATCCATATAAACCCAATCCTTAAATCCACAATTCTTTGCCGATTGGTATACCGGCTGCACGGTTTCCTCCAATGCATTGGAAAAGGTTTCAAAATCCAGCCCTTCCTGATAAATTTTCCTGCGGACAATATCATCGTTTAAATGTTCTTTCGCACATTTCTCAAATTCATCACGCACGGCATCATATTTCCATATCATCTCATAAGAAAAATATTCCAATCTCGCCAACTGCGGAAAATAAGTCTGCCAATCCGGTAAATGATTACTCTTACTGCTGTTAATACTTCTTGTCGTCGGGTGCAAATTCCAAAATTCATCATGAGCCACATAAGACCACGGAATAAAATGGTCTATCGAAATATCTTTATCCGATAACGGCATATGCCCGTAAATCTCATACACCGGTTGTAACGTCAATAATAATTTCCAGTATTTTTTGACTTTTTCCAGTTTCCGCTCCTGAGGCGGATATAATTTATCTGCAATGCCCGGAACACTCGGATTGCGTTTCTGCAAATATAGAATCATATTGTACATGAGCCAGCCCTTTATAATCTCCTGATTCTTCTGTATATAAGCAAACCACTCTGAACTGATCCGAATGGTGGTCTGCATACCATTTAAAACCTCAAAATAGTACATCAGCCTGCGTTCCTGATTTATTCGTGAAATCAATGCACTCTCTGACACATTCCATTCTTTTCCCTTGAGCCCGTCCATAAATGGCGACTGGATACGATACGGAACATTCTTGGTCAGTATCCTCTTTCGTCTGGCTACTTCCTTATCGGTACAATTCTTCAAAAAGCTAATGATATTTTCCTTTTTTTCGGAAGATTTGAGCTGTGATATTTGATGTAAATAATGCACCAGACCTTCTAATGTATCCTTCGGACCTAAATTCAAATGGTACTCTACCACCATGTACCACGCATCCACAATCATCTCATCAATTAATTCCTCATAAGTGATGCATCGCTTACCCTCCAACACTTTGGAAACAATTGCCTGAAACCAGAAATACTTATAGCACTCACTTGTGTTATCAAATATGCGGCTTAAATATTCAATTTCCAGATTTTCTGAATATGGTAATTGCATGGGGGCTCCTTCTTTATTTTAGCATTTTAAGTGGATATATATCTGCTTGGCTTCTATCCACTTTTTTGGTGACATTGTAAATGCATTTGCTCCTGCCTGTTTTCTAAACCCCTCGAATTCGAGGGGTTTTAAATCTGAATGATGAAATCTTTCCCCATTTCCTCTCCCTGCCTATCCCAAATCTATCATTCACTGCATTATCCAAAAGTCATCATAATCTTGTTACAGTGTATCACATTTCTTACATCCTTTAAATACTGTTTTTGTAATTTACTTTTAAAACTTATTGACTTAAACCCTACTCCCCCTTCCACTCCCGTATCGCCTCCAGCCGTTCCTTCACCCTCTTCTCGTCCCCCTGCTCCGTCGGCTGATAGTAACGCCTGTCCGCCAGGGCATCCGGCAGGCACTGCATTTTTGTCAATTTCTCTTCCGTATCATGAGCATAAATGTAGCCCTTGCCGTAGTCCAGCTCTTTCATTAAATCTGTCGGCGCATTGCGGATTTGCAGCGGAACCGGTTCTGCCGGAAGCGCCTTGACGTCAGCTTTGCATGCCTCGACCGCCGTATAGACAGCATTGGATTTAGGTGCCATGGAAAGGTAAATGACTGCATGTGCCAGATGCACATCACACTCCGGCAGCCCCAGAAAATGGCATGCCTGATATGCCGCAACCGCTACCTGCAGGGCTGCGGAATCCGCCATTCCCACATCTTCACTGGCAAACCGCACCAGCCGCCTGGCAATATACAGCGGCTCCTCCCCGCCGTCCAGCATGCGGTACATCCAATAAACCGCCGCATCCGGGTCACTGTTTCGCATGGATTTATGCAGGGCAGAAATCAGATTGTAATGCTCCTCGCCATTTTTATCATACAGCAGGGAACGGCGGTTCATGCACTGGGATAGGACTTCTTCATCTACGCACAGCACCGCCTCCTCGTTCATTCTGCCGTTAAATACTGCCATTTCCAATGTATTGAGCGCTGTCCTTGCATCTCCATTGGCAAAACGCGCAATTGCCGATAAATGGGCATCCTCTATCGAAATCTGCATATTTCCCAGCCCCTTCGGACTTTTCAGTGCATGCACCAGCAGCTCCTTTAAATCGTCCTCCTCCAATGCCTTCAAAATAAACACCTTACAGCGGGACAGCAGCGCCGAATTAATTTCAAAGGAAGGGTTCTCCGTAGTTGCGCCGACCAGAATAATACTGCCCTTCTCGACAAAAGGAAGAAATGCATCCTGCTGCGCCTTGTTAAAACGATGAATCTCATCTGCAAACAGCAGGGTACGGATTCCCATTTTCCGGTTCTGCTCCGCCTGCACCATCACTTCCTTAATCTCCTTGATTCCGCTGGTGACCGCACTAAACTCCACAAATTCCGCTTTCGTCTGCTCCGCAATAATCCTTGCCAGCGTAGTCTTGCCAACTCCGGGAGGCCCCCAGAAAATCATCGAGGAAATCTGGTCGTCCTCGATCAAACGTCTTAATATTCTGCCCTCTCCGATCAGATGTTTTTGCCCCACATAGTCCGCTAACGTATCCGGTCTTAACCGGCTTGCAAGAGGCGCCGTTTTTTCCCTGTTATCAAATAAACTCAACTGTTCCATATCATTTTCCTCTCTATTTCCATTTCATATAGGTAATTGCGAAACTCTCCATTTCCAAAAACTAGTTGTGCAATATAGACAATATCATAGGCAGGTGCTTTGGAGCCGCCAGTGCTTAGCGAGGTTTTTTCGAGCTTAGCACTGTTGCGAGCGACAAGCAGTGCAAACGTGCCTGCATTGATTTGTCTATATTGTACAACGGACAGTTGCAAAAACGGGGTTTCGCAATTACCTATCCATTTCCAAAAGCTGTCAAACTTCCTCTTTTCACCAAATAATTATAACATTGCCGTTTTCGCAAGGCAAGAACCGCCAAATCTTGTCCTCTTCACGAAAAAAGTCCTCCGCCTTGCGGCGAAGGACAAACGGACAGCACCAATCATATATTTCTTTTACATTCAACACATTGCTCAAGGCTTCCTGTAACGCTCATGGCACATTCAACCGGCATGTTCGCTTCATCATGAATCCAGCCTGACAACCTGATTTTTCCCGGCAGCCTTTGCCATATAAAGCGCCTTGTCCACCCGGTTATAAAGGGCATCTGCATTTTCATCTTTTGCCTGCGTAACGCCAATACTAACCGTCTGGCAGCCGGCAGTTTCATAAGATACCGATGCAAACTCCAAGCGGATTTTCTCTGCTAAAGCTGCTGCATCATCCGCATTACTATCCGACAGCAGGATCATAAATTCCTCACCACCCCAACGTCCGAGCGAACAGGGATGTATCCCTGTCGTTACATTCCGAAGAACGTCTGACAATGCCTGGATTACATGGTCTCCCTCTTTATGTCCGTAGATGTCATTTACCTTTTTGAAATTATCAATATCTAACATAATCAGGGAAATATCGTTGCCTGTCTTCTGATTCTGACGTTTATCCAAAACGCTGCGTATCTTTCTCTCAATCTCTGCCCGGTTATAAAGCCTCGTCAATCCATCCGTGACAGAGCTTAAGGCAAGCCTCATGTTCATTTCTTCCAACTCTGTAGTAGATGCCTCAATGAAAGAAACAAACCGCCTGATAATCGGTATCTTTTCATTATTATCATTGTCAATCTGCGCTCTCGCAATATTCACTTTACTGCCTGATTCGGGCATATCGCCCTCCCGCATACCGACAATGACCAGAGTCACGTTAAAATTGAGCATATCACCGTTCATACGCAGAAATTCCCCATGCGTATAAAAACCTGTTGTCGGGGCAACCCTGTTAAATAAAATCGTTTCGTCGCTGATATTTTCATCTCCCCAGAATGCCTTTCTGGCAGCGCAGGAAAATGTCTGGATCACCTGCGGCTGGAAGTCCGCTACCTTCTGCCCGTCCTCCCGGATACTGGCGAGAATCGTTTCCGGATCACCATATGCCAGCCTGACAACTGCCTCCTCCTGCACATCAGAAGACATCACAAGGGAATCGTCGTCATTTGCCGCCAGCGGACAGCGCAGAATATCAATATCACCATGCTGCAAAAACAGCGGAAATTCCAACGTATTGGAGAAAAACCGGTCATTTCTGTTAATATTTAAAAATCTCCGGTATATGTCCAGGGCAGGCTTGCCGTCCAGTTCATACAAAACCTCCCTGTCCGCCTTTGTCACCGTAAATTTTCTTTTTAAAGGTTTCCAGCCCGAAATAAAGGTACTGTATGTATGAAAATCCGTTCCACCCAGCAACAGAAAAATAATCCCATGCTCCAGAAAGCCATTGCCCTTGGAAAACACGAATGCGGTTTCGTCGTCCATATCGGGATTAAATGCGCCTCCGCCAAACACCTGAATGTCTTTCCGCAAACCGCTCATTTCATTGCAAAACTCCATCATGGACATATCCATGATTGTGGCATGCATTTCCACCGCCTGAACCCACGGATTTGTATCGCAGTATTCCCGCAGCTCTGCCACGTCCTCAGCCACATTTTCCTCCAAAAAAGGAAATTGCAGAATCTGCGCCTTCGTCGTCTCATACTCAAAAATGGTACAGGTTAAAATAATCCTCACATCCGACAATGCCCCATCTATGATATTGGCATTCGTTGTACACCCCAAATACAACGCATCCGGCATTTCATTATCCAAACAATCACAAATGTGCCGGATATGCTCTAATTCCATATCTTCAGAATAAATTCTGAATACCGTGGCATAAGCCGGATTTGATGTGCGCCATTGCCTAATTTCGCTGAGCTTTTTGAGAAACTCATCATCATCTTGATAAAGAATCTGAAATTGCTTCATGTCCTCCCCCCTTATACTGGTTGTAACCCCTTGATTGTTATAACCCTATTATACCTGATTTTTATCCTTTTGACAATGATTGCTTACGGAATATTGGCCATAAATTGCCACGTTATACTCGCGAACGAAATTGATTGCCGAATTCAACATTTCACCGCGGTATATGCGGTTAAACTAAGCATTTGCCTTCGGCAAATACTAAGGTTAACCAGTATAATTACACAACGGTTAATGTTTATACAAATCTTTATAAATGACATCAACTCAACCGCAGATGCCGTTTTTTATTTCAATGATTCTATCTGCATACAGCTTCAGTGTCAAATCGTGTGTTACCATAATAACCGTTGTACCTTCTTTGTTTAACTTCTTTAACAACTCCATAATTTTTATTCCGTTTGTTTCATCTAAATTTCCTGTGGGTTCATCACACAACAGAACCTCCGGATGATTCGCCAATGCCCTGGCTATTGCTACCCTTTGCTGCTGTCCTCCCGACAACTGAAGTGGTCTGCAATTTTCCTTTTCCGCTAACCCCACCATTTCTAATAATTCCTTTATGCGTTTTTTGCGTTCATTCCTGGGTACTCCCGCTATCCCCATCGGCATTTCAATATTTTCACCAACCGTAAGTTCATTCACCAATTGAAATGACTGAAATACAAAACCGACTTTACGGTTTCTGAATTGTGCCAATTCACGGCCGGATAAATTTCTAACATCCTGATCAAAAAAGAAATATTCACCTGAATCATATCCATCCATACATCCTATAACATTTAAAAGCGTTGACTTTCCTGAACCTGATTTCCCGACAATTAATATAAATTCCCCTTTCTCAATCACTAAGTTCACTTCTTTGAGTGCCTGAACTTCTATGCCACTATAATATGTTTTATTCAAATGATTCATTTTTATCATAATCTTCCTCCAATCCATTATAAAAACTTTTATATTCCTGATCCGAACAACCTATAATGAACTTAATATTTCACATGGTGAATACTTATGAATCTGCCTGGCAACAGGAATAACCGTAATGATAATTAGCAAAAGCGCAATTGCTAACAATAAAACTGCTGCCTTCCAGCTTGGTTCTACCGCAACTGCTGCAACGGAAATTCCTTTCATCATCAAACAACTGCTGCATATCATTCCTGCCAAACAGGAAAATAGCAGCAATATGCTGATTTCCAATATGCTTTTTATGCATAATTGGCTCTTCGACTCTCCCAACGCATAGCATATTGCAATTTCCTTCTTTCTTTTATTGATCACTAAAGAAAAAATCCCGATCCCTCCTATCATAACTAATAATATTAATATGCCGCTAAGCGGTGTGAAAATTTTAACTTCATTATTTGCATAATGTACACGGAGCAGAAAGTCCATCGTTTCATTGCCAATATGAAACCGATACAGATTATCATTATCCTGCTCCAATAACTGCACGATATCGTTTAGCATATCCGCCGTAACTTTTTTATCGTTTACAGGCCTGACAGAAAGGATGATATTGCCTAAATCCTTTTTGTGAAATAAACCGCTATAAGCAGAAAACGGAAGGATAACCACATGGTTGTTCTCCTCAATATAATCAATTTCATATTCTCTTCCCTGCGCCGATGTGAGAATCCCTTCTGTTAACGTATGGGGAAAATCTTTGGAATTTACGGTTGTCTCCTGATTTACATCGCATAGTATTTTCTCTGTTTCTTTACTCATTTTAACGGTTTCGCAATCAGAACGGTATATCACCTTCAGAGGATCTTCCCCCTCCCCGACATACTGCCCTAAATAAAATAACTCTATCGTTACCTCGACCTGAAATAAATAATCCTGATACCGCTCTTCCATTTTACGCATGTTATCCTCCGAAAACGGAAATGCCGCATCCTCATTTATAACAAGCTTCTCATCATCCCACGTCGCCAAATCAAATTGTGTGATATCAAAAGAAGTATCCGATGCATTTATCCTGTATTCCTGTTCTTTTCCCAGCCTTTCCAAATCATTCTCCTCTTCTTTGATATTAAAATATGCACTTAGAAAAATATTCAATAAACCAATTATAATTGTAAATTGAATGACAACACAAAAATATACTTTAAAATTTCTTCTAATATATGTATTAATTTGTTTCAAAGTAAAAATATTCATATGGCTCCTCCAATATCCTGCAATCCATTTTATTCCCATGCTCAGATGCTGTTCGTACAATCCAAATTTCCACTCATGTATCTAACAGAATGTTAATAACACTTTTCCGATAAATTCTGCTATATAAAATATAACAAAATATGGCATAAACAATTTGCGCAAAAATAATCACAGCCACAATCAGTCCGGCATCTATATTCATGTCTATCAAATATCTAAATTCTGTCTTCTGAAGCCCCCATGTAAAACAGACTGCCAAAATGCTTGAAAAAAAGGAAATGAAGATGGAATAAAACACCTTTGACAGCACCATTTTCCACTTTGATGATCCCAACGCCTGCATAACGGCAATAAATTTTTTCTGCTTCATGGCAAAAAACAACTCTACGTTCATAATATTCAGCAACGCATAACACAGGGAAACCACAGCAATCAAAACAGATGGTTTCCATCCTGATTTAAAAAGTTCATCTTCTTTGTAGGAAGCTTCCTCCGGAGTATAGCACATATAATCACCATTTCCGTATTTCAGATTGAATACGCTTTGCCCCAATTCCCTCACATTGACATACTCTACATCATCTGCAAATCCTCTCTTTTTCAGTTCATCATCAAATGCATTTCTTCCTTCTTCACTGGCTTTCAAATAATAATTGCAATCAACGTATTGTATCCCACCAAGCCCACTATGTAAGCAGATTGCTACATTTTTATATTGTGCAGCCTGCACGATTCCACAAACGGAAAAAGTATAAATATCTATTTCCACAATATCACCTAAATGGATATGATATCGTTCCTCAATGTCCTCCCCTATCAAAATATCATTTGTGTGCTGGGGCATTTCTCCCTTTATGGCTTCCGGTTTGATGTATGAGCCAAAATTATCAGAGACAGAGATGACAGTTGTATCCATACAGAATGTGTTATTATATTTTAAAATATAATCACTTAAGCGGTTTTCAACCAAAATTTCCTGGATTTCCTCTGTTCCACTTTCTATTTCCAAAAGCTCTTCACTCTGAATCTTCTCTGCGCCCATATCCGGTTCATATACCACAAACTGCTCTTTATTTAGCAGTTTATCATCCGATTCCCTGTCCTTCACCATCTGATTTGCTTCTGCCAGAAAGATAACCCCTATCATCAAACCCAATGCCAGACTCACGATATCAAACACAATACACATGATATTGTTCTTATTTAATTTGTACATAACCTCTAAATAATATTTCATTCTTTAACCTCTACTTTATAAACAAGATTATTTTCCGTATCAGACAAATAAACTACATCATTCCGAACCGTCATACTGGAAACTCCTCTGTTTTCCGCCTCTGCCACCTCCGCAAATAAAGTCTCCATATAATTTCCGCTGTAATCAAACACATCCACTTCCATCAAAGCTTCCGAAAAAATATATATTTTGTTATCCTCTATATACAGTTCTGCCGGCAAATACCCCTCGGGCAGTAAAAACATTCTTGTTAATTTGCCATCCGCAATTCTTGCCAGAAAACTTTCCCCTCCCTGATAGCCAAACATATCACCCTTCTCAAAATATTCATATGCATTGGCAAAAAAGACTTCATTTGTTTCAATATTCCTTCCAAAACACCCGATCTCTGTCTTCCCAATCTTCTTAACCGTTTCATTCGGATCAACCTGGTACACGCCTATCTTTTTTTCGTCCATGCTTCCTGCGGATACATATAAATTTGTGCCATCTGACTCTATATCTAAAACCCGCACACCGACATTATCCAGTTCTTCCAGATAAACTTCCTTCTGGTAATGTCCATCATAATCGAAAAACTGAACCCTGCCATCCTTTTCATCAGCAACATATATGTACTGCTCATCTACGGTAATCGCTGCCGGTGTGTCAAATTCCCCCTTTCCATTTCCCATTTTTCCAAAACGGTTCAGCAGCTTTCCATCATAATCATAGCAAAACACGCAATTCTCTTCTTTGTCAATGATATAAAGCGCATTCTCCGCTGCAAATAATGCACCGGGTTTTTTCAGATTCGTATCCTGAATAAAGGCTCCCTTCTTTACCTTCAGCCTCAAATTGGTATAGGATTCCCAGGTCGGCGCTTCTTCTTTTCCGCTGCATCCACATATAAAAACAGCAATCAGCAAAATGAATAGAATTTTTTTCATGATGTTTCCTCCTTTTCTCCTGAAATTTCTCCCATTAAAAAAGTATAGCCTGAGATTCGGCTATACTCATTATAATGCTTCAAGATTACAGTTGGGTGACATTTTCTCTTACAATTTTGTAAGAATCTGGGGATTGGAGTATCTTTTTAAAAGCTGTTAAAACCCTTATAATTACTGGGGTTAGATAGGGTTAGGAATGTGGTGGGTGTCAGTTATTTTCTTATAATTTTGCATATTTTTTCAGTGAAATGGTGTAAAAGTGGTGTAAATCTAAGGCGTTTTTGGTGTACAAAATGGTGTAAAACAGGGAACGGTTCAATAAGTTTGCTACACCACATTTTTACCGATTCTATTTCAATTTGCTTAAACCACTTAAAACACACTCCTAAAGTTCAGTCATACAACCAGTGTTTCAATCAATAAGTCCCATATCTTCAAGGTATTTAATAAATTCATCAAGAATTTTATTCTTCCGATCTATAACATTCTGTTCTGTATAATCGGCATAATTCCTTGCCATAGCTTGTAACTCGGAAATTTTTGTTCCCTCTTTTACTATACCTTTACTATTTGTGTAACCGGTATAATACTTCTTTTTGTCAGAAAAACGATAATCCGAAGCTCGTATATTTATTCCCTTCTCCAATAATGCCTTATTTCCTAATGACTCCAAATTCCCTTTCTCGGATAAACCATTTTCATTTTCCTGTCGTTTTCTTGGATAAATATGCTCAATTTCCAAAGCTGTTCCATGTGAAATCAAAGTCTGGTTCACATCATGGTATGCCCACCATGCTAGCATTGATTTAGTTATTGGCCGCCCGTTAGTAAACACATAATTTTCAAATGTAGCTCGCATCAAATCCCTATCAAATTTATAATTTAAAAATTCAACCTCAATTCCATTTACAATATCAATCATTGCAGGATATACTGGGATTCTTAAAGCATTTACACCCGGACGCATTACAGCATATGCCCATATAAAAGCTGTTATTTTATCAAGAAAATCATAAAACTTCTTATCCTCTAACTGGTTATTTGCATCCTTATTCTGCATAAAATACACAGATACCAAATATGCCCACATACCATTAGGCGCATACTTTAATACAGACAACTTTTTCAGCACCCGCTCCGAAAACACGTTATCATCCTGATGCTCTACACACTTCCAAAATTCTGCAAGATTTTCCAAATTATCAAGGGTGCTATCTCTCTTTAGGATTTCATATTTGTTTTTCTCATAAAATTTTCTTAAAGCCTCCGTTGTCGTTAGCTTTATACCCATCTTCGCCCTTTCATAATACATATAGCGTGTAAATAGTTCATCCATTGGAGAACCGGACAAGGAAACAAATATCTCATCACATGTTTGTTCTAGCTCTTTCCACCGCCTGATAAATACGTCCTTTTCACCTTTATCCGAATAATATTTATAGAACTGTGCCTTGAAAATATCTGTATCAGACAGGGGCTTTCCCCTATCATTAAGTGTAGAAAAAATTCTTAGTGCTGTATCCTGTGATTCCGCTTC
The DNA here is from genome assembly GCA_023666975.1 of Clostridium sp. The sequence continues at coordinate 14,300 of JAMPAW010000038.1, forward strand.
AATCGGCAGAAGAATACAATTATTCAATATTCTTGTCGGTAAATAGGCAAAGTATGATGGATACTCCGATAAAAATTCATCTATTTTTTCCTTAAAAAACTTATATGTTTTAGCATATTTGCTCTTCTGTTTGTCAGACATTTCACCTGTCCTTAAAATATCTAAAAACTCTTCCTTGTCATCATCTGTAGATACCTCCGAATCAATCTTCAGCTTATTTTTATCCGGCTTGCCAAATTCATCTGTTTTCCAAATGCACTTGGCAATATCATCACTTGTGCTGACAGCATTTGCATCCTTCATGTTTCCAAATTTGGAGAAAAAAGCTCTAAGAAGAAGCAGTAATGTTGTCAATCTTTGCTGCCCATCAATGATTTCAAGTTTATTCTGTTCATTTTTAAATGTAACAATCGGACCCAAAAAATATTCATCCTCATCACTATTAAATTTCGAGTAGTCATTCTCAGGAAAAGCAAATACGAATATGTCATCCCACAAAGTCTGACATTCATCTTCACCCCATGCATAAGGTCTCTGATAATCCGGTATAAGAAAATCTGACCTTTTATTTGCAAATAACTCCTTTATCGTCTGTTGATCAACAATTAACTTTGACATATGTATTCCTCCAAACTATTTTTATATTCACATTAACACTGTCATGCAATTCTATAAATAAACACTCTATGAGATTTTACCACATATCTGTTAAATGTTCATCATATTTCAACCAAATCTACCGGTTCCGATAATCAGTATTAAACAGCTCGCTGTAATGTTCTTTGCCATCATCACCGACTAATTGCTGGTATAAAGCAAAGTAAATCTCATGGGAAGTAATCGTGCTTTTGTCGTCTTTCGCAACATTAATTTTATGTATGGCCTTTTCAAATGGTGCAACGAGCTTAGCGAATTTCGCAATTACCTATCCATATAAATTTCTTATCAGAAGTTTCTATACAAAAAATCAGATACAAAATAAGTACCCTAAATTTTCATTCCTATAATATTGTCTATATTATCAAATTCTATATGTTCATATTATTCATCTAAATACAAGTTTATCTTCCGGCATGCCTCCTCTGCCGCATCCTTCTCACTTATTTTCCCTTGTGCTACATTTGGCATTTCCCCCATAATAATCCGAAAAATCTGTTGGTCAGCCTCACCGATAAAACTTGATGTTTCTAAATTACTTATCCAGTCCTGCATTTCCTGGTTTGTTAATTTTTCAAATGGTAATTCAATTGCAGAAAAATCTACCGTCTCTACTTGTAATGTTTCCGAATCCATATCCGCAAGCTTCTCTTGCATTGCCGTCTTATTCATATATAAACCTGCATAATCGATTTCTTTTTGAACATCATAGGATAAGGCAAAGGACACAAAATCTTCTGCTGTTTCCCTACTGGAATTCTTACTGCAAATCCCCAGAGAGAGTCTTGGTACACACAATATACTCCCGTCCTTTTCCAATACTTTGTTTTCCATATTATTTTGTCTTATCGCAAGCATTTTCTCAAAATCAACTATATGGAATATATAATCCAATGCCATCTGAACCTCACCTGTCATAACGAGATCAAAATTGTTATACCCCGACGGAGTAAGGGAAATGTTATCAAATCCCTTTCCTTCCTCCTCGACCTCTTTCATATCTTCCAATTCATATATTTTGTGTACCACAGAATAAAATTCCTCTATTCTGGCGGAATCTGTCACTTTACCCTCACTTAACATATCCGTGACGTACAAACGATATAAAATGGATACAACCTGGTCATAGCTCCATGTTTCATAAACCGGTATATCCTCATTTTTCATACATGCTTCAACATATGTCAGAAAATCCTCAAGGGTATTCAATTCTCCAATCTGATTAAGGGAGGACATCGTAATCATCGTGAAAAATAAGGGAACCCCATATTGTTTATCCTCTGTACAGTATGCACTGGTTATATTTGAAAATACATCATTTTCCTTTACCTGTTTTAAGGCAAACGTTGTCATATCAGACAACATTCCCTGCGCTGCATATTTCTCATATGGCAGTCCGTCTAAAACAAGAATATCCGGTCCCGAACCGCTGATCAGACTGCCGTTTAATCTTGTAATTGCATCCTGCCTCTGCACACCGTCATCTTCCATACCAACTTCCAATATAACATTGATCTTCGGATTCTTTTTCTGATATGCTTTTACAATTTCTTGAAGCGACTGGTCATTTTCCAATGAATATATTTTTATTGTCTGCTCCCTGCTCTCCTTCTGCGTTAGAATAAATTGTGCCATGATGCTTTCCTCATCTTTTTGTGCCAGCATCATAACATTATCATCATCCAGCAGAACAAACTTCTGCAAAAAAACGTATTCTTCCGCAAGTGATGTTTTCGTCTTCTCTATAATTGTCTGGATATTATCCTCTTCCAATTTTAAAATCCGCAAATCATCAGCAATATAAATAATAGGTGTTTCCCCTCTAAAGAAAATGGAAAAACCGATACCATTTGTCATATTTATTTTACTGACTAAATCTTCAATATTTTGTATTGCAACATCTTCCAGTATTTCAACATTTCCATGAATGTCGCAACACTCGATTCCCTTATCGGTTAAAATATAAGAACAATTATTTGTTATGTAGTAACCCAAAACTTTATCTTTTGACAGTTCCAATTCTGTCATTTCACCAGAAACCATATTAACAAGATATACTTCTTCATTCCGTGTTAAACAAAAAATGATATCGTCACAAATATAACCAAATGAAATGGTTTCTAAATCTATTATTTTATCAACAACATCGGATTTTACAGGAGAAATATGCCCTTCCATGTCAAAATAGTACATACAGACATCTTCTTCATATATGATTGCCAACAAGCCTTCCTTATTCTCGGTTAGATTGATTGTGATATTTTCCACCGTCTTATTATGTTCTAATATTTCATTAAAATCCAATGTTTTTTCCCATGTCTTGCCGTTATCGTCAGATTCCCAGATTCCAGCCTCTGACAGTTCTTCATTTGCACCACCGATTTTCAATCTGCCTTCCTCTGTTTTTACAATATCCGATACATACGCAATGGAATCTGCTAAAGCTATTGGCACTTCCACATATTCCTTATCCTGCGGCATACTGCACGCACACAAGCCCAGCATAAGACAAAACAGCATGCAGACACTGATTATTCTTCTACCATTCATTTTTTCTTTACCTCCCGTATAAATAACTTACAGTCATGAGCAAAACTCAACTAAATAACCAGCTCCTAATAATATAATTATACTTACATTTATTATAACGACAAAGACCGGGAAATGTCTTCAAAAAATGAAATATTATTGGCATTAACTTTCCAGAAACCAAGGGCATTTATTAAAATCCTCACGATTTTTGCCGTCTGCACCTGATTGCCGGTTACTGCCAGCATACCCGCAGCAGTGCGTTTAATTTCTTCAGGATTTGACTTCTCTTTCAAAAATGATTTCCATATAGGCGATTGCAAAACTCGAAAAAGTGAATGTGCGTTTGTGAATATATGCAACTTTTCGACAGCATTTGGAACGCCAGTCATCATCAGCCAGCAAGCCGCTCAGCTACATTTTTAAAATAACCATGCGGTTTATTCGTTTTCTTATCCCATTTATAGACCTTACTGTAATCTCTGTCTATGCGTATCCAGCCTGTCTTCTTTTTGTATTTAAAGCCGGCATACATATATTTCGGAGTGAGGCTTATGTATTTTAGCGTAACCTTTTTTCCTTTCTTGAGCGTAAATGCTTTCTTCTTGCCGCCGGGAGCCTTATAAAAGGTAAGCTTCCTGTCCGTAGTAAACTTATTCTTTTTAAAAACGGAACTGGCAACTGCATTTTTGGTGGATTGCAGTACGGGAATGCCGTCCTGCCAGACATAGGTGTAATTCCATGATGTCCACCCAATTTCGCAGGGCTGGTAGAAATTTTTGACAATAAATCCGTTGCCTGTCGCCTCGGAAACCTGCCGGCAGGCCCTGGTGATTCCACTGTCAAGTTCCAGAAGCAGTGAACATGTATTGGATATGCTGTCATATCGGAAAAGCTGATTAAAGACAATGTAGTCGTTATCCGAACTGCACATAATCTGAATGCAGGCATTGCCGTCATCAGAATTTACGACATTTACCGTAGGGGCATAGCCGCACTTCTTTGATACGTCAAGCGCAAGGGCAACCTTCCCATTAACCATAAGGTAAATGTAGTCTGCGTAATCATTCTTTTCCGTGTAATAGACATCAAGCTTTTCCATGCTGCCGTCGCCGTCGATATCGCAGTCCTCCGATACACGGTAGGCGATTCCGGGACGTCCAAGGGAAAGGCTGGTGATCGAAGCCGCATCCGCTTTTAATGGCAGGATTACCCATGTCAGGGCAAATAGTAAAGTACAGCGTAACAAGACAAGTTTATGGTTATCTTTCATTTTCTGATTCCTCCGTAAACATTTATTTTTTATCATTATAAGACGAAAACTCACTTTTTGTAAATATCCGAATGCGCATATTGTCAGTCAAACCGATTTATTCCTGCTTTTGCAATAAACAACAGGTTATGATAGAATAGATTGTGATTCATGAAGAAAGGCAGGGTGTGTACATCATGATGAAACCAAAACATCTTGAAAAGATTTATTATCCAACCGATGATAGCGGACTGACGGGGGAAATCGTCTGCGCATGTGGGTGCAGTGCATTTAAAATCCGATGTTTCGGCGAGTTTTACCGTAAAAACCAAATGGCAATCTGCGAATATGAAAATAACAAGGGGAAATACGGACAGGCAGTACGGGCAGTCTGTGCAGATTGTGGGACAGACTACTTGTTATATGATTTTGCGCTTCACGGTTATGATGGCCTAATCTGCAAAGAAGGAATCGCTGTTCCCGATGAAATGCTTGTTGATTTCATCACAGAAACGGATACTTTATTTACTATAAAAATGTCGCTCGAATACGATGATGAAGAGCAATTTCTTGAGGAAATTGTGAACGACGAAAACCTGAAAAAAGATTTTAACTTTACCATGGCTGACCGGGCAAATATTTGGAGCTGGGTTGTTATCGAACCAAAGGGCATTCAATCCGGAACAGCCTATAAAGATTTTGTAAATGAAGAATTAGCATAGCCCCTACAAAGCATACCCTTACCGGACGGCAGCAAAATGGCTTGCAAGCCGTAAAATTTGCGGATTTTCACTCTTGTTATCGCTTTATCGTATTTGCTTAATCAGATAAGCAGGCTATTTGCATCAAGCAGAAATTCCTTCACACCCATCAACAAATAACCATTTTCGTCATAACGAGGTTTCATGCTCTTTTCGACAATGATTATTTTCTTGAAGGAGTCCATTGTACGCTCAAAGGGCATTGTTTCCTGCTCATACTTCTCCTGACCAGAAATAGCATACACCGACTGGATATAATATTTTTTACTTCCTAATGAAGCTATAAAATCAATTTCCCGCTGCACACGGATTTCTTTTCCGTCAGCATCCTTCTCCCTTGATTCAACAATTCCCACATCTACCTGATAGCCTCTGTACCTGAGTTCATTATAAATGATGTTCTCCATGATATGAGTTCCTTCAATCTGCCGAAAGGACAGCCTTGCATTACGAAGTCCCACATCTTCAAAATAAATTTTATAAGGAGTGCCAATATATTTTCTTCCTTTGACATTATATCTTTTCACACGGGTAAGCATAAATGCCTCTTCCGCATACCCAATATATCGATCCACCGTTGCATCACAAGTAGTCATTCCATGGACAGAATTCATGGTACCTGCAATTTTTCTTGGATTCGTAAGTGTGGAGATACCGGAGGCAATTACATCCATTACCACCCCAAACGCAGTCTCATCTTGCACAGAATATCTGTTAATCATATCTCTCAGATACAGATTCTGCATTTGTGAGATCAGATAATTTGTCTTTTGTTCTTCCGTTGCCATAAGAGCCACTGCCGGAAGTCCACCATAAACCGAATAATCATCATATGCTTCACTCTTATCACCCTGCTTGAAAGCATAATATTCAGAGAAAGACAGTGGGAGTACATGAACCTCATCACCTCTTCCCCTAAACTCGGTCAAAATGTCTTTCGATAAAAACTTAGAATTACTGCCTGTCACATAAACATCAAGGTTACTCTTTCGGAGAAATCCATTCAGCACAGATTCAAAAGCACCAAGTTTTTGAACCTCATCAAGCAGCAGATAATACATTCCTTCTCCACTTATCTGCGGCATCAACCAATTGATAAATTTGGAAGGATCTACCTTACTGTCTCCCTTCTCATTATCAAGGATAATTGGATTCTCACCAATCTTCATTAAATCTTCAGCCGAATCAAATGCAAATTTAATGATATGATCGGATGCAATGTTTTCAGCAGCCAAATGATGATAAAACAGTGTATTCAATAAATAGGATTTACCGCTTCTTCGGATTCCGGTAATTACCTTAATAAATCCGTTGTGTTTCCGAACGATGAGCCGGTCAAGGTATACATCTCTTTTTATTTCCATAATGACCTCCATCTAATATTTTTGCCGTTACTGGCACTTTTATAATATGTATTATACCCATCATGGAAAGTTTATGCAACCTTTTCATCTAATTTTTTTGCCTTAATCGGCATTTATATTAGATAAATAGCTTTCAACATTTGATTGGATCAGCGGACTTACAATAATTTTTTCTCCATACTAATGTAAAATCATTGCCCTCCACAAATCATTTCTTTTGTTACTCAAAAGTCTTCTCCCCTTATTCTATAAACACGTTGATTTTCATTCAAGATAAATGGAAATATAATCATATTTAGCCCACATTTGCATCTATCTTCTTCAAATTCATCGTTAAAAACCGACAATCACTTTGAGAATCCCGAAAACCCATATGGCGATATACCAGATATGCATCCTTATAACAAGCGGTACGGATAGAGACTTCTGTAATTCCCCTTCTGCATGCTTCATCACAAACATATTCAATCAATGCCCTGCCCATGCCTTTATTTTGACAATCTGGCAAAACAGCCAAAAGATCAATATATAATGAGCAACCGCTAAACATATCAGGTATCTCATACACTAATACAGTGCCACAAACCGTATCGTCTTCTTCAACCACAAACGCATTGTTTTTATCAACAAAAAATGACAAATACTCAACAAATCCTCTATAATAATATTGGACAAAACCTTCTCCATAGTCAAATGCCTTTTCATAAAGCCAACCGATTTTATCATAATCATCTTTTGTTGCCAATCTTATCAAATATTTCATAATTTCTCCTCATTCTATAAATCCGTTGGTTTCCAATCAATACGAAACTCCAATACATGACCAATCAAATCAATCGGTTCAACCTCAAACTCATTAGCCAATGCCCTTAACTTATTATCAATTAAATTGCTGTTTTCTTCCTGAAACTTTTGCAGTTCTTCCCCATGAATAAACATTTCACTGATGCCATTCGGCTTTGCGCCAAGTTTTTTCATCAGGTTTTGTGAAGCATAATTATCGGAATCTACCCTGCTCCGATATATGTTCCTTCCTGTTAAAGCGGTCAAGGCATTTAACATAGCAACAAGTGCATGATACCCATATCCCTGATGCCTGTATTTTCCCAGAAGTTCCATTGCCAATTCCCAATTTTCTGCTTTTAGATTTTTAATTCCACAATACCCCGCATACTCTCCAGTTACTTTATCGAAAATGGAGTAATTTGCTGTTGTATCTTCTAAAAAGGATTCCCATAAGTCCTTTTTAAAAGTATCTTCCTTGAAAGCTCTTTTCATGACCGAACATTCATAGGATACTTTCATATAATCAGAATAATCTTCATCTGATATTGCCTTTAATATAACTTTTTCATCTTCAGCAAGAATCATACCCTTTTGTGGCAAAATACTCTTATCAAAATCCATGTTATCCTTATTCCCTGTAGAGTCATCATATTGAGATACTATATTATGGAGTTCATCTGATAACATATCTATAACAGCATCAGACTCTATCTGCAGTCCTTCTTCCTTAAGCGCAATGGCCTTTTCCAACTGTTTCAGCATATCCTGATACATTGCATTTGCTTTCAACTGACTGTTTGTATATTTTCTGGATGCTATACTATCTTCATTTTTCATAAGATTTCTCCTAAGTTACTTTTTATTGCCATTTCAAATATTTATGAGTGTTCTATATTTTCTGTGGTAATGTTAAATACTGACTATTTTTCCATAATAATTCCTTTTCATCTCTATAGATAAGATACGCCTCTTCTTGCCTATATCGAACCAAGCCCATTATATCGCTATATTCAAATGTCACTTGAGTTTCTTTATGATACAACTCCTCTATGTCAAATATGTAATAACATTTCAGTACCTGCCCTATTCCCAATGAATCATTAAAAAGAATTTGCTTACCATCTATAAAGGCATTTAGTGATATCGCACTTCCTACTCCTACGTTCCTTAACTCAACTTCTATGATAAAGTATTTTGAAAATCCATATTCAATTTTTCTTGGCATCTCTCTCGTTTGCTTTATATTTCCTTGTTCATATAATACAAAGTAAACATTATTGCCATTTCTTAACTGCTCTTCATTTTCAACCATTTTTTCTCGCGACTGTAAACAAGGCATTATTGATAATTTTCTTTGTTCCTCTTGTTCTTTCTTATTCTTTTGCTCTTCCTTCTTTCGGCTATTCCAAGTATCACACAATACCATTAGCGTAGCAATTGCTCCAAATAGTCCACCGAAATAACTTCCAAAAAAAGACATCCATATGTCATTCCCAATATTACTATTTACTCTATTGCCTAGTATACAATAATCAAGAAATATAGGAACTATTATCACTAATATTACTATAATGCAACTAATAACCATTATTTTCTTCTTCACTTTAATCTCCTTTGCTATTTATGTTTTTTCTTTCCTTCAATTCATATAGACCGGAATTAGCATCCCATTAAATCCTAATTTCTTAATTATTTACCAATAAATGAGTGTGCACTTTTCTGTAAATGCGACACAAAATGGCAATTCATAAAACCATGATGATATTATCAAATCTCTTTTAATTGCAATAAAATATCTTCCCTAGCCATATCTCATACATTCAAACACATTTGTTTCATTTCTTATTTCTCTCTATACTGTAAACTATGTTATTTTTCCAAAGAAAAACAATCCTTAATTTTTTCAAGCAAACTTTCTCTTAATTCTCCATAAGTATTAAATCGTAATTGATTATACATTGAGAGGTTTGATCCTATTTCATCAGATGGGTTTACGCCATCACGCATTCTATACAACAGCAACACTTTCTTTCCTTTCCCCTGTGCATATCCTATCTCGTGATGCACATTTCTATTCCCATATGATAAATCTGCAATGAGCAAATCACAATTGTCAATACCTTCAATGATTTTTTTGCCTATATCATCCGAATAACCATCCTTATTCTCATCTACTTTATTAACATCAAGCTCTACACTGTATTTTTCTTTTACAATTTTTTCAACATCCTTAACTTCTTTAAATGTATCTTTTGTCTTTTCGTCAAACCACATTGACATAAAAATTTTCTTAGGTGCATTATTATATATCTTATCATAAATATCAATCACATCCCCCATATGCAGTTCAGGAATATCCATAAGACTATTGCCTTGCGCCCACTTTAAAAACTTACTTGCCTTAACCTCATCTGCTATTGTATAGTAAGTAAATGCTCCAATAACTGCTAAACATTTAGGCATATCCGTTAGCCGAACTTTTTTTAATCCTTGATCAACCTTTAAAATCACATCAAAAATTTCATCAACACTTTCATCTATTTTTTCAATTAAATTTTTATCTAGCAACAGTTGAAAAAGCTCTACAAAATATGTATACACATTTTCTGTCACAAGCATTTTAATAAAAGGAAACTTATTATCATTAACCGTTTCTATTATTTTTCTAGTTAAATAATAACTAAAGCCAAATGATTTTTTTAATGTTTCATCATTAAAAGCTTGTTCACTCTCAATAATTACTTTTAGGTTGTGTTCCATTTTTAAGGGAATCTGTTTTGCATTTATATTATAAAAAAGAGCTCTGCAAAACTTATCTGTTTCAATATCATCTCGAAACAATAACAAACAATACGGTATTCTTTTGTTTGCATAAGAAGACTCTTCTTTAACAGCACTCAACCGATGATTTCCATCAATCCTAATAAATTCTTTGCCAACAATTGATGATTTGTCAAACTCCATAACAACTGTCTGTGTAACATCATAAGAAAAATCATTGTTCTCTTTTTTTCTTGCATTCTTTTTTATTGTATATTTAATACCGTTTATTACAGTTTGCCTTACACCTTTTTCAGCCCGAACTTCTTCATAGAAAAAATTTATTTTATCAATATCAC
>JAMPAW010000039.1 GCA_023666975.1 Clostridium sp.
AGTATACAGGTAAATCCACGTTGCTACAAATGTGGGGTCACTTCATATTGTCCTGGCAAGCCGCCGGTAAAGGCCGGCTACGATACTTTCACCCTTCTTAATCTTTGCTGCTTTGTCTTCATACTGAATCATTGGTATCTGATTTCTTATCGCTTTTGCAACCTCGGTAAGCCGTGGGATAACATAATCATATACCTTTACGGCTTCACTAAACTTTGCGGTAACCTCATCTACCGTCTGCCTCGATTCCTTATATTTTTCCGGAACCGCTACAAACAGGATTCCCTCAATGTCCAGAGAGGGGTTTAACCGGCGTTTTACACGCAAAATATTTTTCAGAAGTAATTCCAGTCCAAGTGCGGCAAATTTCTCCGCCTGAAGGGGAATTAGAACCGAATCTGAGGCAACCAGCGCATTAATCGTTATCATCCCAAGGGATGGGCCGCAATCCAATAGAATATAATCATATTCTTCCTTTAGTTCCTCCAGAATATATTTCAGAACTTGTTCCCGGCTCATTGCATTGACCAGGCTGATCTCCACGGTAGACATCAGAACATTGCAGCAAATATAATCTATACCGCTTTGCTCACAAAAAATATAATTACTGGAATTATACTCTTCATCCGCTATCGCCTGAACCATTAGCTGTGCAATAGTGCTCTCTACCTCATCTGGAACTGCATGACCCATACAATAGGTCAGGTTACCCTGCTGGTCTAAGTCCACCAGCAACACTTTCTTTCCCTGCTCTGCCAGGCAGGCGCCTAAGTTAAACGTCGTGGTGGTCTTGCCAACCCCGCCTTTCTGGTTAACAATTGCAATTGTCTTTCCTTTCATGTTACATACCTCCAATTTAATTATTTTTACCTCACCTGCTATATGCAAAAAGGCGCAGCAGTTGCAACTACTACGCCCGTGAGGTATGCTGTGCTTGCGCACATCTATGAAAAGGATATTGAAAAACAATATCTCTAATCATCCTGATTCAATTTTATCCAATAAAAAAGTGACAGCCTTAAACTATCACCTTGTAAGATACTTCATATCATTCAGTTTGCCGAACAAAATGCCAAACCAATTTCTTCGCAATCAATAGCCGCCATGCCCTGCATCTATAATAATTGTCGGTTCCATAACCACACTCCTGATTTACTCATAACCAGTATATGCCGTAAACCGTCAATTCGTGCGCCTTCCTCCACTATAAATATTCGTCTCCATGCTTTTTCAGCCACATTCTCCGTTCCCTGTAATCCGGCAGAACCTTCTCTACCCTGCTCCAAAACTGCGGAGAGTGGTTCATCTCGATAAGATGACATAGCTCATGTACCACCACATAGTCGAGAATCGTCTCTGGCATCAGGATCAGGTGCCAGTTATAAGAAACCGTTCCTCTGCTGCTGCAGCTTCCCCACCTTGTCCGCTGATTGCCAATTCGTATTTTTTGATACTTTACCTGCAAAATACCGGCGTAATAATCCGTCCGCGCAGTCAACATGGTCCTCGCCTGCTCCTTCAGTCTTCTGATTTCGGCTTCACTCCGGTCCACCCGTTTTTCCGCATTATCCATCTGGTGTTTTACCTGCTTATAAATCCAAAACCGTTTCTGATTGAGGAAGCGTTCAATTCTGTCCTCCGACATAGCTAAAGGAGCTTTGATGAAAAGCTCCCCTTTATCCGTCACCAGCACAGAAAGCGTCCTTCGATTGCTTCTGCGCAGCTCCACAGGAATATGTAAATCTTCAATATCCATATAGTCCGTCATTTTGCTACCTCATCTTCATCTTATGCGGTCTGTCTAGTCAATAAACTGCACACCCGCTCCCAACAGGCCGTCACCGAGATAAGTACTCAGCGCAGCACCAATCCTTGTGCGGAATAAATGTTGATAATCCGGAAACATTTCTTTCAGCTTATTCTCCAGCTTGTCCCGTTCCTCCGGTGCACCGCCGTCTGCCACCACCAGATTATAACGCTTCCCCTGATATGCAGAATCGTTCACTTTTTCTTCGACCAGCGATAACAGTTTCTTTTCTACCTGCTTATGTCCATGAACCTTTGCCGGCGTATAAATTTCTCCGTCCTCATCAAAGGACAAAATCGGCTTAATACTAAGTGCCGTTCCCACGATAGCCGTAGCTTTTCCGATTCGGCCGCCTTTTTGCAGATATTCAAGCGTATCAATCGAAAAGAATACCGTTGTATTTGCACACAAACGTTTTACGCTTTCACATAGTTTAATATAGGACATTCCCTCCTCCAGCCATATCGCCGTCTGCAAAACAATTGCACCACAGCCTATGCTGGCAGATTTTGAATCCACAACGCAGGTCTCAAGCCCTGCGTCCTCTGCAGCTAACCGCATATGATTCACGGTCCCTGACAGACCACCGGATAACATAATCGCAATTACCTTTTCAATTCCCTGCTCCTTAATCTCATGGAAAAGATTCTCCATATCCTCTCCGGTAGGCGTACTGGTCTTCGGCAGCTCCGTTTTCAGCCGTTCATAAATATCCTTCGCAAAAATTGTAAGTCCGTCTTTATATTCACCGTCCTGACAGGTAATCACCATCGGCAGCACATGTATTTTATACCTCTCTCTCAATTCCTCCGGTACATCTGCACAGGAGTCCGTAATGATTGCAATCTGTTCCATACTTTTATCCTTTCCTCTCTTATGTGATTTCTATTAGGTAATTTCCCGATAATTAAAACGCTTTTTCTTCCTGCTTTGGTGCCAGCACACTGCCGTGAAGCACATGTGCGACGAAGTCCCAGCTTACCAGACACATGCACACAGTCCAGATAATCGGCTCCGAAATACACACACCAAGATATCCCAGATTGGGTGCCAGCCACGCAACCACGACAAACTTTCCGACCAATTCAATGACGCTTCCGATAATCGGCACGATTTTCCGATTAAGGCCCTGCAATGAAGAGCGTAACACCAACAGCGGGACAAGACAATAGAAAAATGGAAAATTGATTCGTATATATTGCACAGCCGTATCAATGACGTTCGGGTTGGTCGAGCCGGTCAAGCCTCTTGCCAGAACAGGACCTGCCAAAAAGGCAACCAATATTCCAAATGTGCTCCACACATACCCCAGAAATAAACTGTCCATGATTCCGGTTTTGATACGGTCAATCCTTCCCGCCCCGTAATTCTGACTGGCAAAGGTAGATGCCGTAACAGACACGGTGCTAAAGACAACCAGAAATAAGTCGAGTATTTTGCGGGCCACCGTGTGAGCAGCAATCACCTCTTCATTAAAGCTGTTGACCGAGCTTTGCAATGCCACATTTCCGATTGACACCACCAGCAGCATTAAAGCCATCGAAAATGCCGTAGACGTCAAATCTATGGCAATTTTCTTCTCAAAAACGATATGTTCTCTGCTAATATGTAAATCCCTGCATTTCGCTATCATATACCAGACGCAGGCAAACACGGAAATCAGCTGGGCAATCACCGTCGCCAAAGCTGCGCCGCCCACTCCCAGTTTTATACCGGCGACAAACCAGAAATCCAGAACCACGTTGATGACGGAAGCAATAATCAGAAACACCAGCGGCATAACACTGTTGCCGATAGCACGCATAATCCCGGCGAACATATTGTAACAGATTGTTACCGCCAATCCGCCCAGAGCAATACGGAGATAGCTGACGCAATCCGCCATAATCGAATCCGGTGTACCCAAAAGCCGCAGTAACGGCTTTATGCCGATAAGCGCCGCCACGGTTAAGAAAACTGCCAGCACTGCGGAAAACACATAGGTCATAAACAGTGCTTTTTTAAGGCTGTCATCATCTTTTGCGCCATAATATCTCGCCAGAACAATCGAAAATCCATTGGTAGAGCCTGTAGCAATTACTGTCACCATACTGAAAAAGGGACTGGCTGCGCCAACTGCCGCCAGTGCATTATCGCCCAGTACATTGCCTACCACAGCCGTGTCAATCACATTATAAAATTGTTGAAATATATTTCCAAACAGAATAGGCAGTGAAAACAACAAGATCAGTTTCATCGGCTTACCCTGTGTCATATCCAAATCCATGCTCTTTTTCATTCCAATACCACCGTTTCGTTCATGCTCCCGGTGCGATAGCCCTGCAAATCTACACTGACATAGTGAAATCCATATTGTTTAAGCTCCGAGACAATCCGCTTCCGTATATCCTCCTGCACCAGCTTCTCCAGCTCTTCGGGCATAACCTCTATACGCGCCGACATACCGTGGAAGCGCACCCGCACCTGACGGAAGCCACATTCAAGCAGCAGCTGTTCTCCCTTGTCAATCATGTTAAGTTTTTCTGCGGTAATCTTCTCCCCATAGGCAATTCTTGAGGCCAGACATGCAAAAGACGGTTTTTCCCATGTAGGCAGCAAAAGCGCTTTGGAGAGGATACGAATTTCCTCTTTGGTGAGGCTGCTGCTCTTCAAAGGGCTTTTCACGTTCAGCTCTGCCACCGCCTGCATTCCCGGTCGATAATCCCGCTCATCATCTGCATTTGACCCTTCCACAAGGCAATGGATATTCTCCCGTTCAACGGCATGCCACATTTTTTCCAGTAAATTTTTCTTACACAGATAACAGCGGTTCTTCGGATTGTCCGCAAGACCTTCTATCTCCAATCCATTCCCCTCGCAGATAATCTGGCGAATCCCTTCACGCTGGCAAAATGTCCGTGCTTCGTCCATTTCCCTCGCAGGAAAAAAACAGGACTGAACGGTCACTGCCACAACCCTGTCTCCCATTACCTCATGAGCCGTTTTCAGCAAAAAAGTTGAATCAACTCCGCCGGAAAACGCAACTGCCATGCGGTCAAATTCATTCAGATACCGCTTAAGACCTTCAAACTTATTATTCAAGGCCGCTGAAATGTTCATTACTCGCTCCATAGCTTCTTATCTCCCGGCTCACACCTGTTGAAATCTTTCATTGGCAATCGCCAGCATCAACTTAATACGATTTTCCTGATTCACCTTTGTTGCCCCCGGATCGTAATCAATCGCACAGATATTCACATCGTGATACTTCTCTTTCAGCCGGCGGATCATGCCCTTGCCGACAATATGATTGGGCAGGCAGCCAAAGGGCTGTACACAGACAATATTCTTATACCCCTTTTCAATCAGCTCCGCCATCTCTGCCGTCAACAGCCAGCCTTCTCCCATACAAACACCACGGCTGATATTATGCTCTCCCAGCTCTTTCAGACGTTTAAACGGTATCGGCGTCTGAAACTGCGGATACTTCCCAAGCACAGAAAGCATGATACCCTCCAGCATCTCCACATATTTCACTGCCAGCCTGCTAAAAAGTACACCGCTTTTCTCGCCATAAAGCCTGTAATTTTCCATACCGATATTGAGACTATAAAGCGCAAAACCGATAATCCCCGGAACCATAATCTCAGCTCCCTGCTCTACCAGGTAGTCCTGCAAATGATTATTCCCAAAATCTGCATACTTGACATAGATTTCGCCGACAATTCCGACTTTGGGCTTTTTGACTCTGTTTATCTCCACCCGGCTAAATTCCTCTGCAATGGCTGTAAAATTCCTGCGGATTGCCCTCCGGGAAATCCCTCTGTTGTACCGGATTTGCGTCGTCAATTTCTCTGTCCAGTGCTCCATTATCGCCTTACATGTCCCCGGTTCCTTCTCATACGGAAGCACCTGATTGCGCAGAAGCATCATATAATCTCCGTATAACCAGGTAATCAAGCCCTTCAAAAACATCGCAGCAGTCACCTTAAACCCGCTGTTCTTCTCAATTCCGCCAAAATTAATGGACACGACCGGTACATATTCATACCCTGCATCCTTTAACCCTTTTCTCAACAAATGGACATAGTTTGACGCACGGCAGCCCCCGCCGGTCTGATACAACATCAGTGCCGTCTTGTGCGGGTCATAGTCTCCCGATTCCAGCGCATAAATCAACTGTCCAATCACGATAATCGCCGGATAGCAGGCATCATTATGAACATATTTTAAACCGGTATCAATAATTTCCTGTCCCGAATAATTCAAAAACTCTACGTTATATCCATTTTCCCGGAATACGGAGCCCATCAGGCTAAAATGAACCGGCAGCGCATTCGGTATTAATATCGTATGCGTTGCTTTCATCTCCTTGGTAAATTCCGGATATTTTGCAGTGTCCTCCTCCAAGGACACTGCCGCTTCATTTAATGCTAAATTGCCGTCATATAAAAATTCTGTTGTCATGTATATACTCTCACTTTACTTATATAGAAAACCGTTTGGTATGCTCGTTTAACTCCTGGGAAATCTGAACCAATTCCTCAGTCTGTCCGTGGCACTGCTGCACGATATTGTGAAGCTCAACCATAGCTGCCGATGTCTGCTCCGTAGAGGCCGCATTCTCCTCTGCGATAGCTGCCAGCTGCTCCACACTCATCATCACCGTATCCTTCATTCCCTCTAATGCCTCCATGCTGCGGCGAATACGATCCACGCCGTCAGAAACCGATGCAATCTCGTTATTCAACGAGATAAACATATCTTTCGTATTCCCCAGCTTATCATTCTGTTCCTGTACGTTGCCGGATACACGGTTCATCGTTACTACACTACTGTTGGAATTGCGGATAAGCTCTGCCACAATTGCAGAAATCTCATCGGCAGAATGTCTGGACTGCTCGGAAAGATTCCGTATCTCATCGGCAACTACTGCAAAACCTTTTCCGTTTTCACCGGCTCTTGCCGCTTCAATACTGGCATTCAGCGATAACATATTCGTCTGCGCAGCAACACTGGTAATCATATCTGTTGCATTCTGTATTGCCTGGGCAGACTCGTTGGTCAGATTGGTCTGCTCTCTGACTTCGTCAATCGCACGGCTTGTCTGCTCAGAAATCTCTACCAATTCATTCAACGTCTTCTCTGCCAGTTCAGAATAATCTTTCATCTTAACGGAATTCTGGTTAAGGACCTCGATATCTCCTGCCGTCGCTTCAATGGAATCCCCCATATTGGCAATCTCGCGGTTCGTGTCCACCGTCTCATTCGCCTGCGCAGTTGCCCCATTGGCAATCTCATCAATGGCAACATTCACGCTTGTAATATTCTCCGAAATGGAATCAAAAGAAGTGCCAAATTCATCGGAAAATTTCTCCAGATTCTGCGAACTGCCAGAAAGGTCCGTCAATATCGCTTTAAACTCATTGATCAATCCCTGAATGGAATTCGACATCTCGCCAATCTCGTCAGCACGCTGCAGCATTTTTTCATGCATTTCAAAATCGAGTTTACCCGATGCCACATCATCTAAACGGCTGATTGTGTTTTTCAGGGCTTTAATGATTTTGCCGACCAGAATCACAATGATAATCAGTGCAATCACAAAAATAATCAGCATCCCTGCCGCCATTTTGGCTTGGCTGTTCCGAATATTTTTTTCCACATCTGCTTTCGCTCGTCCGGCAAAAATCAGTCCCACAACATCACCGTTCATCTGAGTCATCGGAATATAATATCCACAATAGTCCGCTCCTGCAATTTCAATATTCCGTGTGAAATGGCTTTTCTCTTTGCCGTTCAAAATGTCCTGCGCAAAATCCGCATCGATCGTCGTACCGATTGCGCGCTTTCCCGATTCATCTGTCACGGTAGTTACCACTCTTTCATTGCCCCAGAACAAAGTAACCTCCACAGCAGAATCCTGCTTAACCTGGTCAACGAGGCTGTAATCATCTGAGAGCACCATTTCGCCCTTTTTTAACACGCCGCCGTCATAGCTATAATCCCCCTCTGCAAAAACCTCATACAGCCTGTCCACATTCCATACCACAGCCTCAAGCTTCTCTTCGATCAGCTCATAGGCAGTATCCGATTGACTATTTCCTGCCATGATGATTCCGGTCACACTGATGAACATCAGCGGAAACAAAACCATCAAAATAATCTTGGCTGTAATTTTAATCCCCTTCTTCATCTCCTGCATTCTCCTCCTTAAATCAATTCATCGCTTAATCTTTTCTATAGATGGTACATAATATCTCCTTATTATAGCACTTTCTTTTCTATAAAACAACTGAAAAATCACTATTCCCCTGAAACACAGACATATCCGGAGCATGTGGTATCATTTGGAGTTTTCTAAACTATACTTTTCTGGTATAATCAATACATTAGAATAAAAGGAAAGAGGTCCTCACAGATGAAAAAAATGAAAATCTGCGGCATCACGGAAATAAAAGAAGCAGAGTATCTAAATGAAGTGCAGGCAGACTACGCCGGTTTTATCCAATTTTTCCCACGGAGTAAACGCAATATTTCCCCGCAAAAGGCAAAAGCCATTATCAGGGAACTAGACCCTGCGATTCTCCCCGTGGCAGTAACCGTCTGCCCGACGGCCGAACACCTTCACATTATCGAGCAGACCGGTTTTCGCATGATACAGATTCACGGCAATATCAGCGATGCCCTGTTGGACAGCATTTCCATTCCTGTACTGAAAGCCTTTAACGTAAATGACCTGTCGCAGTATGAGCGCTTCCGTGAAAACGACAAAGTAATCGGATATGTTTTTGACGCTCAGGCCCCGGGAGCCGGAAAAACATTTGACTGGTCCTTATTAGAAAATATTCCCAAGGATACAAAGCCTGCCCTTCTCGCCGGAGGCTTAACCCCGGAAAATGTAGCCGCCGCCTTGAAATCTACAGGACTTTGTGGCGCCGACACCAGCTCCGGCGTAGAAAACGATAACGGCATCGGCAAAAGCCGCGAAAAAATTATTGCCTTTGCCAAAGCAGTGCGCAGTGTATAATCTCTTTGTCCGTAATCGAAAAAACACGGATTTTGTCTTGCCAGTTGCGCAAATGCTTGATATACTTTACCTAAAAATAAAAAACAAGGAGAACATCATGGGTGGATTTTTTGGAGTTGTTGCAAAGGAAGACTGCATGTTTGATTTATTTTTTGGAACGGACTATCATTCCCATTTAGGCACCCGGCGGGGAGGTCTTGCTGTATACGGCAAAAAGGGATTTGACCGTGCTATTCACAATATCGAAAATGCCCCCTTTCGCACCAAATTTGACAAAGATGTACAGGAGATGCAGGGCTATATGGGCATTGGCTGTATTTCCGACTACGAACCGCAGCCGTTAATCGTGCGTTCCCATCACGGAACCTATGCGATTACTACCGTCAGCAAAATCAACAATACCGACGAGATTGTCCGCACGATTTTTGACAACGGCAATTCTCATTTTTTAGAGATGAGCGGCGGCGATATCAACCCTACCGAATTGGTTGCCGCAATCATTAACCAAAAAGAAAACATTATCGACGGCATTCATTATGCCCTTGATATTATCGAAGGCTCACTGACCATGATGATCATGACGCCAAAGGGTATCTATGCAGCCAGAGATAAGTACGGACGAACGCCAATGGTAATCGGCAAGAAGGAAGATGCCTACTGCCTTACCTTTGAAGACTTTGCCTATCGCAATCTGGGTTATGAAGATATGCGCGAACTGGGTCCGGGTGAGATTGTCATCGTTACCCAGGACGGAGTCAAGACGCTTATGGCACCGGGGAAAGAGATGAAAATCTGCACGTTTTTATGGGTTTACTACGGCTATCCTTCCAGCTCTTACGAAGGAGTCAGCGTCGAACAAATGCGCTACAACTGCGGATCAAGTCTGGCCAAAAGAGATAACGTCAAACCCGACATCGTAGCCGGTGTACCGGATTCGGGAACCGCTCATGCAGTGGGCTATTCCAACGCCTCCGGAATTCCCTTTTCCCGGCCGTTTATCAAATATACCCCTACCTGGCCGAGGTCATTTATGCCGACCATTCAAAGCAAGCGCAATCTCATTGCCAAAATGAAGCTGATCGCCGTGCATGACCTGATTAAGGACAAAAGCCTTCTGCTGATCGACGACTCCATTGTCCGCGGAACACAGCTGCGGGAAACCACGGAATTTCTTTATCAGAGTGGGGCAAAGGAAGTCCATATCCGTCCTGCCTGTCCACCGTTGGTCTATGCCTGCAAGTATCTCAATTTTTCCCGGTCCTCCTCAGAAATGGATTTAATCACGCGGCGGGTGATTGCCAAACTGGAGGGTACAGAAAATGTTTCCGACGACGTATTACAGTCCTATACTGACCCTGAATCTCCCAAATACGACCAAATGGTTGAAGAGATACGCAGAGAACTCAACTTTACAACACTGCGCTATAACCGGCTGGACGATTTATTAAAAGCCGTAGGCATTCCCGAAGAACGGCTTTGCACTTACTGCTGGAACGGCAAAGAATAATATCACCGACAGCCTGATATCAATTCATATACCGCAGCGCATCAATCGGCCGCATATTTGCCGCCTTATAAGCCGGGTACATACCAAACAGCACGCCAAGCAGGAGGGAAAAACCAATCGCAACGAGCACCACGTCTATCGAAATCACGGCAGTGAACGAGCTGACGGCATGGTTGATGACAAAGACTGTCAGCACCGACAAGCCGATACCCAGCAGACAGCCAGTGACACTGACAAAAAGAGCCTCAATCAGAAATTGCACCATAATCATTTTCCTTCCTGCACCAATTGCCTTGCGGATTCCGATTTCCCGTGTCCGCTCCGTTACGGATACCAGCATGATATTCATAATGCCAATCCCGCCAACCAGCAGGGAAATACTGGCAATTCCGCCTAACATAAGCTTTAAGGTATCCGTTACGCTGGTCATTGCTTCCATGACGGAGGAGGCATTAATCACCGAAAAGGCATCCTCATCACCAAGCCGCCTGTAAAGATAACTGGTAATCTCTGTCTCCACATCAGCCATGCTTTCCTCGTCGGCAGAGGATACATAGAAGCTGGTAATTTCCCGTGTCACACCGCTTACCTTAGATAATGCCGTAAATGGTATATAGGCTTCTAAGCGTTCCGACACATTTCCGGTTGCAGCCTCCTCCTCTTCAAGTACGCCGATTACGGTAAATTTGCAGCCATCAATCGAGATGGCTTCTCCCACCACATCCGTACGTTCAAAAAGCTCCTCTGCCGCAGTGGCATTGATTACTGCGACAAATGTCGCCTGATTCACATCTACATTTTTAATAAAACGGCCTCTGGCAAGTGTAAGTCCCTGTATAGCATAATAATCTCCTGTCGTTCCATAGAGGGTTATGGAAAAATGATTGCGCTCATATTTTACCGAGGCACTCGCCTGCGCTGCCGGAGCTGTCGCTGACACGGTATCAAATTCTGCAATATCCGCCAGTTCATCTAACGTAAACGGCTCATTTTTGTTATCCCGAATCTGCACGGTCAGAAGATTCGTCCCAATGGCAGAAATGGTATCGGTAACCGAGCCGGTCGCTCCATTTACAATGGACACTAAAACCACAAGGGATAACACACCGATAATCATTCCCAGCATGGTAAGAAAAGAGCGCAGCTTGTTGGAACCTATTGCCTGTACCGCCTGTTTTATGGATTCTGCAATCATTGTTCGACCTCCTTTTGCTCATCGTAATCCGGTGCGCTGTTTGCCTGCCTGGGGCTGCCGCTTTCCGTAACCTCCATTACCTGTCCGTCCAGAATACGGATTTTCCGCTGTGCCTGATTTGCCACCCGTTCGTCATGGGTAATCAGCACAATCGTATTTCCCTGTGCATGAAGCTCATGGAACAGCCCCATAATCTCTTCACCTGTCCGGGAATCCAGATTCCCTGTCGGCTCATCTGCTAAAATCATGGAAGGATTTGTCACCAGCGCCCTTGCCACTGCTACACGCTGCTGCTGCCCGCCGGACAGTTCCATTGGACGGTGACTGCTCCGATCCGTGAGTTTTACCCGTTCCAACGCTTCACGCACCCGCTTTTTCCGCTCCTTTTTCGGAATCCACTGATAGATGAGCGGGAGTTCCACGTTTTCCTCTGCGGTAAGCCTTGGAAGCAGGTTAAAATTCTGAAATACAAATCCAATCTTTTGATTGCGGACAAATGCCAGTTCCTCCTCTGAATACGCCTCAATGGAAATACCGTCCAAATAATAGCTTCCTTCATCTGCCACATCCAGGCAGCCGATCATATTCATCAGCGTCGATTTTCCGCTTCCCGACGGGCCGATAATGCTGACAAACTCGCCATCTCCGACACGAAGCGATGCATGGTCTAACGCCTTTACCAGCTCACCGCCTATCTCATAGGTCTTACAGATATTCTCTAATACAATCATATATTTTCCGCTCCCATCATTCCTGTCTGCCATTTCTTCCGCCATCACCGCCACGGCCGCCATTTCCTCCCGGCATGTCAGACCGATCCGGTCTCTCACCGTTAAAGTCGCCGCCCGGCATGCCGCCATTCATCATGTCTTCGCCGCCAAAACCGCCAAAGCCGCCCATCTGACCGTTTCCGCTATCCTCACTTCCTGCCATCTGATAATAAATGGTATCACCCTCGGAAAGCCCGGATGTCACCTCTGCATATGTCTCATCCGATAAGCCGGTTTCAATTTCTGTTTCATCACTTAAGACTCCGTTATCATTGCCCTTATACACAACACTGCTTCTTCCCCGGTCGGTCACTGCCGAAATGGGAACGACCAGCACATTTTCAGCCTTTTCTAAAATCACTTCCACCGAGGCGTTCATTCCCTCTAACATTTCCTCTGTTTTTTCAAAGGTTACCTCGACCGAATACTGTGCTGTACCGCCATTTCCGGAGGTTTGTCTGCTCACATTGGTAATGGTTCCGGTAAAGGTTTTGTCCTCCACTGCATCCACCGATACTACCGCTTCAAGTCCTGCTTCCATTGATAAAATATCCAGTTCATCCACGGTCATCGTTACGGTCATTGTTTCACTGTCTGCCATCGCAAATAACTCCGTTGTTTCCACCCCGCTGCTGCTTTCGGAGGAGGAAGCGGCAGATGCCGAACTTCCGCTGCCTGCTGTCACTGTGCTTCCTTTCGTTGTGCCAGAGTTGTTTTTCCCCGCTGTGCTGCCCTGTTCCTTTGTCCCGCTGCCGTCTGGATTCGTATTTTCGCCTGTATTATCTCCGTCTTTTTGGCTGCCGGTATTGCCCTGGCTGCCCGAATCCTCTGGCGTTTTTCCGCTTCCATCCGACTCTGTATTTTGGTTATTTCCTGCACCGTTTGCTGTATCCGCTGTTTTGTCACGGACTTCAACCTGTACTGCAGGACTTGCCGCATTTTCATCCGTTTCCCGATACCGTACATACCATGTTCCTGCCGTAACCACCGTTGTCTTGTCTGTACATGCCTTCCAGTCCGAAGCATCCGCCTTCTCTGCGTATTCCATGTCGGTTGTCGTTCCGTTGATTACCCCTTCCCCGCCGGTTAATCCCGCAGGCGCTTCCAACGCAGGTTTTTCGGAGACACGCAAAGTTTCTGCCTCTTTTGACTCGGATGAAGCTATGGAGGAAGAAGACATTGCAGCAAAGCCGCCTGTACTGGTCAAATTTTTCTCCTGTGTAAGGTCAGAAACGGTATCCGCACTGGAAACCATTGTGCGGACGGATGCCAAATCTAAAGTATCCTGTACCTCTCCGTTTTCCGAAGCTGTATCCGATTTTGTGTCCACTTTCTCGTCTTCTTTCCCTGCCGCCAGTGTGCTTCCGTTGGATACACTGCTGTTTTCACCTGCACTGCCCTCGGCATTAACCGCTGTAATCACACCATCCTGTAATGCCGTAATTCCACCGTTTCTCTGAATGGCAATCAGCATTGTCAGTAGCTCTTCCAGCTCCTTCCTCTCCTGGACTGCCTGCTGATATTCTACCGTTTGGGACGTCTCTTTTAATGTAAACAGCGTCGAAGAAGCCGACACACTGCTGTCCACAGACACCTTAACTGCATTAACCGTTCCATTCGTTCCCACAACCTTTAACGGTGCATGAACATAGGCCTCCGCCTCTCCAATTACCGCTTCCTCCGAATCGGTTACAGAAAGCCCGGCACCGACTGCAAAGCTGCTGTCAGAAAAGAGAATCACTGCGGTTTCTCCCTCCACAGAGGAAACCGTGCCCTCTGCCGAAGTAGTTCCGTCTGTAACCTTCACCGTATCACCGACGGCTACTCCTTTTGCATTTGTCAAATCAACCGCCATATAACCGTCAGTGGATAAAAGTGCCAGAGCACCGTTTTCCTCCATAACCTCTGTCACAGGATCATTTTCTTTCGCATAAATTTCTTTTACCCGCCCCGCAACATTCGCCGTTATTTTTGTACTTTCCGATTTATCTTTTTCCGTGGAAATCGTATCGTCCACTTCACCGATAGCCTCATCAACCTCTGACAGGCATGCTGCAAGGGACGCCGGCTCCACCGTTGCAAGTAAGGTTCCCGCCGCAACCTCTTCTCCGGCAGATACCAGCACTTCTTCAAGCTGTAAATCCGCAGGAACAGATATGGAAGCGGTTTCCCCATAAGCGAGGGTTCCTGTCCCAGACACCCCGCTTTCGATCGTCCCTCTCGTCACTTCCACAGACAGCACAGTTTCCTCTGTGGATCGCTTCGGTGATTTTTTTCCTGCCCGAAAAACAAAAATAAGGATAAGGATTACTGCAAGCAGGATCACGCCTGCCATCATTTTCTTTTTTGCTGTTAGCTTCTTCACGTTGTTACCTCCGTTTCAAAAAATCCTATTTCCGCATTGCGTTCATGCGATTATTTGTTAAAATGGTAACAGAGTTTTCTTAAAAGAAGATTGAAAGAGGAAATTTTTTCACCAATGTTTTCAATCCTGTTTCAAGAAAACTGTGCTATACTGTCTATACATTGTTCATCAGAGATGAAAGAATCATTCTGGCAGGAGGACAGGCTATGCGGTTATTATTGGTGGAAGACGAAGTGGGCTTTGCCGAAGCTCTATGCACCTCACTGAAAATGGAACACTATATCACGGACTGGGCTGATAACGGAGAATACGGACTGACAATGGGGCTTTCCGGAGTCTATGATGCCATTATCCTGGATATCATGCTGCCAAAGCTGGACGGACTTTCCGTTTTACAGGCATTACGGGAACAGGGTATCCAAACCCCTGTTCTTCTGTTGACAGCAAAATCAGAGCTTAGTGACAAGATTACCGGACTGGACTGCGGCGCAGATGATTATCTGACCAAGCCGTTTCACCGGGAAGAGCTATATGCCCGGCTCCGCGCACTGACACGGCGGCAGACCGGCGCAGGCAGACCGCAGGAGCTTGCTTACGGCGATATTTATATGCTTCAGGGCAATAACGAATTATTCTGCCGTACCAGCGGTGCCAGCCTCACGCTAAACGGCAAAGAATATCAGTTAATGGAATATCTCCTGCGCAACGGGGGACAAATCGTCAGCCGGGAACAGATCATTGAAAAGGTATGGGGATACGACACGGACACTGAATATAACAACGTGGAAGTATACATTTCTTTTCTCCGCAAGAAACTTGCCTTTTTAAAAGCGGAGGCTTCCATACAGACTGTACGCAAGCTGGGATACCGCCTTGTATCCATAATGACAAATAATAGGTAATTGCGAAACTCCTAATTTCCAAAATCCAGTTGTGCAATATTGACAATATCATAATACAGAAGGGATTGAACAAAATATGACCAAGACACTGCGCAGACATATCATGCTTACGATGATGACTCTGCTCTCCATTACTTTCATCAGTATCATCATTGCTATTAATGTGTGGATACGTGCCGGCAGCCGTATGGAGGCCGATAATCACCTGCGTTCTTTAACACAGCGTGAAATGCGTCCTGAATTTCCCGGCTCTGCACC
This sequence comes from Clostridium sp., assembly GCA_023666975.1. Next base: position 15,814 of record JAMPAW010000039.1, read on the forward strand.
GGACAACACACCCGACCACCATATGGAACCTGCCACCACCCACTTTATTCTTGTCAAATATTCACCGGGCGGCCAGCTGATATCCATTGAAAATTCCTTATCCGACAGCTATAGCGACGAGGAAATCCAATCATACTGTAATCAGGTATTGCAGATGGATAAGCCGCAGGGAACGATTGGCCAGCTCCGTTTCTCCCTTTTGACCAACAACGACGGGCAAATCATTGCTTTTATCGACCACACTGCACAGCTGCGCAATGGCAGAAACCTGCTTATGATCTCCGTTATCCTCGGCATCGTTGGATTGATTGCGTTCTCTTTCCTGTCCTATGTATTGTCCGGATTAATGGTTCGTCCGGTAGAGGAAGCATTTGAGAAGCAAAAGCAGTTCATTTCCGATGCCAGTCACGAGCTGAAAACTCCTATTGCCGTCATTTTGTCTAACAGCGAACTGCTCGAAGACCAAATCGGTAAAAACTGCCAACTCTCCTACATTCAGCAGGAATGCGACCAAATGCACAATCTGGTCAACTCCCTGCTGATGCTTACCCGGCTGGAGCAGACGCCTTATGAAAATATGGAAAAAAATACCTTCTGCCTCAGTGACGCTTTACTGGAGCAAATTCTGCCTTTAGAGAGCATTGCCTTTGAGAAGGGCATTACCATTACAGAAAATATTACTCCCAATATTTCCTTCTTTGGGGTTAAACAGCAGCTCCAACAGGTGGTTACCATATTGGTTGACAACGCTTTTTCCCACACAGCAAAAAAGGGAAATATTGATATTTCCCTTTTTCAAACGCAGCACCATATCCGATTGACAGTGAGTAATACAGGCGAAGTCATTCCAGAAGATGAACGCGAAAAGCTGTTTGAGCGCTTCTACCGGACGGACAAGGCCCGCAATCGCGCAAACGGCCACTACGGCCTCGGTCTCTCCATCGCCAAAACAATTATCACAAACCACAAAGGTAAAATTCATGTAGAATGTGCCGACGGAGTAACCTCATTTATCGTAACCCTCTAGTTCTGTTCTGATTTCTGCTGTTTTTCCATTTCAATCACTTTCTGGAACTCCTTCATATCCTTTGCAATCTCACCACTTAACAGCAGCATGCAAATCAGATTGGGAATTGCCATTAACGCATTGGCGATATCCGACAGATTCCACACCAGGTCAAGTGCCTGTGTTGCTCCCACATAGACAACCAGTGAAAAGAGGATACGATAAACCATGTTAAAGCGATGCGTTCCCAATATGTATTCAAAAGCCTTTTCACCGTGATATTCCCAGCCCAAAATGGTAGAAAACGCAAACAGGGCAATGCCGATTGCCACCAGCCAGCCGCCGGCAGAGCCGAGCACAGTCTTAAATGCCGCAATGGTCAACGAAGAACCCTCTATTGTCGCATAATCCGTATACGCTCCGTCCGTGCCAAACGTGTAGAGCATCTTATTATCTCCCTGCCATGTACCGGACGGCTTACCGTCCTCTATCTCAGCCGTATAGACAAGCGCCACATTATCTTCTTTATCATGAACCATCGCCGCATTTGCCGTATAAGGTGTCAGCACAATCGTTTTCTCCGAAGATTTCATGGTAATCTTGTCCTTAGCAAATTCCATGTCATATTCTATATTTTTTGTCTTACCGTTCTCCTCATAATCGACAACCAGCTGTGAACCATTTATCTCATAGGTTCCCACTGCATTTTCCCTTGTACTTCCCAGCACACCGGTGGAGGCGATACAAAGACCGGTAATCGTACAGACAACAATAGTATCCCAAAATGTACCCGTCATATTGATATAACCCTGACGTACAGGATTATCCGTCGTAGCCGCTGCTGCCGTAATTGCCGCAGAGCCCATACCTGCCTCATTGGAGAACACACCACGGGCAACACCATAACGCATAGCCCCCATCATCGAAGCCACCACTGTGCCAAGTGCCCCGCCAGATACCGCTTTCACGGAAAAGGCCATAGAAAAAATAGCTGCCACTCCGGAAGGTATATTACCAATATTGCCGATAATCACAATCAGCCCGCAAATAACATAGAAAATGGCCATCACCGGCACGACAACGGAAGACACCTTGGAAATCGTCTTAATACCGCCTACGATGATTAAAAGTGCCAGCACGGTAATCACAATACCGATAATCCATGTTGGTACTCCGAATGTCTCATTCACGGCCGATGCAATGGAATTTGCCTGTGTCATATTGCCGATACCGAACGATGCCACCACTGCAAAGAAAGCAAACAGCCAGCCGAGTACACTGCCAAACGTTTTATTTTTTAACGCTTTCTTCATCGTATACATCGGACCGCCGGACATTTCACCCTTTTCATTTACCTCACGGTATTTGATTGCCAGCATACACTCCGAAAACTTGGAGGTCAGGCCGAAGCAGGCAGATATCCACATCCAGACTAATGCTCCCGGTCCTCCCGAAACCATTGCCGTCGCCACACCGACAATATTACCTGTACCAATGGTCGCCGCCAATGCAGTAGTGAGCGCCGAGAACGGGGATACGTCTCCTTCTCCCCTGCTTTTTGTCCGCGCCTCTTTGCTCAATGTACTTTTCAACGCATACGGAAGATTCCTCCACGGCAGAAAACCGGTACGAATCGTCAAAAATATACCTGTGCCCACCAACAGCACAAGCATTGCCGGTCCCCAGACGAAATCATCAACCGCACTTACTATTTCTGAAAAACTCATTTCTTCTCTCCTCCTCATTTATCTATTTTATGCTCGTCTCACAAAATATATTTCCAAAACGGGCATAATAAAGCCCGCATTTTATAATCTACCAATTTTTACCGTCTTTGTCAATCACAACGCCCATTCCTTCCATGGTACTGTTCCCTGCAAACAAAAAACTGCCTCATACGAGACAGTTTTTGTTTCCCCTGATTGCCTATACGCCTTCATACTCTGATGAACCAAATGCAAGAATCAACAAAAAGATTGGCGATAAGAAGAGCAATCCAAATCCGAAGCCTACTCCCTGACCAAAAGCCTTTGCCAGTTTGAAAATCAGCATAATGCTGACCACAATATTCACAATCGGCACGAACATCAGCAAAAAGAGCCAGCCATTGCCAAAAGCAATCTTAAACAACACATAATTGCTATAAAATGGGACAAGGCTTGCCCAACCCGGCTCACCCGCTTTCGCATAAATCCTCCAGCATGCCACAATAAGCAAAACGCATATTACCAATGCCACAATCAGATAGACACCGGTAAACATTGCCAAGAAACCAGCCGCAGCTGGATTGTAGTCGTAGTTATAGCTCATAAAAACATCCTCCCTCATGATTATTTACAATTCTATATGTATGACAACAATCTACCAATACTTACATATTTTGTCAAGCCCTTATATTGAACGATTACTCACGATACAATACCATTATCCTTTCCTGCTGTATGTGACTACTCCACCGATTTCAGCGACTCGGCCATGTCAATCTTTTCCAGTTTTTGGGACATGACCAGATTGACAACCTGATTGAACAATAAAGTCAGGATTACGCTGAGCACAAAGCTCCCCGCCTCTACATGTACGTCAAAAGCAATGGCCTCAATCTTAATCTGGCTCATGACAAAAGCATGGAGCAGATGGCCTAAAACCACCCCGGCCAGACTGCCGAGCAGAGTAAGAACAATATTTTCCCGAAATACATAGGAATTGGTTTCATCTTTGTAAAAGCCCAGCACCTTAATCGTGGCAATTTCCCGGATACGCTCGGTAATATTGATATTATTCAGATTATAAATCACGATAAAGGCAAGCAATGCCGCACATATCACTACCAGAACCACCACATAATCAAGGCTCTTCATCATATCGGTTACCCGGTTTTTTACATCTTCGCTGACGGATACATAGGTCACATTATCCGTTTTCATCAATGCCGAGGCTGCACGGTGTACATCATCTCCGTCGTTTACATTCGCCAAAAAGGCATTATACTCCGGTTCCCGGCTAAACAGCCTCTGATATGTATTCTGTGTCATCAAGACGTAATGGTCAAAATAATTGACATAAATGCCACTGACCGTAACATTTCCACCTTCCATATCACTGTCCTGCAGCGCAATTTCATCGCCCACCTTAAGCCCGTAATCCTCCGCCTGTTTAAAGGAAATAAGCACTTCATTATCCTTCGGAAAAGCAAGTGCCACTCCCTCCTCCGTATGCAGATTCATATACTGTCCAAAGCCAGCTTCTGTCTGCGGCACCCGTATACTCACATCACCTGTCTGTCTGCCTGCGGTAATGCCCGCACTGCTGTTTGCGGTCAGAAGATAATCACTAATCCCAGCATTCCTTAATTCCCTCTCGTCGATATCATCTGCGTTGACTCCGGCCACTAAATCATAGAGTGAAATCTCCGTATATTGGATATTGGCAATCTTGGCAATAGAGTCACGGATTCCCATGCCGGTAACCAGCAGCGCCGTACAGCCGCTTACGCCCACAATCATCATAAACAGACGTTTCTTATATCTGAACAAATTCCGCACGGACACCTTATCCAGAAATTTCATCTGGCTCCACAAAAAGGTAACTCTCTCAAGCAATACACGTTTTCCCGCTTTAGGCGCCTTGGGCCGCATCAGTGCTGCCGACATTTCCTGTAATTCCTGATAACAGCAGACCAAAGTTGTTCCTGCCGAACATAATAATGCCACCAGTACAGAGATTACGGCGTACACCGGATTAAACACATAGTGCAGCTCGCCCATATCATACATCATCTTATACGCCGTCCAGATGACATTGGAAAATACCCATGTTCCGATAAAAAATCCCACCAGTGCACCTGCAATTGCTGCACTTCCCGAATAGGCAATATATTTTCCGATAACCGCACCATCGGAATAACCTAACGCCTTAAGTACTCCAATCTGTGTACGCTGCTCCTCAATCATTCGTGTCATTGTCGTCATGCAGACCAGTGCTGCTACGAGAAAAAAGAAAACCGGAAACACGCGGGAGACTCCCTCAATAATCCCCGCATCATTTTCATAACTGGCATAGCCCGTATTGGTCTCTCTTCCCATAACATAGGTTTCCGGTTTTTCAATCTCGTCAATCTCCTGTCTTGCGTCCGTCAGTTCCTGCTTAGCGTCACCAATTTTGTCGTCATACTCGCGCCTTGCGCTATTATACTCACTTTCTCCGTCCTTCAGCTCCTGTCTGGCATTCTCCAGTTCCCTCTCACTGGCTGCAAGCTGTTCTTTGCCTGAAGCAATCTGTTTTTTTGCCTCCTCAATCTGTCTGCCCGCCGAGTCCAGCTGTTTCTTCGCTGCTGCCAGCTCCTTTTCTCCCGTCGCCAGCTCTTTTTCCGTGCGGTCAAGCACTGCCTTATTTTCGGTAAATGCGGCTAAGGCCTCGTCCAACTGCAGCTTTGCCGCTGCCAGCATTTGTCCCGTCCCGTCCAGCGTGTTCCGCCAGACCGCAAGCTCCTGCGCCTTTACCGACTGCTCCTCTGCACTCATATAATCTTTTCCGGCCTCAAACTGTGCCAAAGCCGCCGCATACTGTTCCTCACCGGCCTGATATGCCAGATAGTTATCCTCATAGCTTTTAAGGCTTGTCTCATATTCACTGTACCGGGCATTATATTCTTTACGCCCCTTTTCATAGGCTGCTTTGCCTTCGTCAAATGTTTTTTTCTCCTTCTTATATGTCTCAAGCCCTTTTTGATATTCCTGCTCCTGCTTCTTTAACGTGTTCTCACCGGAAGTCAGTTTCCTGCGTGCTTTGTTGATTGCACTTTCGCCGTTGACGAGCTGATTTTTTCCGTCCTCCAGCTCGGCTAAGGCATCTCCTAATTTTCTCCCGCCCTCCTCTTCTTCCTCCTGAAGTGTTTGCTCCGCATCGTCCAGCTCCTCCATGGCATCGGCATAAATGCGGTTATACCGGGCATCTGCCATCTCCTGGCAAAGAGCCTCCCACGTCTGCTCCTTCTCCTCCATAAATGTCTCATACTCTTCCGAATAAATCGTCGTATCCTTGTCAAAATATACATAAATATCCGTATCATAATCCAAATCATAGGCACCGGATTCCAGATAGACATAAGCATCTATACTTCCGCTTCCCACTGATGTTGTCCCACGCTGGTACATAATATAGAGCGGCGACCGCACAAGGCCTACAATGGTATACTCCTTTACCTCAAAGCAGTCTGCATCACCCTTTTCGTTATTGTCGGAGACGGTCAGCTTCTTACCGATTGCCGATTCGTCAAACCCATGCTCATCTACCAGACACTCAGCGGCATTTTCCGGCAGCCTTCCCACTGTAATTTCCGGCAGTCCCACCTTCTCCGGCCGCTCAATCGTCTTCAGCACCAATTCTGTACCACTGTCATCGGTCATCAGCACATCTACCGTTTTACTCCCCTCGGCCAGCACATCTCCACTGGAAAATTGCTGTTCCATTTTCTGTGCCGTGTCCTCATCAAAGCCAAAGGTAGAGAGTAAATGATAATCAAACAGCCTATGCTCCTCCAGATAATCATTACCGGTATAGAGCATTGCCTCATAGGCAACCTTAAGCCCTGCAAAAAATCCCACGCCCAAAGCCACAATCAGCAAAATTGCCATATAACGGCCAAAACTGGTTTTAATTTCTCTAAATGTTGATTTTATTAATCCCCTGTTCATCATCTTACCACTCAAGTTCGTCTACATCTACAATGGTTTCGTTTCTCCTCATATCCGCTATGCGGCCGCTCTTCACCGTGATAATGCGGTCTGCCATCGCCGTAAGTGCCTGATTATGTGTGATAACTACTACCGTCGTCCCCGTCGTTTTGCAGGTATCCTGTAAAATCTTCAAAACCGACTTGCCTGTCTGATAATCCAACGCTCCGGTTGGTTCATCACAAAGCAGCAGCTTGGGATTTTTGGCAAGCGCTCTGGCAATGGCAACCCGCTGCTGTTCACCGCCGGAAAGCTGTGCCGGGAAATTAAACAATCGGTCGGTCAGCCCTACCTGCTTCAGAACTTCCTTTGCGTCCAGCGGATCCTTGCAAATCTGCGAAGCCAGCTCTACATTTTCCAATGCCGTCAGATTACCCACCAGATTATAAAACTGAAATACAAAACCTACATCATATCGCCGATAGGTCGTCAGCTCTTTTTTACTAAGCGAGGAAATATCCTTATCATCGAGCCAGACTTCCCCCGCCGTCAACGTGTCCATTCCACCTAAAATATTCAGGATCGTGGTTTTTCCAGCCCCCGATGCACCGACAATAATGCAGAATTCTCCCCGCTCAATTTGAAAGTTGACTTCCTGCAGGGCATGAATCTCTATCTCGCCAGTCCGGTAACATTTACTCACGTTTTTAAACTCTACAAATGCACTCATCTTCTTACCTCAATTACTTTTCTTTCTAGTCATGAGCAAAACTCTGTTTTCTCAACTGTCCGTTGTACAATAATGAGTTTTTCTCATAACTATTTCTTTCGCCTGCGCTTCTCCATATCCTGCTCCACAAGGGTATACAGCACTGCAGTAAACGGAATACCCAAAAACATACCGATAACGCCGCCAAATTCACCGCCAATGACAATCGCCGCAAAAATCAGTATCGATGGAATGCCAATAGCATTCCCGACCACATGCGGATAAATCATACGATTATCAATCTGCTGCAAAATTAAAAATAAGATTAAAAACGTCAGTGCCTTTACCGGTGAATCCATAACCAGCAGCACTGCTCCCACAGTGCCTCCAAACAATGCACCCACAACCGGAATCAGCGCCGTCACTGCCACAATCACACCAATCAGCACAGGATACGGCAGTCCCATAATCCCCATGCACAGCGTAAGGAGACAGCCCAAAATCACAGCGTCCACACACTGTCCCGATATAAAATTTGCATAGGTTTCATAAATGATGAACCCGATATTTTCAATGGCTGCGGCAGCCTTTTCCGGAAGGTATACCTCGATGAGATTGTGAATCCATGCTTTGATAGATTCCTTTTTTGCCAAAATATAAAAGGCAAAAAATAAACCGATAAAAAATTTTGCGAATACCGAGAAAACACTCCCCACCATATCACCGCTGGCTTTGATTGCCTCAATCACCGACTGGTTTTCCATCAAGCCAAACATATTGTTGACGAGATTCTCGTCTATTTTGAAATTTTGTACCGTGTCCACGATATCTTCCGAAATACCGAAATGCTTTTCCAAAAATCCCAGAACGGCCGACACGGCTTGCGGCATCTTTTCGGCAATCTGCTTTACACTGTCCACAATACCCGGTATCACGTTAAAACATACAATCGTGATAATACCGGTCAAAATCAGCACGGACACGATGATCGAAGTGGTCCTCCTGATGATCTGGTTTTCAAAAATTCCTTTTGTCATGTACTTTTCCAGCTTCACCACCACCAGATTGACAATAAATGCAATGACAACGCCATAAATCAGTGGAGAAACCGCATTATAGCAGACAGAAATTATCTCCTTTACCACGGAAAAATGTTCAACCACAATATAAAATAATACAATCAGAAAAGCGGCCTTTAGAAATCCTTTCTCTCGTTTTTCCATTATTTTATCACCTGATTTCTACAATGTCTTCATATTCATGCTTAACAAAATCCACAACACACTCCGAACGGATAGTACAGACAAACAAAGCTGCCACATTTACACCCTCAAACAACTGTAATCTGCGGCAGCTTATTATCCGTACATTGAAAGTCAATCATCCCGCTGCAAGCAGCGGGGGTATTGACCCTCGCAGCATTCGCCAAATGCTCGTGCAAGCACGGCACTTGGCTCATTACTCGCG
>JAMPAW010000003.1:0-4746 GCA_023666975.1 Clostridium sp.
GTGATAATTGCATGTCCCTTTGGCTTACGTGCCTCAAATAGCTCCTCCACACGAGGAAGACCCTGTGTGATATCGTCACCGGCAACACCACCGGTATGGAACGTTCTCATCGTAAGCTGAGTACCCGGCTCACCGATAGACTGTGCCGCAATAATACCTACTGCCTCACCAACCTGTACCGCCAACCCGGTTGCCATATTGGCACCGTAACATTTTGCGCACACACCCACATGGGTTTTACAATTCAATATGTTACGAATCTTCAGCCTTGTAATCTCATTACCGTCCGCATCAACGCCTATGGTAACAATTTTTTCCGCACGCTGTGGTGTAATCATATGATTTGCCTTTACAATCATATTACCGTTCTTATCATAAACGGATTCCGCCGCATAACGTCCGGTAATTCTTTCCTGAAAACTCTCAATCAGTTCTTTGCCTTCCATAAACGCTTCCACATAAGCACCCGGAATCTCTCCGGTTCCCTCGCAGCAATCCACCTCACGGATAATCAAATCCTGAGATACGTCCACCAGACGGCGGGTAAGATAACCGGAATCGGCTGTACGCAGAGCCGTATCGGAAAGACCTTTACGCGCACCATGCGCAGAGATAAAGTACTCCAATACATCCAATCCCTCACGGAAATTTGATTTGATTGGAAGCTCGATAGTACGACCCGTCGTATCCGCCATCAAACCACGCATTCCGGCCAGCTGTTTAATCTGCTGATTGGAACCACGGGCACCGGACTCCGCCATCATCTTGATATTATTGTAAGTATCCAGACCATCTAACAGTGCCTTAGTAAGTTTCTTATCTGCATCTTCCCAAACCTTAACAGTGGCTGCATAGCGCTCTTCCTCGGTCACGTAGCCATATTTGAATTTTTCCAAAATGACATCTACTGTCTTCTGTGCTTCTTCCAGAATCTCTTTCTTCGCTGCCGGCACAGTCATCTCAGAAATGGATACCGTCAGTGCTGCTCTGGTAGAATATTTATAACCAATGCTCTTAATGTCATCCAAAACTTCTGCAGTCCGGGTTGCCCCATGCTTATTAAACAGTTTGTCGAGAATTCCCTTCAACTGCTTTTTACCCACCAGATAATCTATCTCTAATGCCAGTTCATTTCCCGGAATTGTACGGTCTATCATGCCAAGGTCCTGCGGGATAATTTCATTAAATAAAATTCTTCCCAGCGTTGACTCAATAATCTGCGAACTCTCCGTTCCGTCCGGCAATGTTCCCTTCATCCGCACTTTTATTTTCGCATGAAGCGTAATCTCTTTATTCTCATAGGCGAGGATCGCCTCATTCTTTGACTTAAATATCTTTCCTTCGCCCAAATCGCCCGGTTTATCAATAGTCAGGTAATAAATCCCCAACACCATATCCTGTGAAGGAACTGCAACCGGTGCACCGTCTGACGGTTTCAACAGGTTATTCGGTGACAACAGCAGGAATCTACATTCTGCCTGTGCCTCCACAGACAGTGGAAGGTGCACAGCCATCTGGTCACCGTCAAAATCCGCATTAAAAGCAGTACATACAAGCGGATGCAACTTAATCGCCTTACCTTCTACGAGAATCGGCTCAAATGCCTGAATTCCCAGTCTGTGCAGAGTGGGGGCACGGTTCAGCATAACCGGATGCTCCTTGATGACATCTTCTAACACATCCCAAACCACGGTTTCCAGCTTCTCAACCATTTTTTTAGCCGATTTAACGTTATGCGCCTCTCCTCTAAACACCAGTTCTTTCATTACAAACGGCTTGAACAGCTCGATTGCCATTTCCTTAGGCAGACCGCACTGATAAATTTTCAGTTCAGGCCCGACCACGATAACGGAACGACCAGAGTAGTCAACACGTTTTCCGAGCAGGTTCTGACGGAACCGTCCCTGCTTACCCTTCAACATATCCGACAACGACTTCAATGCCCTGTTACCCGGACCGGTTACCGGACGTCCACGGCGACCGTTATCAATCAATGCATCTACTGCCTCCTGCAGCATACGCTTCTCGTTACGGACAATAATATCCGGAGCACCCAGCTCCAGCAAACGATTCAAACGATTGTTTCGATTGATAATTCTTCTGTATAAATCATTCAAATCGGAAGTGGCAAAGCGGCCGCCGTCCAGCTGTACCATAGGACGAATATCCGGTGGAATCACAGGCACAGCCTCCAAAATCATCCACTCCGGTTTATTTTCGGAACCTCTAAACGCCTCTACAACCTCTAATCTTTTAATGATTTTTGCCCGTTTCTGCCCAGTTGCCTCCCGAAGCTCAGCCCGCAAATCAGCTGCGTCCTTGTCAAGGTCTATTGCCTGTAGTAACTCTTTTATTGCCTCGGCACCCATTCCTGCACGGAACTTGCCGTAGCCATATTCTTCTTCTGCATCACGGAACTCTTTCTCCGTAAGCACCTGCTTGTAAGCGAGATTTGTCTCACCCGCATCCAATACGATATAAGATGCGAAATACAACACCTTTTCCAAAACCCTGGGTGAAATATCCAGAATCAATCCCATACGGCTTGGTATACCCTTAAAATACCAGATGTGAGAAACCGGAGCAGCCAGTTCAATATGCCCCATTCGTTCACGTCTTACATTTGCCTTGGTAACCTCAACACCACAACGGTCACAGATAACACCTTTATAGCGGATCTTCTTATACTTTCCACAGTGGCACTCCCAGTCCTTGCTCGGTCCGAAGATACGCTCACAGTAGAGTCCGTCCTTTTCCGGCTTCAAGGTTCTATAGTTTATTGTCTCAGGTTTTTTTACCTCACCTCTTGACCATTCTCTGATTTTTTCCGGAGAAGCAAGACCAATCTTGATTGCGTCAAAATTCATTTGTTGTTCAGTTTCCTGATTATTAATAGCTGACATCTAATATGCTCTCCTTCCATTACTCATAATCATCATAACTATCTTCACCATCATAGTCGCTGTCGTCATAATCGTCATCAGAATCGCCGTCCAATTCAAAGGATTCATCATTTTCGTCTACACCGCTGAATCCCTGTTCCTTCATTTCGGATTCGTCCTTCTTATAATCCATATCGCCAAAGCGTCTGATGTCATCATTGCCATAGTCAATATTTTCGCCGATTTCCACTTCCGTGTTATCCTCACGCAGCACCTTGACATCCAGCGCAAGTGACTGGAACTCTTTCAGCAATACCTTAAAGGATTCCGGAATTCCTGGTTTCGGAATGTTCTCACCCTTGATAATCGCCTCATAGGTCTTTACACGGCCAACCACGTCATCTGATTTCACGGTCAAAATCTCCTGAAGAGTATAGGATGCGCCATATGCCTCCAGCGCCCATACCTCCATCTCTCAGAAACGCTGTCCACCAAACTGTGCTTTACCGCCGAGCGGCTGCTGGGTCACCAGCGCATAAGGACCGGTTGAACGGGCATGAATCTTATCGTCAACCAAATGATGCAGTTTCAGATAGTGCATGAAACCAATCGTAACCGGAGAATCAAATTCCTCACCGGTTCTGCCGTCCCGAAGTGTGACCTTTCCGGTACGGCTTATTGGAACACCCTTCCATTCATCTCTGTGTTCGCGATTCTCATAGAGGTAGTCCATAACCTCATCTGCTACCTGTGACCGCCATTTCTTTTCAAACTCTTTCCAGTCAGAATTCACATAGTCGTTGGCCATCTCCAGCGTTTCCATGATTTCTTCCTCATTTGCCCCGTCAAATACAGGTGTGGAAATGTTAAAGCCTAATGCCTTAGCTGCCAAACCCAAATGGATTTCCAATACCTGTCCGATATTCATACGTGACGGAACACCTAACGGATTTAACACGATATCCAGTGGACGTCCGTTCGGCAGGAACGGCATATCCTCCACAGGAAGAATACGGGAAATAACACCCTTGTTACCATGACGGCCTGCCATCTTGTCACCGACACTGATTTTTCTCTTCTGTGCAATATATACACGTACAGATTTATTGACGCCGGGAGACAGTTCATCTCCAGCCTCTCTGGTAAATATCTTTGTATCAATAATCGTACCGAACGCACCATGCGGTACCCGCAATGAGGTATCACGCACCTCTCTTGCTTTCTCACCAAAAATAGCTCTTAACAGTCTCTCCTCGGCAGTGAGTTCCGTTTCTCCCTTAGGTGTAACTTTACCCACCAGGATATCTCCGGCACGAACCTCTGCACCGATACGGATAATTCCGTTCTCATCTAAATCCTTTAACACATCTGGTGCAAGCCCCGCCAAATCTCTTGTAATTTCCTCAGAACCCAGCTTAGTATCGCGAGCTTCACACTCATACTCTTCAATATGGACGGAGGTATACACATCCTCCTGAACCAGTCTTTCACTCAGCAATACCGCATCCTCGTAGTTATAACCCTCCCAGGTCATAAATCCGATCAGCGGATTTTTGCCCAGCGCAATCTCGCCGCCTGCAGTGGAGGCCCCGTCAGCAATAACCTCACCGGCTTTCACCCGTTCTCCCTTGACCACAATCGGCCGCTGGTTCATACAGTTACCCTGATTGCTTCTGGCAAACTTGATAACATGATACGTATCCTTGGAACCGTCGTCACATTTTACGACAATCTCTTTGCTTGTCGATTTCTCAACCACACCGTCATGCTTGGCAATAATACAAACACCAGAGTCAATTGCCGCCTTCGCCTCCATACCGGTTCCGACTACCGGAGCCTCTGTACGGAGCAACGGTACAGCCTG